>JAGPVU010000110.1 GCA_018066825.1 Cycloclasticus sp.
ACCAGTTTTCCATAAATTGACTGGGTAACTCGACCGCGTCCCACTCCACGCCATGAATGCCCGATACGCTAAGGTAATCAACGGTTGTCAACATATGGTGCAAACCATGCCCAAATTCATGAAACAGTGTCTCGACTTCACCGTGTGTTAACAACGAAGGCGCTGTGCCAATAGGCGGAGTAAAGTTGCAGGTGAGATAGGCCACCGGTGTTTGTATGCCGTCTTGTTTTTTAAATCGGGTAACGCATTCATCCATCCAGGCGCCACCACGCTTATTAGGCCGCGCGTATAAGTCGATATAAAAACGACCCCGTTGCGCTCCTGCTTGATCAGTAATTTCAAAAAACTGCACATCTTTATGCCATGTACCCACATCTTTCAGTTCATGTATGTTGACCCCAAACAAACGTTCAACAACCGCAAACATACCCGTTAAAACACGGTTTATCGGAAAGTACGCCTTAACCTCTTCTTGTGAAAAGTGGAAACGTGCTTGGCTTAATTTTTCTGAATAATACGCCATATCCCACGACGCTAAGTCGCCTTCATGCCCCTGCTTGTTGGCGAATTGCTGCAAGGTTTTTACGTCTTCCTTCGCCATCTGTGTAGAGCGTTCGGCTAGTTGATATAAAAAGTCCAGTACATCCTCGGGGGTTTGCGCCATTTTGGTTGCTAGAGATAGTTCGGCGTAATTGGCAAAACCCAATAGTTTTGCTTTTTCATCTCTAATAGCGACAATTTGATCCATGATGATCGTATTGTCCCAACGACCTTCATCAGGGCCAAGTTCTGACGCCCGGGTGACAAACGCGTGGTGAATTTCATAGCGCAATTGCCGATTATCGGCGTAGGTCATCAACGCGATATAGCAAGGGAACTCAAGCGTTAACAGCCACCCTTCTTGACCCTTTTGTTCAGCGGTTTGGCGTAGTAAAGCCATGCTAGACTCTGGCAGCCCGACCAATAAGGATTGATCTGTTACCTGTTTAGTCCACGCATTGGTGGCATCCATCAGGTTTTCTTCAAACTGATTGGTTAAATTGGACAACTGCTGCGACAATTCCATATAACGTTGCTTTTTATCGTCCTCTAGCGCTACGCCCGATAATTCAAAATCACGTATTGCGTTATCAATAATCTTTTTTTGAGCCTGCTCTAAAGAGGCGAATTCTGCCCCTTGTTTAATTGAACAATACGCCAAATACAGCGCCTTATTTTGCCCAATCTCGGTCGCATATTCACTCAATTTTGGTAGGCAGTTAGCATACGCCTCACGCCACGAATCATTATTTAATACAGAATTTAGGTGGCTTACTGGCGACCAACGCCGGTTCAGACGGTCATCTATCAATTCCATTGGATGAACGAGATTTGACCAACTATATGCGGACTGTCCCCCTTCTAGTAGGGCGGAAATTTCATCTCTATTGCGCGCCAAAGTGGCATCAATGGCGGGCTCGATATCGCTCGCTTTAATGGATGAAAAAGTGGGGAGCTCAAACTCTTCTAATAGGGGGTTGCTCATTATTTATATCATTTGAAAAAACCTTATATTCTCATGATTTGGTAATTTCAGCCACTATTGATACCTAACAATAAACACCTACGTGGCAAACAATCCATTAGCACCAGCATCACGGTTAGAGCAAAAATACTGATACACTTATCATTATTCTCCATTAAACAAACGCTCAACAAGCGTGTAAAACAGAGGCTCAACTATGCACATTCAATCTTTTGATTCGAAAACACCTAACGTCCACGCCAGCGCTTTTGTTCACGAAACAGCTGTCGTTATCGGCGACGTCACACTGGCTGCCGACGTTTCTATTTGGCCGCAAACTGTCGTCCGGGGCGATATTCACCGCATTACTATTGGTCAACGCACAAATGTGCAAGATGGCAGTGTTCTGCACGTCACCCATGCTAGTGACTTTAATCCCGGTGGTTTCCCATTACGCATCGGCGACGAAGTAACAGTTGGGCACAGAGTCACTCTGCATGGTTGCAGCATCGCTAATCGTTGCCTTATTGGCATGGGGTCTATCGTTATGGATGGCGCAATCGTGAACGAACAAGTCATCATCGGTGCTGGCAGCTTGGTACCACCCGGAAAAATATTAGACAGCGGTTATTTATATGTCGGCTCACCGGTCAAAAAAGTACGCCCCATCAACGAGCAAGAAACGCAATTTTTAGCTTACTCGGCGCAAAACTACGTACGACTTAAAAACAATTATCTAATTTAAGCCTCTCAGCTTGGATGTTCTTGAATCTAAGCTATACTAAATCCTCCATTCTAATAACTTGCTTTAAGTGCCTTCATGCATCATTTTTCATTTGCTCGTCAACCCATTTTAAACCTGTCTTTGGATGTTCACGCGTACGAGTTCTTATACCGCCCAACAGACCAAGCCAACGACTCAAATCATTCAATTACCGCTGAAGTACTAGCCTCTTCAATTATCGATTTAGGCTTGGATAAAGCCTCTAATAATAAGCTGGCATTTATCAATATGTCCTACGACGACATCATGAGTCCGCATATAGAGTCTTTACCAGCCAACAAACTGGTATTGGAACTGTTAGAAGACATTAAACCTGACCCAGCCCTTGTTCTTCGTGCTAAATCTTTACACGAGAAAGGGTTTACTTTTGCTCTCGATGACTTTATTTACACCCCCGATTGGGACCCATTAATTGATCTCGCTGATATTATTAAATTTGATTTAACCACCACAACGCTTCAAGAAAACAAAGCGTTAATACAACAGCTCAGAACAAAAAAAATAACTTTCCTCGCAGAAAAGGTAGAAACCTACCAAGAGTTTGAAGCCTACCGCGATATTAGCTGTGAGTTATTCCAAGGCTATTTCTTCTGCAAGCCTGAGCATATTAAAGGCAAGTCAATCACTGCCAACTCAAGCACACAAACCCAACTGCTCGCGGTGGTCAACCAGCCCGATATTACCTTAGATGAACTAAAAAATACGATAGAGCAAGATCCCAACCTCACCTACATGTTGCTCAAATACTTAAATTCGGCCTATTTTTCTTTTTCTAAACCCATTCAATCCATTAAACAGGCCATTGTTATTATCGGTATTAACAATCTTACAAAGTGGGTAACGCTGTTAAGCTTGCGCAATATGTCGTCAAAACCCTCTGAATTATTACGTATATCGTTAGTCAGGGCCAAGCTGGCAGAATTAATTGCGGTAGAAAAAAAGTTCACCAACAGCAGTAGTTTTTTTCTAGCTGGCCTGTTATCGAATATAGACGCCATGCTCGATTCGACCATGCAAAATATTATTCCACCCATGTCATTGGATAGTGATATTGCTAACGCCCTACTACACAGGGAAGGCGCCATCGGTCAAGTCCTTACAAATATCACTGAATATGAAAATCAAAACGCACTACCCACCGGCATAGAGATATCCAGCGCCTATTTAGAAGCCTGTCAATGGACTGATCAAACGCTTAATAGCCTGATCAGTTAAGCCGTAGGAATCTTTCTACACAAGGGACCGCCGTCTAAGTTCTTGCAAGCCATCTGATTGTTATAGCCAAATGACAGTGTCGGTTTTGGTCATATCCTTTTAAGTTATTTATCATGCCAAAACGTTTTGTGCTAAATTAAACAAAAACAGCGTGGAGTTACGAATGGAACACAGAGCTTGCATGAGGTCCCCTTTAAAATTACCCATTACGATAAAATTCGAGGGTAGAGAAATTTACTGTACCACAAGAGATTTCGGCCTAGGCGGCATGTGCTTAGAATTGGATAATACCCTATTGATCCCCGGCGCTGAAACCAAGCTTGTCTTCTCACTACACCAAGATAACACCCGCGTTAAAAGACACACGCTTGACGCCCAAGTGGCTTACACAAAACACGACGGTATTGGTCTTAGCTTTTCACAGCTGGACAAAATCTCGTTTGATACCTTACACGCCCTACTGAAATTCACCAAAAAACAAAACCTACATTAAACCGAATACCCGTCGGCTGTGTTTATTTTATTAACCACGGAGTCGGTATCAGGCATAACTGATCGCCAAATATAGAATGCTTGCGCTGCTTGTTCAATCAACATACCCAAGCCACCTACTGACAAAAAAGCTCCTTCACCCTTACCCCATAGGGTAAACGCCGTTGGTTTTTTACTGTAGGCCAAATCGTAGCAGACTGCCTGTTTGGCCAAAATATCGTGCGGCAAAGGCGGCACTTTGCCGCTCAGACTAGCTGAGGTCGCATTAATAATAAGGTCAAATTTATTGCCCAGCAGATCCTCGTAACTCGATACATCAATATTGCCCAGCGGGGCAAAAATAACTTTTAACTTTTGCGCTTTTTCAATCGTTCTATTCGCTAAAAACAAGCACTCCGGTTTAGCCTCAAGTAAAGGCCCGAGAATACCACGTGTCGCTCCCCCTGCACCTAATACGAGCAAGCGCTTCCCCGCTAGAGACAAGCCGAGGTTTTTGCATAAGTCCGTCATTAAGCCAACCCCGTCGGTGTTATCACCGAGCAGTGAACCGTCCTCCATCAGTTTCAAGGTATTGACCGCACCACTAAATTTTGCACGCTCAGTTAATTGATCCGCTTTTTTAAACGCTAACTCTTTTAACGGTACGGTGCAATTGACACCCTGCCCCCCCGCGTGGAAAAAGTCATCCATCGCTTGGTCAAACGATTCAGGCCGCACTTCTATCGCTTCGTAACTGATGTCCTGTCCCGTTTGTTCGGCGAACTGTTGATGAATAACAGGTGACAAACTATGTGAAATGGGGAACCCCATAACGGCATATCGATCCAACATTTATTGCTCCAACACTATGTTTTTAACCAACGCGCTACATCTTTGGCAAAATACGTCAATATGGCATCCGCACCCGCACGTTTAAACGCTAATAAGGCCTCTAATACGGCTGGCCTTTCTTCCAACCAGCCATTTTGTATCGCCGCCTTTAACATCGCGTATTCACCGCTGACTTGATAGGCAAATACTGGTATCTCAAACTCTTCGCTCACTCGCCTGATCACATCAAGGTACGGCATCCCCGGCTTAACCATCACCATATCGGCACCCTCTTGTATATCTAAGCTAACTTCTGCCAGGGCTTCATCACTGTTCGCACAATCCATTTGGTAGCTGTATTTATTGCCCGATCCCAATTGCGTCGCAGACCCCACTGCATCTCTGAATGGCCCGTAAAAACTTGATGCGTATTTAGCTGAATACGCTAAAATCTTGGTATTCGTATAGCCCGCCTCTTCAAGCGCCTCCCTGATTGCACCCACGCGCCCATCCATCATATCTGAGGGTGCCACAATGTCCGCGCCCGCTTGTGCATGTGACAGCGCCTGTTTGACTAAGACATCGACCGTTTCATCGTTTAACACATAGCCATCATCATTGATCAAACCATCTTGCCCATGAAGGGTAAACGGATCTAAAGCGACATCAGTAATGACGCCCAGTTCGGGCAGATTCGCTTTTATTGCCCTAACCGCGCGTTGAGCCAAGCCCTCTGGGTTCCAGGCTTCTTCTGCAGCGTCGGTTTTGGCCTTTGGATCTGGCACGGGAAAAATCGCTATTGCAGGTATGCCCAGCCGAAAAACTTCATCAGCCTCTTGTAACAACAAATCAATACTCACGCGTTCAACGCCGGGCATCGACTCAATACTTTGTCGTTGTTGCTCGCCTTCAATCACGAATACAGGGTAAATAAGGTCGTCTACAGTTAGGCGATTTTCACGCATCAAACGCCGACTAAAATCATTTGTACGCATGCGACGTAAGCGCGTTGATAAAATTAAATTTGCTTTGCAAGGCATCATATTTTTTATTTGTTTTAGGCTATAATCAGAACTAAGGAATCAGCTATTATCTCATTAAGTGAGTTTAGAGCGTCCTTTTTACATCATAGTTACAAAAATGCGTTACCTTATCAATAATAATTACAGGAAAGAACAAAAAGTAAGCGAGGACCGGCCAGCACAATTTTGTGATACACAACGTTGTTTAACTACCTTAAAGACGATTTGACAGTTCAGTCATTGATCGTTCAGCTAAAGCGTTATAGTATTTGCTCTGAAGGTACCTTGCTTAATCAGCGCTGGTCTCGTGGCATTGAACCGAAACCGTACTGTATTAATTATTTAACCCGGTTAAGATATTGCAATCATAATCCCGTATCGAGGATCTATTGATGCAATGATTAAAAAAATAAAACACTCATAGGGCTTTGATCGATATGAAAAAAATAAACGGATTTTGCAGTTTAGGACTGACACTCTTATTATTAATCTTTCACAGCAACATATTTGCTGGTGAACTCAATGCGCCGCAACAAGTGATTCAAGAAACATCTGATTTACTCTACGACATTGTGAAAAAAGACAAAGATAAACTGAGTAATCGTGAATACATTTTCAACCTTGTCGACGATGTTATCGAGCCTCGCGTTGATTTGGATAAGGTCTCTAAACTCGTTTTAGGCAAGTACTGGCGTACCGCAAGCGAGCAACAAAAAACACAATTTCAAAAAGAATTTAAAGGCTTATTAGTTAATACTTACGCAACTGCTTTTACCGAGTTTCAAGACTGGACAGTTCATTTTTTACCCATGTCACTAAACCCTGATGACAGCCGAGTCATTGTCAAAACCGAAATAATTCAGGCCTCTAGACCACCAGTTTCAGTTGATTACCGCATGACCTTAGACAATGATGGGCAGTGGAAGGCCTATGACGTGATTATCGAAGGCATCAGCATGGTTACAAACTACAAAGGCAGCTTTGCAACCAGCATTAAAAATAGCGGCGGTTTAGAAAACGTCATCAAAGCGCTGGCTGAAAAAAATGAACAATCTAAAACCAGCTCGCTCACCACTGAGGACGTACAAATCAGCTCTTAAGCTGTTAGTCCTTTTGATTCAGCCAATTTTTTGGTTGCAAAAACACGTCATACAAACGACTTTCTTCGCTTCCCGCTGCTGGCTGCCAGTTATAACGCCACGTAACATTCGGCGGTAACGACATTAATATGGATTCGGTACGCCCCCCTGTTTGTAGCCCAAACAAAGTACCACGGTCATACACTAAGTTAAACTCTACGTAACGCCCACGACGATAACACTGAAAGTCTTTTTCTTTTTGCGCAAAGGGTAGGCTTTTGCGTCGTTCGACGATCGGAATATACGCAGGAAGGTAATGGTTACCCACACTTTTCATCAGTTCGAAACAACGCTCAAACCCGCCTTCATTTAAGTCGTCAAAAAACAAACCGCCAATACCTCTCGGTTCATTTCGATGTTTGATGAAAAAATAATCATCACACCATTTTTTATACTCATCGTATACTGTCTCACCGAAAGGATCACAGGCCTTTTTTGCTTGTTGATGCCAATGTACCGCATCGTCTTCAAAACCATAGTAGGGGGTTAAATCAAATCCACCACCAAACCACCAAATCGGCTCTTCGCCTGCTTTTTCTGCGATAAAAAACCGAACATTGGCGTGCGAAGTCGGCACAAACGGATTGCGTGGATGAATCACCAACGACACGCCTAATGCCTCAAAATCACGCCCCGCTAGTTCAGGTCGGTGTTGCGTCGCAGATGCCGGTAACGAGCCACCCCGAACATGTGAAAAATTAACCCCCGCTTGTTCAAACGTTTGACCATTTTCCATCACTCGCGTGCGACCACCACCCGTATCACCACCGCGTTGCCACAAATCCTCAACAAATTTAGCGTCCTCTTCTAAGGTTTCTAAAGACAAGCAAATCGTGTCTTGTAACGCGAACAGGTACGCTTTAACCGCCTGTATATTGGGTGCCGACATATAAGAAATAACCTCTAGTTAACGTAGTTGCTTATTAGAAAAAGGGTCTATCAAGCGGCTCGGTTTATCTGCACTACCGACGGAACCATTGAGCGTAAACACCCCTTTATTACCAAACTTTAAGCGGGCTTTATACCCCACTCTAAGCGCTTCGCAACCCGCAAAATTAGCACTCGTCGAAACAATTGCCATACCAGCCTGTCGACAAATCGCTTGTGCCAATGGGTGCTGCACAAGGCGAACCGCGATGGTTTTATTTGTACCTGTTAACCAGTTTGGCACATTTTTCTTTGCTGGCAAGACCCACGTAGTCGCCTGCTGACATGGATCATTTATCCTTTTTTTAATCGGTTCAGGCAGGCGTTTTATAAAAGGTTCGATTTGACTAAAGTCGGCAGCAATTAAAATAAGCCCTTTCTGCCACGCCCTTTTTTTTAGCGCCAATAAGGAAAAAACTGCCTGCCTGTTTAAAGGGTCACAACCCAAACCATAGACGGCCTCGGTTGGGTAAGCAATCAGTCCGCCCCGGCGCAGTTGCTCGACGCATTGTCGTTTTTGCCAAGCAGATGGCATGAGCGGCTCGCTTAAGCTTAAGAACCGAGCTTTTGTTGTAAGTCGCGGTTTTTTTGCAATACTGCTTCGGCAGAAGCCTTTCTATTCGCTAACACACGTGCGGCTAGGTCTTTATCAGACAGCGCCAAAATTTGTGCCGCCAAATACGCTGCATTTTTTGCACCCGGCTTGCCAATCGCAACGCTCGCTACTGGAATACCACCTGGCATTTGAACCGTAGAGAGCAAAGCATCCATCCCTTGCACGGAGCCTGCATCTAGCGGCACGCCGATCACTGGCTTAACCGTATTAGCTGCCACAGCACCGGCCAAATGCGCAGCCAAACCTGCCGCAGCGATAAATACGCCACAACCCCTTTTATCTGCCGTAGTGACATATTCGTGGGTTTCTACGGGTGTTCTGTGCGCTGAGCTGATTCTTACTTCATAAGGAATTTGTAACTCATCTAGCACATCTAAGGTCGATTGCATTACGGGTAAGTCCGAGTCAGACCCCATTAATACAGCAACAAATATTTTTTTATCTTCTATCATATCCATCAATTTATCTAGTTAGGTTTAGCCATTTCTTCGCAAGGCGTTATATACGAGCAGTCCTGTTGCGGACATACTTTTTCTGCGCCTCGACTTTTTGTTATTTTAACAGTCAAAATAGGCCAATTACAATTGGGGCATGGCTCATTAATGGGCTCATTCCAAAGAGCGTATTTACATTTGGGGTAGTTTGAGCAGGAATAGAATATTTTCCCCTTACGTGATTTTCGCTCTAATATGCTGCCCTTTTTACAATCGGGACAAACCACGTTTGTGTCTTTTGGCTTTTCAAGCGGCTCCATGTGCTTACACGCGGGGTATGCGCTACAGCCAATAAACTTGCCGTAACGTCCCGACCGAATAATTAAATTGGCTTCACATTTTGGGCACTGCCTACCTTCGACCACTTCTGGTTCTGCTGAAGCAGCATCATCGTTGAGGTTTCTGGTGTAGCCGCACTCGGGGTAATCAGTACAACCAATAAATCGGCCATTACGCCCCAAGCGTATCGATAATTGTTTACCGCATTCAGGGCATTTCTCGTCCATCGCTTCTTGCGTAACATCGCTACGCTGGACACTTTGCTCTTTATCATCAATCAGCGTTTTAAAGGGTTGCCAAAACTTCTCCATCACCGGCAACCATTTCTTCTCGCCTCTAGAGACGGCATCTAAATCGTCTTCTAACTTTGCAGTAAAGTCATAATCAACGTAGTTAGTGAAATGTTCGGTCAAAAACTTAATAACGATGCGTCCCACATCCGTCGGATAGAAACGTTTTTGTTCGAGCTCGACATACTCACGGTTTTGCAAGGTAGAAATAATAGAGGCATACGTAGACGGTCGCCCAATACCATGTTCTTCAAGGGATTTAACCAGACTAGCTTCGCCGTATCTTGGTGGCGGCTCTGTAAAGTGCTGATTGGGCATCACTTCTATCAAGTCAACCAGCTCGCCTTCTTTCATCGGCGGTAGCAAATTTTCCTTGTTATCGTCATCACCCTTGGTGTCATCCTTGCCTTCTAAATAAACCGACATAAACCCCGGTTTATTAACCGTTGAACCGGTCGCACGAAAAATATGTTCATTACCACACGTCAGTTCGGCACTGACCATGTCTATGACTGCGTGCGCCATTTGGCAAGCCACGGTTCTTTTCCAAATCAATAAGTATAATTTATATTGATCGTTCGTTAATGAACCGCGGATCTCTTCCGGAATTCGCTCGACTGAGCTCGGCCTAACTGCCTCATGGGCTTCCTGCGCATTTTTTGACTTTGTTTTATATGCGAGAGGCTTTGCAGGCACGTTTTCTTTACCATAACGCGACGCTATCAACTGCCTAATTGATTCTACGGCCTCATCGGCTAGATTAACCGAATCAGTACGCATGTAGGTGATTAGACCCACCGATTCAGAACCAATCGTTACCCCTTCATACAATTGTTGCGCCACTTGCATGGTCTTTTTAGTCGTAAAGCCCAGTTTTCTAGCAGCTTCTTGTTGTAAAGTTGAGGTAGTAAAAGGCGCGGCCGGATTACGCTTTCGCTGCTTTTTCTTCAGCGTTTTGACCAGCAACTTGCCCGCAGCAGCGGAAAGCAAGCTATCCGTAATTTGTTGTGCACGCCCTTCATCGGTCACACTAAACTGGCTTAACTTCTCGTTATCAAACACCGATAGTTTCGCAGTAAACCCTTGCTCGCTGGACGACACCTTGGATTCGATACTCCAATACTCACGACTTTTAAAGGCCTCTATTTCCTGCTCGCGCTCAACAATCATCCGCAAAGCGGGACTTTGCACACGACCAGCCGACAGACCTCGTCTGATTTTTTTCCACAATAAGGGTGACAAATTAAACCCTACCAAATAGTCCAACGCACGCCTAGCCTGTTGCGCATCGACCATTTCCATCGACAGTTCACGCGGTTCTTGAATAGCGCGCTGGATAGCTGGTTTTGTTATTTCATGAAAAACCACACGATAGATGGGTTTATCTTTTAGTAATTTCTTTTCTTTTAATAGCTCCGCAACGTGCCAAGAAATAGCCTCACCTTCACGATCTGGATCGGTTGCGAGGTAAAGAGCGTCAGCTTTTTTCATTGCCTTGGTAATCGCTTGAACGTGTCGCTGATTGCGCTCAACTAATGCATATTTCATTGCAAAGTCGTTATCGGTATCGACTGCGCCTTCTTTTGGCACCAAGTCACGCACATGGCCATAAGAGGCGAGTACTTGAAACCCCTTACCTAAATATTTTTCAATGGTTTTGGCCTTCGCAGGCGATTCAACAATAACTAAATTAGACATAAGCTACTCAGTGGAGTTCGAATGGAATATCGCCGTAGACCAAATCTTCCATCTGCGAGTAGTGGCCTTCCATACCAGACTGGCTAAACAAAACCATCAACGCAACCCATTTAATGTGATCAACTGTCAACGTTGTGTCGCCAAGAGCCATAGCCCTATCAATAATCAATTCGCGGCGGGTCGCATCGATAATGCCAGCTTGCTCTAAAAACAATAAGAACCCTTGCGCGTCAACATCAAATCGTTGCTGTTCTTCTGGTGAATGAATTCTAATTGATCGTTGTCCAATCGAATTTTCAGCGGCCATCGTCGGCTGATTACTTAATTCTTCCATCCAATCGAAGGCACGATCGACGTAACTATCGGTAAACCCAGCTTCTAATAACTCGGTTTTTAATTTACCTTGTTCAATCACCTGATCGTCACCCACGTCAATATAGTGCTCGAATAGATACACGAGTACGTCAAAAATAGTTTCTTTCATTTCTTCCAAATTAATCTCTTACTGAGTCGATTTAACACCGACAGAAAAACCCACCAGGTGATGATAATACTAAACCTTCTAACTCCAACACTAACAACATAGACGAAATCTCTTCCGCTGTAAAATTAGTTGCCTCTATTAGATCATCTACCGAGGTGGGGGCAAAGGCAATTTTTTCAAGTAACTTGAAATAATCATCGCCTAACGAACACGTCTTTGCTGACACCTGCTCGTTCATCACCAGCGGTTTAGACGTCGCTGCCAAAGAAAGCGCCCCTAAGTCCTCGAGCACATCCTCTGCTGTTTCAACTAGTTTTGCACCTTGGCGTATTAAATAATGACACCCCTTCGCCTGCGGATTGTGTATTGAACCTGGCATCGCAAACACTTCACGACCTTGCTCTATTGCGTGCCGAGCAGTGACTAGGGTTCCACTCTTTATCGTGGCCTCTACGACCAACACACCCAGACTTAATCCACTGATAATCCGATTTCGGCGTGGAAAATAACCCGCTTGCGGGTGAGTTTCTATTGGGAATTCGGATACCAGCGCGCCTGTTACTATAATTTTTTCAGCCAAACCCCTATTACTAGCCGGGTACACCCTATCTAAACCGGTAGCTGCCACAGCAATTGTTTTTCCACTAATATCGATGGCACCTTGGTGCGCCGCTTGGTCTATTCCAAGCGCGAGGCCACTGGTAACCGTTAAACCCATTGCCGTAAAACTATTGGCAAATGCGCGGGTCGTTTTTAACCCCAGTGCAGAGGGATTCCTTGTGCCGACAATAGCTATTTGTAGTGAAGACAATAAAGACCGGTCGCCACGAATAAACAAGACCGGCGGCGGGTCGTGTATCTCTTTCAGCAAGCCAGGGTAGTCGTCATCATGCCAGCACATGAGGTGACAATCATCATTCTCCAGCCACTTAATATCGGCGTCGGCTTCACTCGGGTCGATTCTTTGAATGCGCCCAGCTAACTCGGCAGACACCCCAGCGTTCTTTAACTCACTTAATGACGCCGCTAAGACCCGTTTTGGATGAGAAAATACATCAAGTAAACTGATAAAGTTTTTTGCACCAACCCCTTTAACTCGCCACAAGGTAAGCCAATGGCGCTGCTCATTTGCAACAAAGCCTGACGAAGGGATTCCTTCATCAGGCTGTTCGGTTTGGCTCAAATTAAGGAGTGTGGACCACGTCTAAGCGGTGCATCACACGTTTACTTTGCATAACTATGCCGTAACTGAGACGCTCAAAGGTACGAAACACCATTAATACACCGGCTTTTTCATCTGGCAAGGTTACCTCAGCGCTTGCACCTGCAACAACGTCTCGTACCGTTTCACCTGCTTGATCGATCTGCAACACATGACCCACCTCAACCCCATCCCGCGCACCTCTGTCAATAACCACGATATCCAATTTACCGATTTGGGTTACGCCATCTACTACACCAATAATGGTTCCCTTAATATCTTTCTTTGGCGCATGAGGGAAGTAATTTTGTACAATTGGTCCTTCAGTGGCAGGCAATAAACGGTCGCCTTTACGAACCTCGCGGGTTGTTTTTGACAACATCACTGCAGCGGGATCACCTGTAGACAACACAGTCGATTCTGCAATAAAAACCGATTCAAAACCTAGCGCCTCGCCACTAACACCGTCCTTGTACTCTTCACCTTGACGAACCACGCTATAACCTTCCTGCGCCTTGTCCCGTAATGCGCGCACATACGCCTTATTGCCGGGGCTACCTAAAATATGCTCATCGTCAAACGCTACTATGTAGGGCGCGGCATTATACTCTTCCTCAGTCATTACTCTGGGCTTATTTAAGAACGCCGCAATCGCGTCAACAGGTATCGTTGGAATCGCTTGATCTAAACTAGAACGACGGATGCTCGGTGATAACTTGCCATTACCTCGACTTAACGTTAGACGAGGCTGACCGTCAATAAATGAAAGCTCAAGAATATCGCCCGGGTAAATTAAATGAGGGTTAGCAATTTGTTCATTCGCTTGCCATATATCTGGCCAGCGCCATGGCGAGGCTAGAAAGCGGGCCGAAATATCCCACAAGGTATCGCCTTTAACCACCACGTAACGGTCAGGGTGAGTAGGATTTAAAGCAAGGTCATCCGCTAACACATTGAAGCAAAACAATACGCCAAGCCAGACCCCTAACAGTTTTTTCATAGCCATGATCTTCCTTTTTATTGGCAAAAATAGTGCATCTAAGTTTATCGTAAAAAATTCACTATTCAAAGTTTAACCTAAATTAGTTAGAATCCCTTGATACAATTGAGCAGAAACGCACATTTCACACAAATAATATGGCCTTACTCGACATTCTTTGCTTTCCCGACAAACGTTTGCGCACCAAAGCAAGCGACATACAAACCGTTGACGACGATCTTCGTTTGATGATTGCTGACATGTTTGACACCATGTATGCTGCGCCAGGTATTGGCTTAGCGGCCTCACAGGTTAATTTTCATAAGCGCCTAATGGTTATCGACGTGTCCGAAGAAAAAAACCAACCCTTATGTTTTATTAACCCACTTATTACGCACAAAGAAGGGGTCGAGGTTATGCAAGAAGGCTGCCTGTCTGTGCCGGGATTTTACGAAAATGTGGAACGCGCTGAAAACATTACGGTGAAGGCGCTGGACAAACAAGGCGAGCCGTTTGAACTCACCACCGATGGACTACTCGCTGTTTGCATTCAACACGAAATTGACCACTTAGACGGCAAACTATTTGTTGATTATCTGTCACCATTAAAACGCAACAGAATTCGCAACAAGCTTGAGCGCCAAGAAAAAGAGTCGGCTAATCGCAAATCTCACCCTGCTTCCACGCTATAATAAGCGATTTGGCAATCACCCCTTATGAACATTGTTTTCGCAGGTACGCCTGACTTTTCCCTCCCTACGCTCAACGCGCTATTGCAAAGCGACCATCACGTCTGCGCCATTTATACACAGCCTGACCGGCCTGCCGGTAGGGGTAGGAAATTACAGTCAAGCCCGATTAAGCAGTACGCCTTAAGCCACAACCTTCAAGTTGAGCAACCGCTTAATTTTAACGAGGCACAAATACGAGACACCTTAAGTGGCTACCAGGCCGATTTGATGATCGTCGTCGCCTATGGGGTTATATTACCGCCTGAGGTGTTAAACATACCCCGTTACGGCTGCATCAATATTCACGCCTCATTATTACCCCGTTGGCGAGGTGCCGCACCTATACAACGTGCCATCTTGGCTGGCGATAAAGAAACGGGTGTCACCCTGATGCAAATGGACAAAGGCTTAGATACCGGTGATATGCTAGCCGCTTCTCGATACACCATACAAGCGGATGACACCTCTGCCACACTACACGATCAGCTGTCTACATTGGGCGCCGAGGCACTTATGGCATTATTGCCCGATATTGAACAGCAACGTTTAAAACCTACCCCCCAACCTTCGCTTGGCGTCAGCTATGCCCACAAACTAAACAAAAAAGAAGCCATCATCGACTGGAATCAACCCGCTTTAGACGTGCTAAAAGCAATCCGGAGCTATAACCCTTGGCCTGTGGCACACACCTTAATGGGTGACGAGTCGTTGCGAATTTGGCACGCTAAGATGGCCGAAAAAAATGACCATGAGGCACCCGGCCGGGTAAACGTTGATCAACGCCGCATATTGGTTGCTTGTCAGGACTCCTACCTTGAAGTCACTGAGCTACAAGCCGCCAATAAACGTCGCATGAAAGCCGCTGACTATCTGATAGCTCACTCGCTCGACAACCTCATCCTTGGTTAACAATGACATCGAATAATACCCCCCCGCCAAGCTCTGCTAGAGAGGTCGCCGTCAGCGTCATCTGCAGCGTTGTTCGAGACGGCAAGTCACTTACCGACGCACTCTCTTTGAGTGATACCTTAGACCCTAGGGAAGCCGCTTTTTGCCGCGAACTGTGCTATGGCACCTTGCGTTGGTATGTGCGTTTAGAAGCGGTGCTTGCAGCGCTACTTAAAAAAGCATTTAAACCTAAAGACCTCGATATCAAAGTGCTTGCTTTACTGGGCCTGTACCAGATTATTTACTTAAGCACGCCCGATCACGCCGCCGTCTCAGAAACTGTAAGCCTATGTCATAAAGGAAAAAAAAGCTGGGCTAAAGGGGTGTTAAACGGCGTGTTACGGAACTTTTTACGCCGCAGGGAAGGTATAGAAAATACGGTGGACAGCAGCCCCGGGCAACGCTTCTCTCACCCACCATGGTTAGTTGATCAATTAGAAAAGGATTGGGGCCGCGATCTTGAACCTATTTTGCAGGCTAATAACCAGTACCCACCTATGTCACTCAGGGTTAACCAAAACCACGGCGCGCGTGATGAGTATCTTCGACTGTTACAAATAGACGGCGTTCAAGCTGAGATTGACCCTTTTGGCACCACCGGCTTAACCCTTCACAGCGCTGTTAACGTCGATCAATTGCCTGCATTTTGGCAAGGCGCTTGCTCAGTACAAGACATTGCCGCGCAATTAGCTGCCCCCCTTCTCAATGCAAAGCCCGGTGATCGCGTTCTGGACGTCTGCGCAGCGCCAGGTGGAAAAACAGCCCATTTATTAGAAATTATGGGGCAGTCTATTTCTGTTGTCACCATTGATATTGATGAGCAGCGCAATCATCGCGTTAAAGAAAACTTACAACGTTTGCAGCTAAACGCTAACGTTATAACCGCCGACGGCCTAGCACCTGACACATGGTTCGACGGCCAGCTTTTTCAGCGTATTTTGCTCGACGCCCCCTGTTCTGCCACTGGGGTTATACGACGGCACCCTGACATTAAGCTGCTTCGTAAACAAACCGATATCTCTAAACTGGTTGAGCTACAACAAAAATTATTAGAGGCCATTTGGCCGTTGTTAGACAAAAAGGGGGTGCTTTTATACGCTACCTGCTCTATATTAAAGGCTGAAAACAGTCGGCAAATAGCAAGCTTTATGGCTAAACACTCGGATGCAAAAGCGATAAAGATTGAAGCGCCTTGGGGACGACCGTGCGAACACGGCCGGCAAATATTACCCGGTGAAAACCAGATGGATGGGTTTTATTACGCATGCCTAAGCAAAGTTTAAAATTACACGGGCTTCATCACGACAAAAGAGCTTATCTTTTAACTTTAATGCTGCTTTTTTCCACCCTCAGTATCGCCACTGAGCCAGCAAGCATTACGGTAAAAGCGGCCACGCTAACCCTACAAGATCAAACCCATTTACTCAATGCGAGCATTAATTACTCGCTCAGCGACGACGCCATTAAAGCACTGAATAACGGCATTACCTTAACCTTCAACGTCGAGTTGTCAATTCTTGAACCAAGGCGCTGGCTATGGGATAGGTATCATGCGAATATCAGCTTGGTCTATCAAATCAAGTACCACACCCTAGCCGAAACCTATCAGGTTCTAGACGTGAAAAACAATGCCAGACATAGTTTTTCACGTCTAGAACCCGCCTTGCATGCGCTTGGAACGCTTAATGAAATCCCCCTTCACGCCTTAACCACAACCTATAAGCCAAACACGGACGTCTCTTTAAAGGCCTACCTTAATATTGAGGCACTACCTTTACCCATGCGACCGATGGCGTATATAACGCCGGGGTGGTACTTACGTAGCGACACGTATCGATGGACACCAAAAAGATAATAAAACGGATCTATCTGCTACCTGCGGGGGTTCTCCTCCTTTTGCTGTTCAGCTTATACTTGATGAGCCATGCGACGCAGTCGTCATCGCAGTTTAACGAGTTATTCTCCTCCCTTATCCTGTTAAATGTCATCGGTACGATTTTTCTATTTGGCTTACTGATTAGCAATATCTACGGGTTATGGCTTCAATTTAAACAGCAGGCCGTGGGGTCCCGAATTACTTTGCGGATTGTCCTGTTGTTTTTTGCCATTTCAGTGGTTCCGACCAGTGTAGTGTTTTATTTTTCTAGCCAATTATTGCATCAAAGTGTCGACAGCTGGTTCGACGCTCAAATTGACGACGCAATGGAAAGTTCGCTAACCCTCAGCCAACGATCCCTCGACAACAGAAACCGTTCGTTAATGAAAGAAACCCGGCAACTTTCCGAAGCTCTAGAAAACGAGTCAGATATGTTTTTATCACTAACCCTTGCGACATTGCGCGAGAAGACCAGCGCCAAAGAGTTAACCGCCTTTTCAAAACAGGGCCGCATTATCGCCACCACCAATTTCGACCCGAACGTTCTTATTCCTAATACGCCTGATGACGCAGTGCTCTTATTGGTTCGGCAAAGTGGCGAATACATGGGCATCGAGCCAAACGACTATGACGATCTAATCGTGCGCACCTTAGTCGAAATTAAAAACTCTAATCCACAACGCTACCTGCAAGCAATTTACACCCTTCCGAGAGACCTCAGCGCACTAGCCAGCTCAGTAGAAAACGCCTACACGGCCTACCAAGAATTTAACTACCTTAGAGAATCTTTAAAATTTAGCTTTACCCTAACCTTATCGCTGGTTTTGGTCTTTAGCTTGTTAGCCGCCAGTTGGGCCGCGTTTATTTTTGCCCGCGAATTAGTCGCTCCGATTCGTCAGCTTGTCAAAGGCACTCAAGCCGTAGCCGCTGGCGATTATGAAAAGAAATTAACCACCGGCAGACGTGACGAGCTTGGTTTTTTGGTTGAATCATTCAACGACATGACCTCACGCATCTCTAACGCACGGGGCGAAGCCAATAAAGCTCAACAAGAAGCCGAAAACCAACATGCCTACCTTGAAACTATTCTCAGTCACTTATCCAACGGGGTTTTGGGCTTCGACCTGTCGCTTCGACTAAAAATGACCAATCAAGGTGCAGACCAAATTCTTGAACACTATCTTTCCGCTTGTATCGAGTATTCATTAGAAGAAATCGCTGAAAAGTTCCCAGCCCTTGACTCTTTTTCCTCTCTTTTACTAGAAAAGTTTTCTACCGACACCAAAGAATGGCAACACGAGTTTTTATTAACCATAAACCATCAAAAAAAGACCCTGCTATTAAAAGGCACCGCCTTGTTTGCCGCAGACAAAAGCTTGTCTGGTTATGTTTTAATCTTTGACGATGTAACCCCTATCATTCAATCTCAACGAAATGCCGCCTGGAGCGAAGTCGCGCAACGACTTGCTCACGAAATTAAAAACCCGCTAACACCCATACAGTTGTCCGCTGAGCGACTACAGCGCAAACTGCATGGCTTATTAGACAGTGACGCCGAACAGGTATTAAAAAAGTCGACCGATACCATTGTTCAACAAGTCAGTGCAATGAAAAGCATGGTCAATGACTTTTCTGACTTTGCCCGGCCGCCTCAGTCAAAACCACAAATTATCAAAATGGAACACTTACTTGAACAAGTAACCACCCTTTATCATGCCCAAATCAAACGTCTGGTTGTCGACATTAAAGAGCCCTTGCCCACACTTTACGCTGACCCCATTCGCTTAAGGCAGGTATTCATCAACCTAATTAAAAACGCACAAGAAGCCATCATCGACACAAAAGATGGGCAGATTAATATCTCTGCGGCGTACCTACAAGACAACAACTCAGTAGAAATAGCTATTGCCGATAACGGTCCAGGGGTAGATAATTCAAAGATTGAACATATCTTCGAGCCTTACGTCACATCGAAGGTGAAAGGTACAGGGCTTGGCCTGGCTATCGTTAAGAAAATCATTGAAGAACACGGTGGAACCATCCTTGTTATGCCGATGCAGCCTCAAGGCGCCAAATTCATTATTCATCTCCCTGTAATAAGCGAGTAACATTAACCGATTTACGGACACATCGCATGAACCAATCTCACATTCTTGTTATCGATGACGAACCTGATATCCGCAGCCTGATCCGCGATATTTTAGAAGACGAGGGATACGAGGTATCCACAGCTGAAAATGCCGCTGGCGCTCAAAAAGCGCGCCACGAATGCCGGCACGACTTGATTTTATTAGATATTTGGATGCCCGACACCGATGGCGTCACCCTATTAAAAGAGTGGTCGACAACGGGCGATCTATCATGCCCGGTTATCATGATGTCTGGGCACGGAACAGTTGAAACAGCGGTTGAAGCAACTCGACTAGGCGCTTACGACTTCCTTGAAAAACCGCTTTCAATCGCCAAACTGTTATTAACCGTTGAACGCGCCTTAGAAACCGAGAAACTCAAACAAGAAAACATCGACTTGAGGCAGTTTTCTAATACCGTACAAGAGCCCCTTGGCGGCAGCCAAGCTATCAAGCAGCTACTTGAACAAGCACGCCGACTGGGCCAACATGATACACGCGTCTTGCTGACCGGCGAACCCGGTAGCGGTAAAGAAACGCTAGCTAGGTACATCCATGAACACAGCACAAGGAAACAAGGCCCTTTTATTGAACTCAATACTGGCGTTATCACGTCGAGTAACGCCTTAGAAGAATTTTTTGGCCGCGAGGAAGGCGACTCCATTCATTACGGCTTATTAGAAAAGGCCAACCACGGCACCTTGTTCATCGACGAAATTGGCGACATGGATAACGAGGTCCAACATCGGCTCTTGAGCGCTTTAGAGTCTCGGTCATTTCAACGCGTTGGCGGTAGTGAAGAGGTAAAAGCCGACGTGCGCGTCATTGCCTCAACCCGTCAAGACCTTGAAGAAGCCGTGCAACAAGGCCAGTTTAGGCAAGACCTCTACTACTTACTTAATGTGGCCTGCTTGCATTTACCCCCACTTAGAGAAAGAAAAGACGACATACCCTTGCTTCTAAACTTTTATCTTCAACACTATATTAAACGAGAAAATTTACCAAAACGTAAATTTACTGTTGCGGCACAGCAATTTTTAAGCGATTATGCGTGGCTCGGAAACATACGAGAACTAAGAAACGTAGTGCAACGCCTGTTAATTTTAGGCATTGGGGACGAAATTGGTTTAACCGAAGTGAGAACAACCCTTGGGGAATCGGCCAGATCCGTCATTACATCAAACGATATACCGGTCTTTTATGACTTACCCCTCAAAGATGCCAGAGCTCAATTTGAAAAAGCCTACCTCGACTACCACCTCGATCAGCACGATGGCAGCGTCACTAAGTTGGCAGACACCGCTGGCGTCGAACGGACCCATTTGTACCGCAAACTGCACGCGCTGGGCATTGAGTTTAGAGGCAAACGGTAAACCAATCCGTACGTTTATTTAATGAGAATAATTATTTTAGGAGCCGGCCGAGTCGGCTTTACTGTCGCTAGCAATTTAGCCAATGAAGATATCGATATTACACTGATCGATAATAACCAAGAAACCATTGATGCCGCTTGCGAACGTTTAGACGTATCGGCAATATGCGGCAATGTATCCCACCCTGACGTACTGGAAAGTGCGGGTATTAAACACGCCGACATTATCATCGCCGTTACAGACAGCGATGAAACCAACATGATGGCCTGCCAAGTTGCACATTATTTATTCAATGTGCCACAAAAAATTGCGCGCGTCAGGGCGCAGTCTTTTCTGGACGCGCAAGACAAGCTTTTCCATAAAGACGCCATACCGATCGACGTTATCATTAACCCAGAGAATGAAATTGTTAATTTCATTAAAAACCTTATTTTGCACCCCGGTTCGCAACAGGTTTTATCTTTTGCAAACGACACCCTCAGCTTGGTTGAAACAAAGTGCCACCCCAATAACTCGTTGATTGGTCAATCGATCAGTGATATGACTCAAGCCTTACAAGGCCTGTATGCTCGAGTATGCAGTATCTATCGAAACGGCGAGGTTATCTTTCCAAACTATCGAACCATCATTGAAAGTGGGGATCGACTTTTTTTTATTGCCCCGTCTGGCGATATTCAAAAAGTACTCAGTATTTTATTTAACCAAAACAAAGCCTATAAACGTTTAATCATTTCAGGCGGCGGACGCATTGGTTTGGGCCTTGCCAAGGCGCTCGAAAACACCATGCAAGTTAAAATTATCACCACCAGCAGCAAACGATCGCATCAGTTATCAGAACAACTCAATCATACTATTGTGCTCACAGGCGACGCTACCGATGAGGCTTTTTTATTAGACGAAAATATCGATAGAACAGACGTTTTCTGCACCGTTACCAGTGATGATGAAACCAACATTTTATGCTCAATGTTAGCTAAAAGTTTGGGCGCTCGCGTGGTGATGAGTCTAGTCGACAGAAGCGCCTATATGAGCATGGTTGATAATGGTTCAATCGATAATGCAATCTACCCACAACATACGACCATTGGCAAAATTCTCGCCCAAGTTAGGCGTGGCGATATTTCAAGCGTTCATTCATTGCTGCGCGGTAAAGCTGAGGCGCTTGAGGCTACTGTGCCAAGTGGCACAGGAAAATCCGCCCTTGCCGGCAAAAAAATTGGCGACGTCAAACTGCCACAAGGCACCATCATTATTGGCTTAGTACGCGATCAAGTTTCGGTCCCAACCAAATCAGAACTCGTTATCCAAGAAGGTGATCATATTATTTTCTTTGTGTCGGATAAGTCATTAATTCACCAAGTAGAAGCGCTTTTCCAACTGCCTAAATCCTTACTTAGCCGACTCATTAATTAACCATGCACTACAATGTCATCAGGCGAATATCTGGCCTCTTATTATGCCTCTTTAGCATTACCATGCTGCCACCGATAGCGGTGTCATTTATTTACAACGAACAAAATCACCAACCCTTTGTCATCGGCTTTTTAGCCATTTTTTTTACCGGTTTTTTGCTTTGGCTTAGCGCCAAAAATGCCAAGGACGAGCTCAGAACGCGCGATGGATTTATTATCGCGGCACTTTTTTGGCTCAGCCTCGGCTTATCTGGTGCCATTCCTTTTTACGTCACGTCTCTACATTCACTCTCACTGACCGACGCCATTTTTGAATCAATCTCTGGCTTGACGACCACTGGCGCAACAGTGATGACTGGGCTAGATACATTGCCTAAATCCATTCTTTTCTACCGCCAGCAATTACAATGGCTTGGTGGTATGGGCATTATCGTTCTCGCTGTGGCCATCCTTCCCATGTTGGGCATCGGCGGCATGCAGTTATACAAAGCAGAAGCCCCGGGCCCAGTGAAAGACGCCAAGCTGACCCCCCGAATAACCGAAACAGCAAAGGCTTTGTGGGAAATATACCTTGGTTTGACTGTTGCCTGCACACTCGCCTATTGGGCGGGTGGCATGACCTTTTTTGACGCCATTAGTCACAGTTTTAGCACCGTATCTATCGGCGGCTTTTCAACTCACGATGCGAATTTTGCTTTCTTTAACAGCTCCGCTTTGAATTACATATGCATAAGTTTTATGTTTATTGCCGGCATCAACTTTGCTTTACATTTTAAAGCCGCTCACTCACTTAATCCCAAGCTGTATACTGGCAACAGTGAATTTAAAGCCTACTTTTTCACTCTCGCATCCCACGCACTGATTGTACTTATCGTATTGCTTGCTTATAGTTCTTATGGCGGTATCAGCGCGTCTATCGAACACACCTTATTCCAAGTCGTTTCCTTTGCAACCACCTCTGGCTTCACCACGGCCAATTATTCCCTGTGGCCATCTTTCATCCCTGTATTATTGATTTTTGTTAGTTTTTACGGCGGTTGCGCTGGCTCCACCGCGGGCGGTATGAAAGTAATCCGGGTGCTAATCATGTTTAAACAGTTAAGCAAAGAAGCAACCCATCTCATACATCCGCACGCAAATATGCCAGTAAAATTAGACCGTCACGTAGTCGCACGCCCTGTACTTCAAGCAGTATGGGGGTTTTTTGCCGCTTATATATTGTCTTTTGGTGTACTCATGATGCTGATGATGGCAACCGGCCTAGATCAAGTGAGCGCCTTTTCCGCGGTTGCTGCAACAATCAATAACCTAGGCCCCGGCTTAGGTGACGTCAACAATAACTTTGCCACCCTTTCAGACAGTGGCAAATGGATCTCCTGCTTTGCCATGTTGCTAGGCCGTTTAGAAATATTCACTCTACTTATTTTGTTTACACCTATGTTTTGGCGTGACTAAATGGATGATTTAGGCCAAAAATGGGATGCCATTTATCGCCAACGAGAAGGTAACGACCCCGAACCCGCGACTGTTTTATCTCAATACACCCATCTTTTACCAACAACGGGCTTAGCGCTTGATCTCGCTTGCGGCCTTGGCGGCAATGCTTTTTTGCTTGCCCAACACGGACTTTGCGTAGATGCCTGGGATATTTCGTCGGTCGCTATTGAGAAAATTAAGAAAGAAACAAGTCACTTAACTCAAATTAATGCCGAAGTTACCGATGTCGCTCAAGCCAAACTTGCAAATAACCACTATGACGTCATCGTCGTATCCCGTTTTTTAGACCGACAAATCGTGCCGAAACTGATCAGCGCTTTAAAACCTCAAGGCCTTATTTTTTACCAAACATTTACCTTGGCTAAGTCGCATGCTAGCGGACCGAGTAACCCCCGTTTTTTATTACGACGAAACGAGCTGTTAAGTCTGTTCTCAGAATTGATCACGGTCATTTATCGTGAAGACGGCAATATTGGCAACACCCAGCTCGGGCTCAGAAATGAGGCCATGCTAGTCGCACAAAAACCATAACGCTCATTTCAACCTAGTCAATAATAATCGTTGTATAATATACAGCTAACACAATTTTGGAATGGTTATGTCTACTATAAAAAGCATCTCGCCGACACAGGCACATGAGATTCTTCAAGGCGATTCAAGCACTCAGCTTATTGATACGCGTACAAGTATTGAGTACTCGTTTATCGGTCACCCCATAGGCGCTATACACGTTCCTCTTAAAAGACCGCCTGAATGGCTAGCTTTTCCCGATTTTATTGAAAAAGTAGCAAGTCATGTAGCCGATACAACAACGCCTATCATCTTAATGTGTCGTAGTGGGGCCCGCTCCATGGCTGCCGCAGAGTTACTGGCAGAAGCCGGTTACAAATCTTTATACAATATGGATGAGGGTTTTGAAGGCGATAAAGACCACAACAACCATCGTGGTAATATAGGTGGCTGGCGTTTCCATGGCCTACCTTGGGAACAAAGCTAAACCCAACTCAACTTATACTGATACTTTTGGCTTACGCCACCCTCCAACCAATAGGAATACACACCTGTGAAACAAAATCTTCGTAATATTGCCATCATTGCCCACGTTGACCACGGCAAAACCACCCTCGTTGATAAATTACTCGAGCAATCGGGCACGCTTGATCGCAAGAGCCAGGGTACCGAACGCATCATGGACTCGAACGACCAAGAAAAAGAACGCGGCATCACCATTCTGGCAAAAAATACCGCTATCGAGTGGAACGGCTTACATATCAATATCGTCGACACCCCGGGTCACGCCGATTTTGGTGGTGAAGTTGAACGCGTATTATCAATGGTCGATTGCGTATTATTGCTCGTAGATGCCGTTGACGGGCCGATGCCACAAACTCGCTTTGTGACATCAAAGGCCTTTGAACAAGGCCTTAAGCCGATTGTTGTGATCAATAAGGTTGATCGTCCAGGCTCGCGCCCTGACTGGGTCGTTGACCAAGTGTTTGACCTATTCGACAAGCTCGGCGCAACCGATGAACAACTTGATTTTCCGGTTATTTACGCGTCAGCGATTAATGGCGTTGCCGGACCAGAAGCCGACCAGCTCGCCGACGATATGACGCCCTTATTCGAGATTATTGAAAAATCCGTGCCAGCCCCTGAGGTAGATGTTAACGGCCCATTTCAAATGCAAATTTCATCACTGGCCTACGATAGTTATGTTGGCGTAATCGGTGTGGGTCGTATCACCCGAGGCAGCTTAAAACCTGGTCAAACGGTGACTATCGTCGATCGCGAAAATGTCCAACGCAAAGGCAAAGTGCTTAACGTGAAAGGCCATTTAGGCCTTGACCGCATAGACGTTGACGAGGCATTCGCTGGTGATATCGTGTGCATCAATGGTATCGATGGCCTAGGTATTTCAGACACCTTATGCCACCCCGATCACGTCGAAATATTACCTGCTTTGTCCGTAGACGAACCCACTGTAAGCATGACGTTCTCTGTTAACAACTCACCTTTTGCAGGACAAGATGGCAAATATGTCACCTCGCGCAACATTAAAGACCGCTTGGATCAAGAGCTTATTCACAACGTCGCACTCCGTGTTCAGCCAGGCGAAACGCCAGATAAGTTTATCGTATCGGGCCGTGGCGAACTTCACCTCTCAGTGCTGATTGAGACTATGCGCCGTGAAGGCTTTGAAATTGGCGTTGCACGCCCCGAAGTGATCCAAAAAGAAATCGACGGCAAAAAGCAGGAACCATTCGAGCAGGTGGTGATCGACATCGAAGATCAGCACCAAGGCTCTATTATGGAAGAAATGGGTTTACGAAAAGCCGAACTGACCAATATGGAACCGGATGGTAAAGGTCGCATTCGTTTAGAATTCATTACGCCTTCACGCGGATTGATTGGTTTTCGTGGTCACTTTTTAACCTTGACGTCTGGCTCAGGGATCATGACCAGTATTTTTGATCATTATGGCGAAGTAAAAGTGGGGGAAATCACCTCCCGTCAAAACGGTGTTCTGGTTTCCATGGTTAAAGGAAAAACACTCGCCTTTGGACTCTTCAACCTGCAAGAACGAGGCAGACTTTTCTTAGGTCACGCTGAAGAGGTCTACGAAGGGCAGATCGTTGGCATTCATTCTCGCGGGAATGACTTGGTGGTCAACCCAACTAAAGGCAAGCAACTGACCAACGTTCGCGCCTCTGGCACCGATGAAGCGCTTACGCTATCGCCACATATCGTGATGACACTGGAACAGGCGCTTGAATTTATCGAAGAAGACGAGTTAGTTGAAGTAACGCCTAACCACATTCGCTTAAGAAAGAAACTATTAACTGAAAATGAGCGTAAAAGACAATCTCGCGGCCCTAAATCTTAACCCGCAAATAAACATAAAAAAAACCGACGGAGCGAGCTCCGTCGGTTCAATGGTCGCCTAGCTTGGCTGGCTAATATGTATTCCCTATTCAATATCCCTATTGATGATGCTGTCCCTAGCATCTCCTTATATTTGGGTACAATCCGTGTTAAATACAATCCTTGTCTATCAAGATCCTTCTTGAATAATTTGGCGACATGGGAAGTATAGGCACTCATTCATAATTGCAACATCATCAATGCTTTCATTTACTGTAAGCATATGCTTATAGTGGTGATACTTTTCTCATCCCTACAAATCTATTGTTTTTTTTACATATCACTATTATTATGATGAGCCAATTACACTATTTTTAAGAGGATTCGATTATGAGTTGGACAGGAAACGTTCTACGTATAAATCTAACTGACCGCACAGCAACGCCTGAACCTCTAAACATGGAGTGGGCTCACCTGTACCTTGGGCAGCGCGGTCTAGGGACTAAATACTTATCTGAAGAAGTCGACCCTAAAACAGATCCTTTATCGCCTGAAAACACCTTGTACATGGTAACCGGACCACTAACTGGCACTATGGCTTCAACCGGCGGTCGCTACTCTTGCGTTACGATCAGTCCACTAACCAAGGCTTTAGCGTGCTCAAATTCTGGCGGTTTTTTTGGTAACGAAATGAAATGCGCCGGTTGGGATATGATTATCCTTGAAGGCAAAGCTAGCTCGCCTGTCTATATCAGTATCGTTAACGACGAATGCAAAATCCTCCCCGCTGATGAAATTTGGGGCAAATCAGTTTGGGAAGCTGATGAATGGTTACACCATAAGCATCAAGACCCTCAGCTTCGAATTGCTGCCATTGGGATCCCTGGCGAACGTGGCAACCTCTATTCTGCTATTGTTAACGACTTGCATCGAGCTGCCGGACGATCTGGTGTCGGTACTGTTATGGGCTCAAAAAATGTGAAGGCGGTGACTCTCCGTGGCACTAAAGGTGTCGGTAACATCAAAGACCCTAAACGATTTTTTGTGGCGACTCAAAAAGCCAAAGACATCATTGCTAACAATGAAATGGTGCAAGGGTTAAGCGCCCTTGGCACCAACGTAATGATGAATCATATGAACGAAGTCGGTGCATTACCGGCTAGAAACTGGCAAGACAGCACCTTTCCAAATGCCTCTAAATTATCAAGCGAGGCGATGGCCGTGCCTAGAAAAAGTGATGGCAAGCCCAATTTAACCCGTAACGCCGGCTGCTTTGCCTGTACCATTTCTTGCGGGCGCATTTCGACTATTGACCCTGAACATTTCAGTATCAAAAATAGAGAAGACATCCACAAACATTTCAAAGGCAATTCAGGCGGCAATGAATACGAAGCAGCTTGGGCACTGGGTGTTGATACCGGTGTTGATGATTTGGATGCTGTTACCTATGCCAATTTTGTTTGTAACGAACAAGCCATGGATCCCATTACTGCAGGTGCAACTATAGCGGCAGCTATGGAATTATTCGAACTCGGTCTAGTAACCAAAGAAAACACCGGTGGTATCGACTTGCGATTTGGTAATGCTGAGGCAATGGTTGAATGCATTGAACTACTCGCCAAGCACGAGGGTTTTGGTATCGAACTAGCTGAAGGCTCGTTACGCTTTTGCACAAAATATGGCCGCCCGGATTTAGCCATCGTAGTTAAAGGACAAGAATTTCCAGCGTACGATGCCCGCGCTGTAAAAGGCATGGGCTTAGGCTATGCCACCTCTAATCGCGGCGCATGTCACGTACGTGGCTACACCAACGGTTCAGAAACTGCAGGCGTACCATTTAAAACAGACCCATTAGCGACCGAAGGCAAAGCCGAATTATTAATGGCCTTTCAAGACACTACCAGCGTATTTGACTCTGCCGGCATATGTACCTTCTCATCATTCGCCCAGGGAATTGAAGAAGTTGCCGAGCAAATTGATGCTGCCTGTGAAGGCGACTGGACCGGAGAGAGCTTAATGCTGCTTGGTGAGCGCGTTTGGAATTTAGAGCGCGAATACAACAATAGCCTTGGCTTTACGTCTGCTGATGACACCTTACCGCCGCGCTTATTAACCGAGCCCGTTAAAGAAGGCCCCGCCAAAGGACACGTCTGTGAACTCGATCAGATGTTACCCGAATATTACGATATTCGTGGCTGGAATCAAGACGGTACGTTAAAAGACGACACTAAAAAACG
>JAGPVU010000115.1 GCA_018066825.1 Cycloclasticus sp.
TGAGTAATTGCTAGATAAAATAAAGACGAGTTTCTTTTTCATGAAGGTATTTACGTTATTTGATTCGTTAATAGTTTTTTATAGGCCCCGTTGTTAGCTATGAGGCTTTGATGCGTACCTTGTTCGATCACTTTTCCTTTATCCATCACTAAAATAAGATCAGCGTTTTGAATAGTCGACAGCCTATGCGCAATAACCAAGGTGGTGCTTTTATGCATAACCGTTTCCATCGCTTGTTGGATGAGTTTTTCGGATTCGGTATCCAGGGCTGAAGTCGCTTCGTCAAAAATTAGAATAGGTGCATTTTTTAATAATGCGCGGGCGATAGCCAAGCGTTGTCGTTGCCCACCGGATAGCTTAACGCCGTTTTCGCCCACCATGGTGTCCCAGCCGTTGGGTAGTTGTTCAATAAACTCTTTTGCGTTGGCATCTTCGGCAGCTTTTTTAATGTCGTCCAACGGTGTGTCTTTTAATGCGCCGTAGGCAATGTTATTGGCGATGGTATCGTTAAACAGGGTTACGTTTTGGGTGACGAGTGAGATGTGTTGTCTTAGGTTCTTTAGGCTGTAATCTGTAACATCAACACCATCTAACAACACCTCGCCTTGTTGGTGTTGGTAAAAACGCGGGATTAAGTTGGCTAGGGTTGTTTTACCGCTGCCGGATTTACCAACCAAGGCCACCATCATGCCGGGTTTAATGTCGATATTGATGTTTTTAAGCACAGCTTCTTTAGTGCCTGGGTAGTTGAAGCTTACGTTTTTAATTTCAATATGGCCTTTGACGCGGTCTACTTCATAGCCGCCATTATCTAGTTCGGGCGTTTGATCGAGCACCTCAAAAACGCTTTCTGCACCGGCGATACCTTTTTGGATATTGGCGTTTACTTCGCTCAGTTGTCTTATGGGCTTAGGCATTAGACCTGCTGCCGTAATGTAAGCGACAAACTCGCCAGGCGTCGCTTGGGTCATCAGCAGTAAGGCTAGGTAGATCATTAGCGCCAGTGCTGAGGCAACAATCAGTTGTAGGACAGGGGTGTTAATGGCGCCGGTTTGCACCATCTTCATCGCTTGCCTTAAATTGGAAAAACTGGCTTGTTTAAAGCGGTTTTTTTCGTAGTCTTCACCACCAAAACTACGCACGACACGGTAGTTGTTGATTAACTCGGATGACACATGGGTAATGTCGCCCATAGAAACCTGTAGGCGTTTGCTGATGGCTTTAAATCGTTTACCTGCATAGTTCACCAGCAAACCGATAATAGGGGCGATAGCCAAGAAAATGAGTGATAAAGCCCAGTTCATATAGATGAGGTATGCGAGTAAGCCGATGACGGTAAGGCCTTCCCTTACGACGACTTTAATGGCATCGGTGGCGGCTGAGGTTACTTGAGACACGTTGTAGGTGACGCGAGAAAGCAAATGGCCGGTATTTTGATCGTCGAAGTAACCATTGGGTAGGGTGGTGTACTTATCAAAAATCGCGCAGCGCAGCGTATGCACGACATTATTAGCGACTTTAGCGATGTAGTAACTGCCTAAGAATGAGCCGATGCCGCGAAAAAAAACGATCAGGATAGTTGCCACGGGTACCCAGTAAATTTCACTGCGATCTTTGGCCTGTAAGGAATCGACCAAGTATTCCATTAAAGCGGCCAGCGCGGGTTGGGTTGCGGCAAAAATTAAAAAACCAAATAAGCTAACGGCAAACGGTTTCCAATACGGTACTACGTATTTTAGCAGTCGTAAGTAAATGGCTAAATTAGTATCTGAAGGGACTGTTTTTTTAGGCTTGTTTTTTTTCTTCACAGTTTAGACGGCTCTACATGGCGAATGAACATTTTAACGCATAGTTAAGCCATAGGTTGACAGAATAAGGGTAAAATAATTTCTCGTTAACATTAATTAATCAGCCAGTTACGCCATGCGCCTTGCCTTTGCACTCTACAAGTATTTTCCCTTTGGTGGTTTAGCGCGTGACTTTATGCGCATTGCTGATGTTTGCCTAGCAAAAGGACACACGGTTGATGTGTTTGTGATGCAATGGGAAGGGCCAGAACAAGCCGATTATAAGGTGCATATTATAGATTGCAAAGGCTGGAGCAATCACGCAAAAGTAGCTGACTTTCACCGTCAATTAGCCAGCAGGGTGCAAAACGAACGATACGACGCATTGATCGGCTTTAACAAAATGCCAAATTTAGACGTGTATTACGCCGCTGACCCTTGTTACGCCGATAGGTTTAAAAACAACGGCTTCGCGCATCAATTAAATCCACGTTATCGTTTTTATGCCGCGGCCGAAGCCTCTGTTTTTGGAACGAAGGCCGAGACCCTGTGCCTAATGATTTCAGATACGCAAATGGGTTTATTTCAACAACATTATGATACGCCGCCACAACGGTTGCTATTGCTGCCACCGGGTATTGATCCTGATCGACGTAGACCAGATGATGCAGCCGAAAAAAGAGCGGCGTTTCGCCAAGCGCATGGCTTAACTGAAGAGGATCAATTGATATTGATGGTGGGCACTGGGTTTAAAACAAAAGGCGTTGATCGAGGCATGCTTGCCTTAGCTTCTTTACCGCAAGAAGTATTGGCTAAAACCCATTTAATGGTGTTGGGCGAAGATGATCTTGCGGCCTATAAACGGCAAGCAAAAAAGCTGGGGGTGGCGAAGCAGTGTCATTTTATGGGTGGGCGCAGTGATGTGCCCGATTTCTTATTAGGTGCTGATGTATTACTGCACCCAGCGCGTAAGGAAAATACAGGAACAGTGATTTTAGAAGCAATGGTAGCGGGCTTGCCGATGTTGGTGACGGATATTTGTGGTTACGCTAAACACGTGACGCAATCGATGGCGGGGTGTGTAATCGCTTCGCCTTTTCAGCAGCAGAACTTAAATGTAAGCCTGGCTGATATGTTGTTACAGGATAAAAAAATCTGGTCAGAGCTCGCCCTCGCTTACGCCAGTAGCGAAGATTTATACAGCATGCCCGAAAAGGCGGCTGAAGCGATTGAACGTGTCGCGAGAGAGAAAAAACATGCTGTTTGAAGTAGTCGATAGTTTTAAAAAAGACTGGGGTGGCGAACCTAGTTTTGATGAATTAATGCAACTTGATGGCGAGATGTACCGCCAAGTGGCGCGACGTAAAACGTTTAAGTTCTCCTTACAGGGTAAGGATTACTTTGCAAAAATTCATAATGGGGTGGGTTGGGTAGAAATAATTAAAAACCTGCTGCAGGCTCGTTTACCGGTTTTAGGTGCTAGCAATGAGTATCAAGCGATTAAGGCATTAACCCGGCTCGGCATAAAAACCATGACTTTGGCGGCTTTTGGGCAACGTGGAAATAATCCGGCAGAACGGGCCTCTTTTGTGATTACGGAGTCGCTCGAACCAGCCATAAGCCTTGAAGATTTATGTGCTAATTGGGCTACTGAAAAACCGTCATTGGCGCTAAAACGTGGGCTGATACAGCGTGTGGCAAGCATTAGTCGACAACTGCACCAGCACGGTATTAATCATCGGGATCTCTACATTTGTCATTTTTTATTAAAAGAACGGGATTTGAAAAATTTAACAGATGTGAGCGAACTGCCGCTGTACTTAATCGATTTACACCGTGTTCAAATGCGCGCAAAAACGCCTAAAAGGTGGCTTATAAAAGACTTGGCCGCCTTGTACTTTTCGAGTATGGAGATCGGCTTTAGTCAACGCGATTTTTATCGTTTTATTCGCACTTATAGCGATGTTGACCTAAGAGCAGCCTTATCGCGTGACAAACGTTTATGGCAAAAAGTAGCGGCTAAAGCGATGGCTTTAAAAGCCAAACCGCTAAAAGGTTAGCTGAATAGAAGGCTGAGCCAATAGCTGAGTTAATAAAAGCCTAGTCGAAAAAATCGTCGGGGGGGCGTCTAGCCAAATGATCTCGTATAGCAAAAAACAATCGCCTCGCTTCCTGCTTAGTAGCCTTTTCACCTAGGTATTCATACAGCATGCGGTAGAGCTGTTGATGGCTAAAAAATGACGTTGCCTTGCGCGCAAGCCCGCTTAAGTCGGCGACTTTCAGCGAGTAATTGGCGTAACGTCGTTGTACTCCGCGGGGGCAGTCTATCCAAATGGGCGTGTAGTGGTCGCCTATTTGTTGAATTAAAACATTACGCCACTTCAAATCGAGATGAAAAAATCCTGCTGAGTGGGCGGCTCTTAATTGTGCGAAGAGTTGCTTTTTGATGCTGTTTAAAATAATTGTGCGCTGGTCAGCAGAATGAGTCGCTAGCAGTTGGGTATAAAAATGATCTAACTGTTGTGTGTCCGGTATTTCTTTAGTGACGATACACGCAGTGCTTAAGCGACCTAGGGTGCGTTGCTCGTACAAGGCAACCACGTCTAAGGTGGGGATGTTGATGGACTTTAATCGTTGATAGTTAATCAGTTCAGTAGCGGCTTTACTGCGGCGTAGAAAGAATCGCCATTTATGTTTTAAATAGGAATAGCGCTTGAAATACACCGTGTGAGCACTCGGTGAAAGTTCAGTCTTAATACAGGTGGTTGTGCCCTTGGAAATAATTTGGCCGTTATTGAATCCGTGCCAGTTGTCGTGTTCCCCTAGGCCCTTGCCGGCTAGTGGCTTGCAGTAGGGCGGGTCGGTAATTAGACGCGTACCATGAAAAATATACCGATATAATGGCTCGTATGAAGACATTTGATAAGTGAATTAAGCGGTGAATGATGCATTATATAGCTGATAAATGGCGAGATGTACTGGTTTTCAATCAATTAGATAGCGCTGAAAAATTATGGGCGTTAAAAGCTGAGTGGTTTGAGCCGCCCAATGCTGCGCGAGGTGGTTGGAGCGGGGTTTGTAGAATAGAACTTAAATTGCCTGCAGGCGGCACAGCCGGTGTTTTTTTGAAACGACAAGAAAACCATTGTTACCGTTCGCTGTTGCACCCCATTAAAGGCTTACCGACTTTGCTAAAAGAATTTAACAGTATCCGTGACTTTGAAACGGTGGGTATTGCCAGCTTAGAACCGGTTTTTTTTGAACACTGGCAAACCGAAGGTGATCAACGAGCGGTGTTGCTTACTAAGGAATTAGATGGCTTTATACCCTTGTCAGCAGATGACTATAAGCCGGGTGGTGCATTCGCCTCGTCGGCGAGTCAAAAGGCGATAATTATTTCAAAATTAGCCGAAATAACACGGAATATGCACCGACATAACGTTCAACATAATTGTTTTTATTTAAAACACGTGTTTGCTAAACAGCTAGAGGGTGGAGAGCTTGAGCTGCGGCTGATTGATCTTGAAAAGGTTAAACAACCGTACCTTAACGGACAGGCTGTTTTTCGTGATTTATATAGCTTGGCGCGGCACGCACAACACTGGGGTGTTCAAGATCAGCTGAGGTTTTATAAACGCTACCGTCAGGAAAAAAAGCTAAGCCCAGCAAGCAAAAAACTCTGGCGACGAATAGCCGCTAGAATTAGAGCCAAACACTAAATTATTAGTAAGAACCAGGTTAACGCCGTTAGTACAGAGCCAAGTAATACAGCTGCTGAGGCAATGTCTTTAGCCCGGCCGGATAACTCATGGTGTTCCATACCAATGCGATCGATAGCGGCCTCAACGGCAGAATTGAGTAACTCAATAATCATCAACAATAACAAACTGCCGATTAATAACACCTGTTCAATCGGTGTTTCACCCAAGTAAAAGCCCAGCGGAATACCGACGATAGAAATAATTACTTCTTGGCGAAATGCTTCTTCATGTGTCCAGCAAGATTTTAAACCAGCCAGTGAGTTTTGCCATGCAGCGTTAAGACGTGCGATACCTGTTAAATTTTGTCCGGCCATTTTTATTATCTCGTTAATTAGTTGTTAGCAACAAGCTGGGTTTTAGTCGACTTTGTATGAATCAGAGTATCAAAATCGACCAGCTTTTTTGGTGTTGCTGGATTGCCGATCAGTCTTTTTCTAGCGATAAAATCGGGGTTGAACAGACTTTTTGTCGGGTCATAAGAACTGAAGCTAATGTCGGCTAAATCAGTCCAGCTATGGATAAAGTCGGAATTTAAATAAGGGCGATTCAAGTAGGGGCGAAGGTCTTTTTTAGCCCGTAAGGCCGGCGAGAGCCAAGTGATAAAAGGTACCCTGTACATTGCCACAGTAGGTTTGCCTTCATTTCTGCCAGTAAACAAGTGATCTTTGGTATCAAACACTTCTTCGCCATGATCGGCAAAGTAGACTAGGGCGCTATTGCTCGTGACCTTAGCCTTTAACTGTTTAACGAGGCTGCTGACGACGTAATCATTATATAAAACGGCATTATCATAGGCGTTATATTCTTCTAAATGTTTTTCTGGAAGCCAGTCAGGTACGCCTTGTCGCGAAGTAAAATGGTCAAAACTTTCCGGGTAACGGTATTCATATTTACGATGCGTGCCGATCAGGTGAACGATAATTAATTTTTTTTCTGCGGGGTCACTCAGCGCTTGTTCAAACGGCTCGAGCACCTCTTCGTCAAACTGGCCGGCGTTTTGCAGGCGATTATTATTTAAGTACACCTGTTCATCGGTTTGTTGTGAGAAGGCCAACAACATGGTGTTGCGTTTTGTTTGAGTTTGCTGATTGGTAATCCAGAATGATTTGTAACCGGCCTGTTGCATCATATTCATCAGTGTAGGACGGGTTAAATAGTCATCGGGGTTTTGCTGGTCGCCGAAGGTTAAAATTTGTTGTAAGGCTTCAATAGTATAGGGCCTTGGGCTAATCACATTATCGAACACGTATAACTCATCTTTCATCTCGTCCAGTAAAGGACTGGTCGGACGTTGATAACCGTATAAGCTCATTCGTTGGGCATTGGTAGACTCACCCATAACAATCACCATGGTAGACGGTTGCTGGCCACGGGTGTCTTGTAGTTTTTTTAGCGGGGCTATTTGGCTGTTTTTAGCCAATTGGCGTTGCATATTACCGAGTACTTTTTGGTACTTAAAATAACCGGCGATAATATTCCAGGGCGCAGCCGGTTCGATACGATCCTGCATTTTTTTTATCGATACATCCCAATCAGCGCTTTGTACGACTAAGGGGTTAATTAATGGCCAACTAAAAATAAAACTAAATATAAAAACGGTGGCATATTTATGCACGCGATGGGGGATATAAACCGGCTCGAGTCGGCGCCAAAGCGCATACGACATAGCAGCATACGCGAACAGTAATACGATGATGGCTGGGCTAATGTACGACTCAATAAACTCATTACTTTCAGCCATATTAGACTCAAAGATTATGAATAAAACGCTTTGTGAAAAATCTTGGCCAAATACGTAAAAGTAGCTCCAGCTAACGATGGATGTGGTCCATAAAAGGATACCAATAACTGCGGTCAACATGCGGGTATGCTTTGGCCAAAGTAATACGGGCACCATCCATACGCTAGACATTAATATAGCGTCACGCATGCCAGTGGTATTTGACATGCCCGATAAATAAATTGCTAGTTGATACGGTCCTGAGAAGAAAAAGAAAAAGAAATACAGCTTGCCAAATGTTCGCCAGTTAAAAGTTTTCTTCATTGAATTTTTATTACCACGTTAAAGAACACACATAATCTACCACTTGAATTAAATTAAGCTTAAATCGATAAGATTAACCTTTTTATTTTGCCAATTTAAGCCCAAGCGGTAATCCTTAAGTCGATTAGACTAACCGTGTTAAACAGAAATGACAAGTAAGTAGTTTTCCTAAGGATGGCGGCTTCTGTTTAATATTGTCTGTGATGCGTGGGAAAATTAAGTAAAATAAACGTTCATACAAGCCATACCATGGCAGATAAAAAACAGACGGATCAAATATGAAGGTTTTAGGCTTATCGGGTGCAGTGAATCACGATGCATCAGCGGCATTGTTTATTGATGGGAAATTAGTCGCGGCAGTAGAAGAAGAGCGTTTTTTACGGGATAAACACGCTAAGGGTAAGTTCCCCTATGAATCCACGAAGTTTTGTTTGCAGTATGCAGGCATAAAGCCCAGTGAAATCGATGTGGTGGCTTTTCCTTATGCAGAAATAGGCCTATCCAGTCCGGCCCGCTGGCACTACGCCAAAAGACATTGGTATGCTCCGGATCGGGCGTTAATGGCTTTATTTAATGGTAATAGGCGTTACCAACGCAACTTTAATAGCGTGATGAAGATGCTGGATGATTTGGGCATTGATTCTAAACGGGTCAAGTTTGTGCCGGTTGAACATCACCTCGCTCACGCGAGTAGCGCGTATCACTTGAGTGGGTTTAAAGAAAAAACAGCAATTTTAGGTATTGATGGTAAAGGTGAGTACGCGACCACTTTTTTTGGTTACGGTGAACACGGAAAAATCCATAAAATAAAAGAGTTTTACGATCCCGACTCCTTGGGTGGGGTGTACGGTGCATTAACTGAATTTTTAGGCTTTGAAATGCTAGACGGCGAATTCAAAGTGATGGGTATGGCACCGTACGGCGACCCGAGTCGATTTGATTTTTCGCGTCTAATTGAAACCGATGGCAAGGATTTTCGGGTCAATACCAAACTGGTTAATTGTTTGGGTCTGCGGCGTTATAAAGAAAATGGCAAAGGCTATTTCTTTAGCCCAAAACTAATTGATTGGTTGGGCCCTAAACGTTCGGGTGATGAAATTGATGATCCCTACATAGATTACGCGGCGAGCATTCAAGCCTTACTTGAAAAGGTTGCTCTAGGGCTGATTGATACCTATTTAGGCGACACCTTAAAAGAAACGGGCCGCTTATGCTACGCTGGCGGTGTCGCGCTCAACGTTAAGTTGAATCAACGCATTATTGCCCGCCCCGATGTGAACGAACTGTTTGTGCAACCGGCGGCAAGTGACGCAGGTACGGCAATTGGGGCGGCGAGTTATGCAGCACAAGAACTCGGTGAAACTATTCACAAGATGGAGCACGCATACCTAGGGCCAAAATATACCAATGAAGAGTGTATTCAAGCTTGTTTAGATCACCCGAATAAACCTGATTACGAGGTGTTGCCGAATACCAGTGAATATACCGCGAAACTATTGGCCGATGGGCATCCGGTTTCTTGGTTTCAGGGGCGTATGGAGTTTGGGCCGCGCGCCTTAGGCAACAGAAGTATTTTGGGCAACCCGAGCAGTCGCGGTGTCGCCGATCGAATTAATGCACAAATTAAATACCGCGAACGCTGGCGCCCATTTTGCCCCAGTATGCTAGATACGGTGGCGGAGGAGATTTTACAAACGGATCATCCAAGCCCGTACATGACCTTTACCTTTGACGTGGCAGACAGTTGGAAAAAGCGGATACCTGAAGTGGTGCATGAAGATGGCACAGCAAGAGCACAAGTCGTCACCCAAGACACCAACCCGCGTTATTATGAGCTTATTTCTGAAGTGGAAAAACTAACCGGCAATGCGGTAGTGCTTAATACCTCACTTAACCGCCGTGGTGAACCGATGGTTTGCTCACCGGCCGATGCGTTAAATATGTTTTATGGTTCAGATCTTGAATACCTGGTGATGGAAGATATATTGGTAAAAAAAATTAAGCCAGAAGCGAGTGAATAGCGCGTTCAATTGATGCCAAGGCGCTCGCACCGAGGTGGCTTTTTTTAGCGTAAGTGGTTAAAAATGATGCTAAGTGGGCCTTTACCAATAGTTGGTCTTCTCGATAGCGGAAAATGTGGCTAAAGTTTCTTTCGCATAAGCCAGATCTAAGAGGGGCACGCTTGATGCTCATATCAGACACATCTATTAAGGCGAATTTACCATTGGGTAATTGCAGTATATTTTTTAGATGCGCAGAGCGAAAATACACCCCTTTGCTATGCAATTCGGCAATAAATTCGCCAAATTGCTGATAAATGCCATCGGATGAACTGTCTTGATTACTTAAAACATCTCGCAGTAATTCACCGTCTAAACGCTTATAAATGACAAGATAACGTTTGATAGCATCACAGTAGGCGAGTCGTTTCACTGTTACGCTGGGAATATTGAGCGTGAGTAATTGCTTGGCATTGTCATTAAAGCGGACTGCATATGGAGTCAATAAGGCGGTCGAAAAAAAACGTTTACGACGAAATAGCTTAATCATGTCGCCCTGTTGCGTTTCAAGCACCTTGATGCCAAAGCCGTCTTTTTCGATAACTTTTGCGCCCTTGATTAAGGACTGGTATTGCTCTAGGTTGATTTTTTCCATTAGGCGTCTATATCGGGAATCAAGGTGCTTTTAAGGTGTTCAATTTGATCTTTGACAAACAGGCGACGTTTTTTTAGACGCCGTAGTCTCAGCTGATCGGGGCAAATTTGCTCCGATAGATGGTCAATTATCAGGTGAAGATCTTCGTGTTCTTGTTGGAGTTCAATAATTCGAAGTTCCATTTGTTCGTTTTCACTTAACATCATCTAAATTAATAGTCAGCGCATTGAATAAGGGCTCATGGTACATCATACTAAGGCCATGAAGGACGATTATAAAACACTCACCAGAATATTATTTGATATCTGCTTGCTAAAAAAAGGGCCGCAAGATTTAAACCTGGCAGAAGGTACAAAAAAACTCGTCTTTATTAGCTATCTGCTGGCAGGTACGGGCTTGTTATCGATCGACGGTCAACTTGATGAGGCTATTATCAAGGCTTTTATTGAAGCCCTGATGCTAATGTTTTTTATGTTTGCCTTGCTGACATTTTATTCATTTCCAAAGCGATTTGGGCAATCAGTGACGGCTATTTTTGGAACGGGTGCACTCCTATCAATAATCAGTCTGCCGTTTATGTTTTGGTTGGATGCCTTGCATGAAAAACAGTCTACAGCTGGCTTAGTGGGGTTGGCGGTTTTTTTACTGGTGTGCTGGAGCTTTGCGGTGATGGGGCACATTATTCGTGAAGCGACACAAACTAGCCTAACGTTAAGCCTACTGCTTACGTTCTGTTATCTGTATCTCTCGTATCAATTCATCAACCTGATTTACCCGTTGGCTGGATAGCTATTTAAATAATTGCTCAATCTGACAAAGTCATCAATGGCCAATGATTCGGCACGGGCGCTGGATGGAATGCCAACGGCTGACAAAGCTTGTTCGTCACACACTTCCTTTAAACTGTTGCGTATGGTTTTACGTCGCTGAGCAAAGGCCGCTTTAACAACGCTGTCAAATAAGGCGCGGTTCTCTATCGAATACTTTTGTTGGGCATGCGGTGTTAAACGAACAATGCTGGACATCACCTTTGGTTGTGGTTGAAAGCACTCGGGGTCAACGTCAAACAAAGCTTCTACGTCACAGTATAGCTGAGCCATAATGCTCAGTCGGCCAAACTGTTTGCTCCCAGGCTGTGCCTGAAGACGGTTTACTATTTCTTTTTGTAGCATAAAGTACATATCTTGAATATGTGTTGCTTGCTGCATTAGGTGAAACAATAAGGGGGTCGAGATATTGTAGGGGAGGTTACCTACAATGCGCAGTTTTTGATGGTTCGCTAAGGCGGCAAAGTCAAATGTTAGCGCGTCGGCGCTGTGCATTGTAAAGCGTTTGTTGTGTGCAAACCTATCTGTCAATCTAGCGACCAGATCACGGTCTATTTCAACCACATCCAATTGGCAATTAGAGGCCAGTAAAGGTTCTGTAATAGCGCCTTGCCCAGGTCCAATCTCCACCAAGTGATCCGTTTCCGTGGGATCAATAGCCATCACAATTTGATGAATAATACGGCTGTCGTGTAGAAAGTTCTGACCGAATCGTTTACGTGCTTTATGAAATGTTTTCAAGGGTTTGTTTTGTACTGAGTTCGATGGCCATAAGGAGTGCAGATTGTAAACTAGTTGGACTGGCTTTACCGCTGCCTGCTAACGATAAAGCAGTACCATGATCAACGGAGGTTCTAATAATCGGTAAACCTAGGGTAATATTGACAGCATCACCAAAGCCGACATACTTAAGTGTCGGTAAGCCTTGGTCGTGGTACATGGCTAATATGGCGTCATGTTCGTCTATTACCGGCGGTGTAAAGGCGGTGTCAGCCGGTAAGGGGCCAGTTAATGCCAACTGCTGCTCACGCAGTTTATTAAGCGTAGGGATGATCGTATTGATCTCTTCATCACCTAAGTGACCGCCTTCACCTGCGTGTGGGTTTAAGCCGCAGACGGCTATTTTAGGCTTAACGATAGAAAAATTTTGTTGTAAATCGCGATTTAAGGTGACGATGGTCTTTTCTAATATTGATACTGTAATAGCCGAGCTTACCTCTTTAAGGGGTAGGTGGGTGGTCACTAAGGCGACTCTAAGGTTTTTACACGCGAGCATCATCACCGGATAACCGCCACAATACTCAGCAAAAAACTCGGTATGGCCTGAAAAGGCGATGCCCGCATCATTAATAATACTTTTTTGAACCGGCGCAGTAACGAGGGATTGGCATACTTTATCTAGGCATAATTGAGCAGCGATTTGTAGTGATTCGATGACGTAGCTGGCATTGCGGCTATCTAATTGACCGCAGCTTTCTTCAGCCGCCAGAGCCAAAGGGACAATGTTTAATATCCCTGGCCGGTGAGGGCATGGGGCTTGATTAAGATCAAGCAGCTGGATGTTGATAGTCAGACCGAGTATTTTTGCCCGACGTTCAATCAAATCAGGATCGGCAACAAAAACTAACTCGGCTTGCCAGGCATGCTGACAAATGAGTAAACAAATATCTGGGCCTATTCCCGCGGGTTCGCCAGGGGTGATAACAATACGTGGTACAGGCATGAGTAGGTTAAATTACAACGCCGTTGGTTTAATTGTTTAGGCGGTATTCAACGTAAGCTTCATCACGCAGCTTGGTCAGCCAAGCTTCAATCGCAGCGTCGGCTTTACGTTGCTGTAATTGCGAGCGAGCTTGGGCTTCACGCATGAGTTGGGTATTATCTTGTTGTTCACGACCAAGCACTTGGATCAGGTGCCAGCCGAATTGGGTTTGCACGGGTTTACTGAGTTGGTTAATGGCTAAATTATTCATCGCTGATTCAAACGCAGGAACAAGTGCGCCGGGTTGCACCCATTTTAAATCGCCGCCTGTAATCGCAGACCCACGGTCTTCTGAATTAGCGCGTGCTAGGGTGGCGAAGTCTTCACCGTTTTCAATGCGATTTTTTAAATTCAACAGCCGTTCTTGTGCCACTTGGTCGCTGACTAAGGCGTTAATTTTAATTAAAATATGCCGAACATGAGTTTTGGTCACCATGACCTTTTCTTGGCCACGGGTTTCATACAGTTTGATGATATGAAAACCGCTTGGGCTTTGTATGGCGTCGGAGTGATCACCGGCCTGCATTTTTTCTACATAAGGTTTTAATAAAGACGGCATTTGTGCCAGTTTAAGCCAGCCTAAGTCTCCACCTTCAAGTGCATTGCTGGCATCTGAGTGTGAAATAGATAAGGTTGAAAACTGGCTACCTTTTTTTAGTGCCGCGAGTACGATGGAGGCCTTTTTCTTGGCTTTTTTGAGCTGTTTCGCAGTGGCGTTTTCTGGTGTGGCGATTAGGATATGCCCTAGGTGGTACTCCGACGATTGGTCGCCTTCGCCTTGCTCAATCAGTCTCAGAAAACTTTGCACTTCTTGTTCAGACACTTTTACTTCGTGGTGTACGTAGCTGGATTGTACGCGGCGTACTAACATTTGGTCACGAATTGAGTTTTTGAACGAGTTCAGGCTGATGCCATCTCTTTGTAAAACCTTTAAGAAGTCGTCGGCCGTTAATTTGTTGCCACTGGCAATGCGGTCGATTGATTCGTTGATTTCATCGTCAGTAATTTTAATTGCACTACGTCTGGCGATTTGCAGTTGTAACTCGGTGATGATCATTCGATCGAGTACGCGCTTTTCAATGTCGACACGGCTAATTGAAGTGCGCTGTTCAGGCGTTAGGCGTTGTAAGGTCTGTTTTACTTGTTCGTTGAGCTGGCTTTGTAAGATCACGCCTTTGTCTACGATAGCGACAATACGATTGATTGAATTTTGTGCGATTAAGGGGGTGAAAATACAACTTAACAGCAGCAGAGTGGTTAATTTAAGGGTGTTAAATTTATTCATAAAGTTCAATGTGAATGTCGGTAAATTAAATCGTTAGGGTGCTGCAACAACGGCTGCGTTTATCAGTCGTTGTTGCAGTCAGTTATTGTTCGGGGACTTGATAACCTAGAATGCCATCTTCTAGAAAGGAGTCTAGTTTTTCACCAAAGCTGGTTAAACCTTTGAGTTCAAATTGGAAAAACACGCCTTCTTTAGGTTTTTCGTCGAAGGCATCATTGACGTAACGTCGAGCGATCACTCTAAAGCGCCAGCAACAGGTGTCTTTTTCTACTCCGAGGAAAGTGTCTAAAGCTAAGTTTTGCTCTAAGGAATAGTTCCAACGACCGACAGTGCTCCAGGATTCAGTAATAGGCCACTTGAATGAAACGTCTGTTTGCTCAATGTCATCTGCTTGGTCAATGCCGTTTGTTCTAGTTTCTAAACGTGAGCGGTAGGTGGTATTAAAAACACGGTTCTGCTCATCTTGATAGTGCATACCTAAGGTCGCTTTTTGAGTGCTTCCGGCGTGTGGGTCGTATTGCAAGGCGCTACGTGCGGTCCAGTTATCGGTCAATTTAGCGGATAACTCGGCGATAATGTCGGCGCTGTCTTTAGTGATCGGTGCGCTGTCTTCGTATAGCCCCACTTCGAGGTCATCAAAATAAATAATGGTGCCCAAGCTAGCGCGTAAGCGTTCGGTGCCACTATTCGGTTCAATAAATCGAGACGTAACGGCTAAGGTTAACTGATTTGCATCGCCCACTCTGTCGGCGCCAGAGAAGCGATTTTCTCTAAATAATTGGTTGTAGCTAAAGTCATATTCTGAGGTGTCAAATAAGGGAATACCATCTTGGTTTTTATGCGGCACGTATAAGTAATAGGCGCGTGGTTCTAATGTTTGTATCATGCCGCCAGCCATATCGAGCTGCCTCTCAAAAAACAAGCCCGAATCAACGGATAAAATGGGTAAGGTTCTCGTATGGTCTCGTTTTACGCCGACTTCCTGGTTGCTCAAGCGGTAATCGGTGTACCTTAAACTCAGTCTTGGGGTAATAAAGCTACTGGCTGTGCGCATTGGAATGCTGATGCCTGGCTGTAAATCTATACGTTGCGCGGTGACGTCTGAGCTATGATCAAAGTGCACAAACTCGTTGCGCATATCCACTTTCGCTATACCGAAAGCGGGGGTTTCGTGTAAGTTAAATACTACTTGTGGCAGCCTGCGATGCGGTTTAATTGGATCGTTTAGTCTGTTGTCGATTAGGTCGTAGTTATCCACCTTGGTGAGTAAATTCCAATTATCTGCGTGGTAATTGAGTTGAGCGGTGCTGATCAAGTAGCGGTTACTGGCGACATTGAGGCTATTGCCAAAGTCTTCTAAATAGTCATCATCTGACATATAGTTCAGATCGATATCGGCGTCTAAGCGTGGGTTAAACTCGGTTTTGTTTTGTAGTGAAAATTGGCCTCTTAAATCGTGGGTGGTGGTGTCGTCGAGAATTTCTGCAGAAACTTGACCTTCGCTATTACTTGTTAAATA
>JAGPVU010000137.1 GCA_018066825.1 Cycloclasticus sp.
AGTGTTAATGCTGGCATCTCAACGCCCATACTGATAGGCCGAAAAAATATCATTTTACAGCGCATCAATGAACTCGGACTTAGCTTAAAAATTGACGACAATATTGAAGTTATTGAACCCGATAATAACCCCTACTACAAAGAATGCGTCCAGACCTACCATCAACTCAAAGAACGCAAAGGGGTCTCAATCGGCCTAGCCGAAACTTACGTACGAACCAAAAATACTGTTTTAGCCGCATTACTAGTAAAACTAGGTAAAGCCGACGCACTAATATGCGGCATGGTGGGCCACTATCATAAACACCTTGATCACATCACCGACATTTTAGAGAAGAAACCGGGGGTCAAAAAGCTGGCGGCGCTAAACGCCATTGCCGTGCAAAAAGGCGTTTATTTTTTCTGCGACACCATGGTTAACAACAACCCAAACTGCGAAGAAATCGTCGCCATGACGACACAAGCGGCTGATTACGTCAAGCGATTTGGCATCAAGCCTAAAGCCGCCTTACTGTCACATTCCAATTTTGGTTCTGGGCTCAGCAACGGCGATCAAAAAATGTCGAACGCCGTTAGGTTTTTACACGACAATCACCCAGAACTAGAAGTTGAAGGCGAAATGCAAGCCGACGCCGCACTGCTGGAGCAAATAAGAAAAGAATTGATCAGCGATTCAAAAATGCAAGGGGAGGCCAATCTATTTATCTTTCCTAACCTTGACGCCGCCAATATTTCTTTTGATTTAGTGCGCATTTTAAGCGACGGCGTAACCATCGGTCCTATTTTGTTGGGTATTGACCAGCCGGCACACATTTTAAAGCCATCAGCATCGGTTAGGCGAATTCTTAATATGACCGCCTTGTGTTCCGCTGAAGACCAAACCCACGACTAACTAACCCTTTGAATCCCAAACTGTGATCAAAGTCACGGTTATAAAACAGGCTTATCACCATAATTTGTAGTGTAATTAACCGTATTGAGTGACATATCATGGACGTAGGATCAATCAGCCAAAATGCATTACTGGGTATTAGCAAAGGCCTTAATCAAGCGAATAACGCAAGCGCTAAACTGGCAAGTGCCGATCAGTTATCAGGCGAGCACAACCAACACGATAAAACACAGGCCCTCACCGAACTAAAACAAGCCCAAGTACAAGTTCAACTGTCTGCTAAGGTTGCACAAACTGCAGGCGACGTGATTGGTAGCATCATCGACATCACCGCTTAAAAAACCTTCCGTCACACAACGTAGCACCCCCAACCAGCAGCCACAATGTGGCGAGCAAACGCCTCGTCATGTAGAATAAGCTCTTGATTAATTAATAAGGACTGTATTTTGCAAACTGACAAAGAAAAACTCAGCTATACCATGGGGCAACAAATTGGTGCCGGCATTAAACAAGACAAATTAGACGTAGACACGGATACTTTGGTACTTGGCCTGTCACACCAGCTAAATGGCGAAGAAAGCCTGTTGAGCGGTGAAGAGATGCGAGCGGTTATTGAAGACTTCCAAAAACAAATGCAGTCGCAAGCGTCTGGGGTACAACAAAAAAACGCAGAAACTGGTGCTCAGTTTTTAGCGGATAACGTCAACAACGAAGGCGTTCAAGTCCTTAGTAGCGGCATGCAATATATTGTACTTGCTGAAGGTGAAGGTGAAAAACCTGCTGCGACCGATACCGTTAATGTTCATTACGAAGGCAGCCTCATCAATGGCACTGTATTCGATAGTTCAATCAAACGCGGCGAGCCAGCTACCTTCCCAGTGAATGGCGTAATCCAGGGCTGGCAAGAAGCGCTTCAATTGATGAACGTGGGCGCCAAATGGAAGGTTTTCATTCCGTCTAACTTAGCCTACGGCGAAAATGGCGCAGGCGGCTCAATTGGGCCCAATGAAACGCTTATTTTTGAAATGGAATTATTGGCCATTAATAACTAAATCGCACTCAAGTCGTTCGACTTAGACACACTAAAAAGCCGGTCAATGACCGGCTTTTTAGTGTTTTATTATTTCTTTTTAAGCCTCATAACGCTTAAACACCAAAGTCGCATTGGTTCCGCCAAAGCCGAAGCTATTTGACATAACCGTGTTCAAAGTGGCGTCCAATTGCGTTTCTCGTACGATGGACACACCTTCTGCTGCCTCGTCTAATGTATCGATATTGGCAGATGCAGCAATAAAATTATCTTTCATCATCAATAAACAATAGATCGCTTCTTGCACGCCCGCTGCACCTAAGGAGTGACCAGACAATGACTTAGTTGAACCAATCGGCGGCGTGCTATCACCAAACACGGCTTTCACTGCTTTTAATTCGGCTATATCACCCACAGGCGTGCTGGTACCGTGTGCGTTGATATAATCAATCGGTGTGTCCACTGTTTCGAGTGCTTGTTGCATACACCGCGCGGCACCTTCACCTGAAGGTGCAACCATATCATAACCATCGGATGTTGCCCCGTAACCGACCAATTCAGCGTAAATTTTTGCCCCACGGGCTAACGCCACATCTAGCGCTTCAACGACGACTACACCACCACCGCCAGCGATAACAAACCCATCACGATCGGCATCATAGGCGCGAGAAGCGCTTTCTGGTGTGTCATTTCTTTTCGTCGACAAAGCACCCATGGCGTCAAACATCATCGTTAACGACCAATGTTCTTCTTCACCACCACCTGCAAACACACGGTCTTGCTTGCCAAGCTGAATTAACTCCATTGCATTGCCAATACAATGCGAGCTCGTTGCACACGCCGAGGTAATTGAGTAATTTACGCCTTTAATTTTATACGGCGTAGCGAGCCCTGCTGATACGGTACTGCTCATTGTTCGAGGCACCATATAAGGACCCACACGGCGGATCCCTTTGGTATTAAGCAGGTTTATCGCCTCATCAACATTTTTAGTTGATGCGCCACCTGAACCCACAATTAATCCCGTTTTCGGGTTAGAAACCTGTTCCTCGCTTAACCCTGCGTCGTCAATAGCTTGCTGCATCGACACATAGGCGTAAGCGGCGGCATCACCCATAAAGCGACGAGCTTTACGGTCTATTAATTCATCTAGGTTTATTTTTGGCACGCCAGCGACATGACTGCGAAAGCCTTTTTCTTTATACGTTTCAATAAAACCAATACCTGACTTACCCTCTTTGAGAGAAGTCGCCACGTTCGCTATATCACTGCCGAGCGAAGATACAATTCCCATGCCTGTTATAACAACACGTCTCATCTTTAACTGTCTCCTAAAAATTCTCTGTCGATACAAACAAGCCCACACGGAGGTCTTTGGCCTCATAAATGACTTTACCATCTACTTCCATGACCGCATCAGCTATACCCATTACTAGCTTTCTCATAATGACACGTTTCATATCAATTCTGTAGGTCACTTTTTTCGCCGTCGGTAATACTTGGCCGGTAAATTTTAACTCACCTACCCCTAAAGCTCTACCACGGCCTAAGCCACCTTTCCAACCCAGAAAAAAGCCAACAAGTTGCCACATAGCATCCAGACCTAAACAACCCGGCATAACCGGATCCCCTGGAAAATGGCAATCAAAAAACCATAAGTCGGGCGTGATATCTAATTCAGCAATAATTTGACCTTTACCGTTAACACCGCCATCGTCTGTAATTGAATCCACCCGGTCCACCATCAACATATTGGGCATGGGTAACTGGGCATTACCAGGGCCAAACAACTCACCACGACCACAACTTAATAACTCTTCTTTGTTAAATGAATTCTGTTTGTTATTGTCCGTCAAAACGCTAAATCCTTATATGTTTGTTAAAAAAACCCTGTTAAATGTCTCATTAAAGCCCATATGATACTTGTTCTAACTCAAATGGGCGAGTCCCTTAAAGTTTAAGTACGTAACTAACCAATATCAGCATCAAACAGGCTGCGCCATACATCTTAATCGCATAGCCCAAATTCCACTTAAAAAGCGACCAGCCCGACACCCTATAACGGCCTTGTAAGGCCAGGCTAACACCTGATACAGGACTGAACGCCGCCCCTATAGCCCACGACATCAAAAACATCAGTGCCAATAAGGTTTCGTTAGGTTGTATCCCACTAAACCAATGGCCGATAACCGCGATGCTAATCACAGGGTGCACGCCAATAACAGCCAAAACAAGTATACAGAACAACGTAATTGAGGCAGTAATGCCATCAAAATGCGCCATTGGAATAGCGATTGATAGCCCATCTAACGCGGATGCCACACCCGCTCCTAACACGCCTGCTATAAGAAAAAGCAATAACTCACTCTTCATATTGGGTAACTTGGTTTGTACATGCGATTGAAAGCCCAACCCTCCTTGGTACAAACCTTTACGCACAATCAGCACAACTAAACTAAGCAACACCGCACTCAACGCGATCAACAATAAGACTTTTATTTCTGGTAGCAGCCAGTGTAAGACAAAGACCAATAGCACTAATGCCGCTGGTAACCACAGTGCATTGAAATGCATCGGGTAACCCACAAAATTTTTCAAGTCCGCCGTATTATCGTTCTTCACTTCAAGCCAAGTCAATGCAAATGCAGTACTCGCCATAGCCAACCCAATGGGTATAACCATCATTAGCGATGCCCCCGGGGTAAAGACCATTGTTGCTGCAAAGGCAGCAAAAAAAGGTGACCAATTAGCTGCCGAACAAAAAGTACGGGTCAGTAACTTAAGCTGGGTAGCAGTTAGCGGACCTTCTTTAATCCAACGATCTGCCAGTAATAAAACCACCGATAAGTTTATCACCGAAGAAAACAGGTGAGCCCCTAAATAACTTTTTATAAACCCACTCTCGCCCCTGGGCAATTTTTCACTTTCGCCACCAGTCGGCAAGGCGACTAATTGTAAAAACTGCACACCAATCAACATAACCACCATCGATTGATTTATCGAGATAACCTCAATAAAGTCTTCAAATTGGCCTGTTTGCCAAGCAACTAGCCAGCTAACGCAAGCGAGCGAAGCAATAACCAATGTAAGTGTTTTTTGCCTAGCATCTAAATCAAAAAACAAGATGAACCCCGCCAACCATAACCATGCCCCGCCGAGCCAGTAAGAAAAGAAGGGGGTAAATGCATTAACGAGTGTGACAATAAAGCCTACGAATAGAGCGACTCCAGCTATTGCTCGCAAGGCATTCATCCAATTATTGTTGTGCCAGCGCGAGGTCTAATAAGGTGGCAATACAACGATTATAGGGTGCATCTTTACCCTGTTGTTCACAACCCCGTATAACCACACCACAAATTTCCTCTATTTCTAATGGCCGCCCTTTTTCTCGGTCGATTAGCATTGATGGTTTAATCGAATCAAAGGTCGAGATCAGTTCAAACATTTCTTCGACCTCTTCGAGAGTAAACACTACGCCATCAGCTCTAGCAGCCTGTGCCGCTTCATGCATCGCGCCTTTGATCAGCGGTGCCAGCGTTGGTAACGAGGCAACCTCCCCCGTTTCTATTTGCAGCAGGGTACAAATAGGATTAAACCCATTATTAACCATCAATTTACGCCATAGCTCTTTGTTAATATCGGCGCTTACTTCGGTGGGTATTAAGGCTTGATTAAAACAGTCGGCCAGCGCATTAATTGACGCTAATTGAGTCGAATTCACATTTTGCTGATTAGGCCATAGGCCAAAAATAACCTGCGCGGGCCCAACAGCATCGACCATACCCGGCCGAACAATATGCGCGCCTATTCGACGGGCTATACCACCAACAACCAGTCCTTCGGGTACGGCATCGGCTAGGTATTTCTCATTCTCTACGCCATTTTGCAAAGACAGTACCAACGGCAAAACATGCCCCGTGTATTGTTGGCTCCACGCCTCTAATTGCTGCGCAAAAATTTCCGTATGCATCGCTTTTAAACAAACGATAAGCACATCGACTTGACAAGCTTCAGTCTGTGCCAGCCATTCATCTATAGCACAAGCAGTGACTGGCTCTCTAAATGTTAACTCAGGGTGATTGACGCTTAATCCGTCATTACGCATGGCTTGTAAATGCTCGCCACGGGCCACTAGGGTAACCGCATGTCCCGCTTCGATAAGCCGAGCAGCATAGTAACAGCCGATGCCACCGGCACCGATAATGCTGAATCGCATAAGTTAGTTTGCCTTACTCAGCAAAAAAATCCTTTACCAATTCATTAAAACGGGCGTTATGCTCAATTTGAGTCCAATGGCCACAACAGCCAAACATGTGTAATTGTGAATTTGGGATCAAGTCGAACAACGTTGTTGAAGTAATCGGTGGTACCACCAAATCTTCACGACCATGAATAATCAACGTTTCATGTTTAATTTTCTTAATGTCTTCAGGGTTACTGGCTAAAGCATCTACACACTGTTGGCGAGGTGCAGGGAACATTTTACTAAATGCCTCTTGAAAACCCGGCTGAATACTTGCTCTATAACGCAGTTCGGCCAATTCATCGGTGACTAAGCTACGGTCATAAGCAAACAAATCCATCATTTTCCGCATGTTCTCAACCGATGGTTGATAACCCCACACTTCATCAAGGCCAGGCGTTAAATCAAACTTAACACCGGCTGCGCCCATCAGCACCAATTTATTGACTCGCTCAGGATGAGCAATCGCCAAGGCTAGTGATAAGCCACCACCAAATGAATTACCCACTAAATCCGCTTTTTCAATAGCTAGCGCATCCATTAAATCAATCGCATGCTGCACCCAATTCGCCATTGTGTATTCATAACCTTCAAGCCGTTCGGTAAAACCAAAGCCGGCCATATCAGGCGCTATCACGCGATGGTTTTTAGCTAATTCAGGAATAACCAAACGCCAGTTTGCCCATCCAGTTACACCTGGCCCTGAGCCATGGATCATAAACACCGGAGAACCTTTACCTACGTCATGATAATTTGTTTTAAATGCGCCTGTTTGAATGCTATTTGCAATTTCTGGATTAGTACTCATGAAGATTCCCTTAGTGTTTAGTTTGAAAGGCCAAGTTGCTTAGCCAACATTTTATAAGATTCTAGCCGTGGTTTAAATGAATAAGTCACGTTAACAATCATTAGCTCATCAACATCATAGTGCTGCCCTATTTGCTCAAGTCGTGACTGACATTGCTCAGGTGTGCCCGTGACCATGGTGGCCAAAGTTTCATCATAATACGCCTGATCTGATAGTGACAATTGCTTCTTTTTATCCATTACGACTTCTGGTGAATAAAAAGTGTCGACCTTGCCATGACGAAACGCTTGAACCTTCCAATACGTATGACTACTAGCAATCAACTCCGCCTCTTCTTTTGAATCGGCGCAAATGGCGGCAACCGCAATAATTGCTTCAGGTTTTTCAAGACTCCCACCTGGCTGAAAGGCATTACGATAGCGTTGAATAATTTCGGCGGGTCTATCGTGCGTTCCAATAAATAAAGCCAATACAAAACCCGCACCTAACACACCTGCCATTTCAGCACTGCCATCACTGGAGCCCAACATCCAAACAGGCGGCGCACCCACATCAGTTGGCACCACGATTGCCTGACTATAAGGATGATCAGCAGGTAAGTTATTGCTCAAATACCCTATTAAATCTTTTGTTTGACCTGGATAATACTCAGAGGGAACAGTTTGTCTTGGTGCTGAAATAGCCGCAGATGAAACGGGGTGTCCGCCAGGTGCTCGTCCCACCCCTAAATCAATACGGCCAGGGTGAAACGCCTCTAACATCTTAAAGGTTACCGCCACTTTAAAGGCACTATAATGAGGTAACATCACACCACCACTACCGACTCTTATTCGTTTCGTTGCATGCGCAACATTACTCACCATCATTTCTGGGCAAGGGCTTGCGTAACCCGGTGTACCATGATGTTCCGCTACCCAATAGCGGTGATAGCCCAGCTCATCACACTGCTTTGCCAATTCGACCGTGGTAAATAGCCCAGATGATTCGGGGTTTCCATCGTGTACTGGCGATTGATCCAATACACTTAATTTTAGATTTTTCATATTTATTGTTTAAACACTATTAGTAACGGCTAAAAGCCGTCTAGAACGGTTCATTATATAAGTAATGACTAATCGTTTCGATGCGTTAAGTCACTTAATAACAGCGACAAAAAAACCATGCAATACTTCATTACACGGCTTATATCAACAATCAGGCTTACTTCAGGCCAAACGATTGCCTGACCGCTGCCGCATAGGCCCTCGCTTCTTCAGCGGCATCGGGTAAGTCTGTTAAGGCTGCACAGTACGCATTAATCGCTTTATCGGCCAGCGGCTGCCATTTATCGACCCAAGCCTGAATAATCGGCGCGTTGTCTGTGTTTGTTAACGCAAAATCAATCAATGCCTTGGTCTGACGTTGATGACGTTCAGCATCGCGTAACTGTGCATCGTTTAATAACGACAGCAGGGTATCGGCATTTTCTGCACCGGCTAGGCCTAATTGCTTTTGCACCGCCGCTGACACTGCTGGCTTTAAAATCACATCAAATACAATGGTGGCTTCTGCCCAATCCCAAGTAATGAGCGCCTTTTCAGCCAATTCTCTAAACCCTTGCCAAGCCGCATCATTTTCCCAGTGATTCCTTTCGTTTTCGCCAAGACCAATACCATCCCATGTTTTAGCTAACTCACAGGTACGATAGGCCGTGTGCGTTAACCAACGTAGGTGGTCGCCAGCCTGATAAGTCGCCAAGTTTGAAATAGTGCTAGCAGGTGACATTTGATGCAGGTATGAAGCACCCATTTGCAGCGCGTGGTATAAATATCGAGTGGGGGCATATAAACGATTCAGTTCCTGCGCCCACTGTTTAGATATCATTTGATCATTACCACGTTCACTAAACTGATCCAGCAAACCGGTGACGTAAGCTTCTTGGCCTTCTTGCAAAATATTATACGTCCGGTATATCAATTGCTCTGGGTCTCTAAACGCATCCCAGCCTTGATGTTTTAACGGACTATTATTACGGTACTTAATGTACCAATCGTTCATTTTCGCATCCCGGCCTACTTCAAACGGCTTATCCGGGTTATTGGTATGAAAATGCAAATTGGTCGACACCACCTCGTACTCACTCGGCCTTTTACGTTGCTTTGAAAGGTGTGACCAGGTTTTAAGTGGCTTTAACGTGTCTGTTTGTGAATCGCTCATCGTCTGTCCTTTCTTTGCTTACAGTGTTTTTTCAAAATAAAACCTGATTTGCTCAGGAGTTACTTCTATTTGCCCCGCCATTGAGCCCAAGTGGATTTCTATTTCGCGCATTTCAAAATGACGCCCAAGGGCTTCCTCCATAGACGCTCTGGTTATTATCAATTCCCCTTCTGCAGCGATACGGACGTACGCCCCTTTATCGTCAACGGTGATGTCCTTATCGGGGTTGTCCCACTCTGCCGCATCAATCGCTGCTTGCGCTACATCACCCCCATTTAAAATCGGGCCCACTTTGTTTTGCTTATACGCGTTTTTAAGGTCTGAGTCAGACATGATTACCCTCTTGTTTATATGGTTTGTCGCCAAATAGTTAATTTATGAGTGTGCGGTAAAAGGCTCAATCCCTTCTACATCTACAAACACATCCTCGCCTTCAATTTTTATTGGGTAGGCGGCAATTTGACAATCGGTTGGATTTAGCCCCTGACCATTCGACGTATCAAACTGCCAAAGGTGTGCTTTACAGGTTAAAACCTTACCGTCAAATTCACCCTCAACCAGCTCAATTTCTTGGTGCGGGCATATTGCTTGAAAGGCCTTTAAATCGCCACCATCAACCCCTAAAACCAGAACCGCCGTACCACAGCTTGTTTCAAAAGCGTCCATATCGCCTTCCCAAACATCATCTAAGGTACAAATTTTTTCAAATGCCATCTTCTTAAACCCTTTACTCTTTATTCTTTAACTATCTGCAAAAATGATATCCAACGTTTCGGTTGGTCTCCAACCCGCTTCGGATACTTTCATATCACGGGGGTAGTTTTCGTTCGTTTGGTGCATACGCACCCGCAACACTTTGTCAGGTTGTGCAACTACGCGACGGCCAATCGAGTGATATGCGCATTTTTCAGCGACCTGATCCATTGTATCCTCGGTATCAACAGGGATTAATTGCATCACAAAGTCGCCTTCAAAATTTGAACTAATGGGAAATGCTGCCATTGTTTTCTCCTAATTTACTGTCTTCGTCGTTAAATGACCTTGTTTATATTTAAGCAACTTTGGCCTGTTTCTTAAACGCCGCAGCCCACGCATAATTATGTGCATCTTGCCCCATTTCTCCGGGGCCTAGGCCCATATAGGCGAGGGCACCCGGTAGATCAGCGGGTTGTATTTGTCCGCTTAAGAACCGGTCTATCAAACTTTGGTGTTCTTGATGACGCACGGGATCTTGTTCAAAACACCAACGGTCCGCTTTTGAACCAAAGTGATATAAGCGCCCATTATGTTCCAAGGTATAATCTTTAACGTCCCAACCATCGCCCGGCGTTCCAACGATGGGCAGCTGTGACATATTACAGATATACGGCAGCGTTTCTGGCAAGGTCAGATCTTCTCGGTCATTATTCAAATTATCAGTAATCACATCCCAACATCTACCCCAGGTCTTATTCCAGCCGGGGTATTTTTCTTCTAACCACTGACGATCTTCAGGTGATGCACCTGCGGCAGGGTTCCACCAAACGGTGGGGCGCCAGTACCAAACACCTAAATGCATACCGTGGTGGGTTGTATCTAAGTCTTTAGTCAAGTCTTCCCAATACCAAGGCGCATCTAAACCTAAGTCAACCAACTGACGTTCGAACTGGGTAATAATCCATTCAACCATAAACTCTTTAAACGACTGGCTTCGGTGCTCAAGCGGTGTGTAATAATCCATGATGGGCCCGGTTAGCACCGAGAACAATTTCCATGCACGCCAGATCGAAATATCCACCATTTTTTGCGCTTCTTCTTTATGGCCGTTTGCTATTAATATTTTTAAAGAGGGGCCACCTTGTTGCGCATGACGCGCTTCATCAGTTTGAACACTAGAAATTAAACTGGCAAAGGTATGATCCCCCGCCTCTGATGCATCAGCTGCTAAGCCCAAAAACTGCATATTGGTGAAACCCGTTTCGAAACTAAAGGTCAACATAATTGACACTGCTATCGCATCACGGCATAGCATAATGTCGTCAAAGAAGGCGCGCGCTGCGATAGCCGCCCATTCATTGGTGTGCATCGCTTTATGCGCCCAATCCCATTGTCTATTACGTTTTACATTGGCGTGTGGGAAAAATAACTGAATTTGGCCGTGCCGATTTTCATCCAATGTGCCGAAAACCGCCATATTTCTGTTACCCGGTGCTTTTGAAAATCGCGCCATTCTGGCTTCTGCCACACTCGCTGCGTATTCATTAACCGCGATAGCACCATAGTGCGCCATCATGGTCGAAATCCAACCGGGGTCAGCACGATCTACATAGGCGTCACGCTCTAAGGCTGCTTTTACCGAATAAGCACCCGCATCTTTTTGGCGTTGTATTTCAACGTATTCAGGATAGGTTACCTTATAGGGTTCATCATACGTTTCCCACACTGCCATCGGGATGCCTCTAGCCCCACTCATTTCTTCAGGAAATAGTTCTTCTTCGCTGACATAGCTGGGCGTCCAATTAGTAGCACGTGTTAAGTCATACCATTCAGCTCTGGGTATTTGATACATCGCATCCTCCTGCTTTTAACATTAAAACTTAATTTAATTCTGCATTAAGTATCTAGATGAATAATGCACGTTGTATGCCAATCTAGATTTCTTTATATCACTACTGATGACTTTCTCGTATTTGATTATTTGATTAAAAGCCCCGATGTTATTGATCATTTGAAAGGCTGCACAGCTTATTTTTCCGCTACCACGCTTTATTACATCCGCATAAATTCGCCTAGGCATTATTTATATTAGCTTAGTTAAGCAACAAAAAAATTGTAGTTTCATGCTAATTTAATGGTCACCGTTATTAGATAAAAAACTATCACTGAAAGCGGCAGCTAGTGGGGTGAGAAAAAGAGAGGGGGTACTTATCAGCAGAGTGGTAAGTTGACTATGTTGTAAACTGTAATTGGCACGTGCATTTATTACTTAACCCCCAGCCGTTGACTGGGGGTTAAGTAAAAAGCGTTAACGGCCTAAGCTTTTGGCGGTTTTACCACCAATGCCAAAATTTGTATTCGGCATTTCTTGCAAAATGACGCGTACCGCTTCACGCGGCGCGCCGACGGATTCACAAATGGCATCAGTAACTTTTTCTATCAATGCCGTTTTTTGCGCCTCAGTACGACCTTCCATCATATGTATTTGTGCTATGGGCATTTAATCTCTCCTTTAGTCTACAAAACGCATGCTGACCGTGCCTAAATCTTGATAGCGTACGGTCACGTTATCGCCTGCCTTAACAGCCACCGCCGCAGTAATAGCACCCGCCATAATAAAGGTGCCGGCTGGAATTACCTCGCCACGTTCTGCCAACATATTAGCTAACATGGCAATACTGGCTGCTGGATGGCCTAATATGGCCGCACCTGCCCCCAGCTCCACAATTTCGCCATTGATGTCCATCACTACGCCAATGGTTTTTAGGTCCAAGTCTTCAACCGGTAACATACGGCCACCGGTAACAAAACGCGATGACGATGAGTTATCCGCAATCACACTCTTAAGATCAAATTTAAAATCTTTATAACGAGAATCAATAATCTCAACTGCTGGCACAATAAAATCTGTTGCTGACAACACATCAGCAATATGGCAACCAGGACCACTCAGTTCCTTTTTCGTCACAAACGCAACTTCTGCTTCTACTTTTGGGTGAATCAGCTCAGATATTTTGACTTCTCCACCGTCCGGAATACTAAAGTAATCCGCTAAAAAGCCATAACAAGGGGTTTCAACCCCCATTTGACGCATTTTAGCCATTGAGGTTAAACCCATTTTGAGACCGACAATCTTATTACCTCTGGCTTCCTTACGACGACGGATTTCCCACTGCACATCAAGCGCTTCATCCCAAGTAATATCCGGGTAATCATCTGTTATTTTGGTTACTTCATAGGCATTTAACTCAGCATCTTCTAGGTAAGTCGCTATTTTTCCGATTGTATCTTTGTCTAGGCTCACAGTTATCCCCTTAAGCTGATTTCTTTTTAATTTCTAAGGCCACGTCTTCGATCATATCTTCTTGACCGCCAACAGCACCCATACGCCCTAATTCCATAAGAATTTCACGCGCGGGCACACCATGGTTTTTCTCTGCGCGTTTTGCGTGTAACAGAAACGATGAATAAACACCGGCATAGCCCAATGTTAACGAATCGCGATCAATACGCGTTGGCGTTGGCATCAGTGGTAGTGCAATATCTTCGGCCACATCCATAATCTTATCGACATCGACACCGGTGATAATACCCATTCGGTTACAGACAGCCACCATCACTTCTAGTGGTGTATTACCCGCACCCGCCCCAAAACCAGCAACCGAGCCATCAATACGCGAAGCGCCTGCTTCAATTGCTGCCAATGAATTGGCAATGCCCATTGCGAGGTTATGATGACCGTGAAAACCAATTTCGATATCATCGCTAAATTCAGACCGTAATAGCCCGATGCGCGCCGTCACATCATCCGGTAATAAATAGCCCGCTGAATCGGTGGCATAAATACAATTGGCACCGTAATCGACCATTTTTCTCGCTTGTTCCAACAACGCTTCGGGTGGCGTCATATGCGCCATCATCAAGAAACCAACCGTATCTAGGCCATATTCACGCGCCTTTTTAATATGCTGCTCAGACACGTCTGCTTCGGTACAATGTGTTGCAATACGAATAGTCGAAATACCACAATCTACTGCCATTGCAAGGTCATTAACAGTACCTAGACCCGGCAATAACAACGCCGAAATTTTAGCGTTTTTCATTTTTGGTACGACCGCTTCTAGGTATTCACGATTCGTGTGTCGACCGAAACCGTAGTTCACAGACGACCCACCTAGGCCATCACCATGTGTCACTTCGATCAATGGCATGCCCGCTTCATCCAAAGCCATTGCCATACGGACCATATCATCGATTGAAAACTGATGACTGACTGAGTGCATGCCATCACGTAGCGCATTGTCATGCAATTTAATTTTTTTACCTGTTAAATTCATCATCAATCTCCTACGCTAACTTTTTTAACTTCAGTGTGCCGTTTTCAATTTCTTCGGCAAACATTTCTGCTGTTCTGGTCGCCGCAGCCGTCATAATATCTAGATTACCTGCGTACTTAGGCAAGTAATCACCCAAGCCTTCAACTTCTAAGAAAATACTGACACGGTTACCATCAAAGATCGGGCCATTTTTTAAACGGTAGCCCGGTACGTATTTATTCACCTCGGCCAACATATCGTGCACCGATTTAGTAATCGCTTCTTGGTCTGGCGTTGTTTTTGTTAAGCAATGCACGGTATCGCGCATCATGAGTGGTGGCTCAGCCGGATTAAGGATAATAATCGCCTTGCCCTTTGTTGCGCCACCAATTTCTTCCACCGCACGGGCCGTGGTTTGAGTAAATTCGTCAATGTTTTTACGCGTACCAGGACCGGCTGATTTTGATGCGACCGTCGCGACAATTTCACCATACTCTACCGCTTGTACACGGCTGACCGCGGCCACCATTGGAATCGTCGCTTGGCCACCACAGGTCACCATATTGACGTTCATTTCCTGTGCGCCAACGTGCTCTTTTAAGTTAACCGGTGGAACACAGAAAGGACCAATCGCAGCCGGTGTTAAATCAATAACCAGCACACCCTTTTCTTGTAATTTACGGTTATTTTCACCGTGCACATAAGCGGACGTTGCATCGAAGGCAATTTGGATATTATCTTCTTCGATATGTGGAATTAAACCATCCACCCCTTCATGTGTTGTTTTTAAACCCGCTTCACGGGCTTTTAATAAACCATCTGAGTCTTCATCAATACCCACCATCCAAACAGGGTTTAAATTAGCACTCCGCAGTAATTTTGCCATTAAGTCGGTACCAATATTACCCGAACCGATCATTGCACAATTAATAGCCATGTATTTTCTCCTAAATATTCTTTAATATTTCTTTAAGTCTTAAACAAAGCGGACCGAAGCCGATCCAATGCCACCAATACTCACGCGCATTGAGTCGCCCGCTTTTGCATCGACCATCGCGCACAGTGCGCCCGATAAAATAACTTCACCTGCTTTTAACGTCACGCCCAGCGCGCCCATGGTATTAGCCAACCAGGTCATTGCGTTCACGGGTGAACCTAATGCCGCTGCGCCCGCACCTGTATGCATAAGCTCGCCATTTTTTTCTAATACTAAGCCACACACACCCAAGTCTACTTTACGCGGATTAACCGCCGTGCCGCCCAACACCAAATACCCGCACGATGCATTATCTGCAATTGTATCTTGGATTTTTATTTTCCAGTCTGTAATCCGTGAATCAACGATTTCAAAACAGGGCATAACCGCTTCAGTAGCAGCCAAAATATCAGCATTGGTTAAGCCTGGACCGCACAGATCTTTTTTAAGCACAAAGGCAATTTCACCTTCTGCTTTGGGCTGGATCATCTTTTCAGATACCGGTATTTCTTGCCCTTCTGATAGGATCATATCCGTTAGTAAATAACCAAAATCTGGTTGATTAACATTTAACATATTCATCACGGCTTTACTGGTGCAACCTACTTTCTTACCCACAATCCTTTCACCTGCGTCCAGCCTACGCTGAATCATTTGATGTTGGATTTTATAGGCATCTTCTATCGTCACCTCAGGTGAGCGTTCGGTAATTGGCGCGATGGTTTGACGCGTTATTAAAGCGTTATAGAGTTCATCGCCGTATTGGATTATTTTATTTTGGTCCATTTTTATTCCTTATAATTTAATACAAACATTCGTTAGTTCACTGTAAAACTCTAACGAATAATGTCCGCCTTCGCGCCCAGTGCCGGATTGTTTTGCACCGCCAAATGGGGTGCGTAAATCGCGTAAAAACCAGCTGTTTACCCAGCAAATACCGGTATCCATTTGTGCCGCCACTCGATGCGCACGTGAAACGTTTTCCGTCCAAATCGCTGAGGCTAAACCATACGGAGAATCATTGGCTAATTCAATCGCTTCTTGCTCTGTATCAAAGGGACGAATATGTGTACACGGGCCAAAAATTTCTTCTTGTACCACGGTTGCTGTTTCAGCCAAACCCGTCCAAATAGTCGGCTCGATCCAATAACCACCCGCCAAGTCGTCGGGCATATCAGGAATACCACCACCCGTTACCACAGTCGCCCCTTCATCCACAGCCGCTTTATAATAACTCAACACTTTTTCACGGTGTGATTTACTGATTAACGGTCCCATATTAGTTTCTGGATCCTCTGAACGGCCTAGTTTCAAAGCCTCAGCGCCTTCTTTCATGCGCCGTACAAATTCATCAAATATAGGGCGTTCAACATACAAGCGCTCTGTACCCAGACACACTTGCCCGCAGTTAGCGAAGACTGAGCGTAAAGACCCTTCAATCGCTTTATCCATATCGCAATCGGCAAACACGATACCGGGATTTTTACCCCCTAGTTCCAAGGATGCGTCACGTACACCCACTGATGCTGCGGCTGCGATTCGTTCGCCGGTAGCCGTTGAACCGGTAAAGGTGATCGCATCCAAACCCGGATTAGTAATCAACGCTTCGCCAATCTGGGAACCCTTGCCCAAAATGACATTATAAACACCTTTAGGAACACCGGCATCGTTCATCACTTCGCCCAGTAGGCTTGACGTTAACTGCGTTTCTTCTGATGGTTTAACGACCACGGTATCACCACAAGCCAAGGCTGGGGCAATTTTCCAGGTCATCAGCAATAGCGGCAAATTCCACGGCCCAATAACACCAATCACACCTTTCGGTTTACGTACTGTGTAATTTAACGCGCCGGTACCATCAGGCGTTGGCATATGAAATGCCTCATCTGCCGTGTTTTTAATGGTATCAGCAAAAATTTTAAAATTGGCCGCACCGCGGGGAATGTCTATATGACTAGCCAATGAATATGGCTTACCTGTATCCAAACACTCTGCCGCTAAAAATTCATCAAAACGCGCAGTAATGCCATCGGCAATCTTGTATAAAATATCAACGCGTTCTTGAATTGAATAACCCGCCCATGGACCTTTTAACGCAGCGCGGGCTGCGTCTACCGCTTCACCAACTTGTGCAATACTGGTTCGATGATAATTGCAGACTAATTCACCAGTAGTTGGCGAATAAATCTCACCCATTTCACCTGAGCTAACAAATTTACCGTTTATAAAGCCTTTTACTTCTCTCATATTTATGTCTGACCTTTAAATTTTTAACTTATCGCGTCTATACCAGCTTGCGCGCATATAACATCTTCTTCTTCAGAACCACCAGAAACACCAACAGCACCAATTAATTCTTGCCCTTCAAAGATGGGCAAGCCTCCGCCAAAGGTCACCACCCGGGGGCGCGCAACAATACCCGCTTGTAATTGCGTATTGCCTTCGAGAATATCTTTCCACTGCATTGTGGGTAGTCCAAAGCCTGCCGAGGTGTAGGCTTTATCTTTTGCGATATCCAGTGAGGGTAAAAACGAATGATCCATCCGCAGAAAAGCCATTTCTATCGCCGAACTATCGACTACTGATACGTTAATGCTGATACCTAGCTCTGTCGCTTTTTCAACGACTGCCTGCGCCACGGCGCAAGCAGCTTGAGTTGAAATATTTTTTTTTATAACGCTATTCGACATAAAACTACGACGTAACTCCCATAAAACTATCCACCAAGGTACGTGAGTGATAAAAAATAGCCTGACCTATATTATCCGCTGTCCAGGTTAACACCGGGCTATCAGGGTAAACATAACTGTCTTCCGCAAACACTTCGTTTCTATTACCTGACGGGTCAAAGAAATAGATGGTTTGACCTCGCGTTAAGCCATGCCGTGTTGGGCCGGTTTCTAATGGAATATCTTCCATTGAAATAATGTCACCTGCTTTTAAAACGCCTTCCCAAGAACCTAACAAAAATGAAGCATGATGCAGTTGAGCAGACTTTTCAGAACGGATAAAGGCAACGTCGTGTGCTTTCGTACTACAGGTTAAAAACGCCGCAAGTTGCACTTCACCATCAACAATTTGTTCTGTCAGTTGAAAATCTAACGCTTCAGTAAAAAACTTAAAGTTTTCTTCAAAGTTATTGCCGTACAACAAACAATGATCAAAACGAATAGGTTCCATGCCTTTCAAGCCCCTTGGCCAAGGCGCGGGGTTAGTCGTAGAAAGACCATTACCCACTTGTTCTTTTTCAGCATATAGCTCAAAGATATGGCCAGCAGGAACCACAAAACGAACCCTTTCGCCACAACCCTTCAATTCACCAGCCGGTACTCTTTTGGTGTCAATACCAAATTTCTTAATTTTTGACTCATAATGCCAAAGATCTTGCTCTGTAGCCACTTTATAGGCTACATGGTCCATACCCGAACGATCTGATGGCTCTAACACAACTGAAAACTTATCTTGTTCATCCCAACATTTCAGATACACACGGCCTTGTTCGTCACGGTCTGTTTCAATCAAGCCTATATTATTACAATAATGATTCACTGATTCATCCATATCAAGCACCCTTAATTGAATGTGTCCTGGACGTAAAATACCTGTCATTGCCATGCTATCTCTCCTGTCTTGTGATTATTTTAGAATAACGATGTTACCAAAACGGCCATTTTTTCAACTTTACCTCATCACGGCTTTATGTAAATGACCTATGACACTCAAACTGATATTTGTTTGAGGAAACACCCTGCACGCCAATACAGTGCCACTATTTTCCTCGTCTTGTGATACATGGTCACGGCTCATTTTTTTAGTTGCGTATGCGCCCTGATGAATTTTAACTTTACACACGCCACAGCCCCCACTTCGACAACCTACCGGAATGCCTTTTTTTCCTAACTGCATCATGCCTGACAATAAGTGCTGGGTTTCCTTACAACTGTACACTTCATTCGTATCTAAAATTGTGATCTGAAAAGGCATGCTAATTTACTAAATATTCTTGAATAAAGGGCTTTTCTTACTTTCGGCTTCTGCGTCAGCTGCGTTAAAGAATTTCTCCATAAACATATCCTTTTCAAACAAGCGGCCGCGCATTAAAGCAGTAATGCACGCATCTATCATCATTGGTGGGCCACACATATAAGCACGGTAACCCTCAAATTTTCCGTTCATTTTTTCTTTAGCAGCTTCATGAATATATCCAGTCAAGCCATCCCATTCAGGCTCTATATCAGGCCCCGATAAACCGGGCACATACTTAAAATTCTGGTACTGTTGCTGCAGTGATTCAAAGAGATTTTTATAATACAACTCTTCAAGATTTCTCGCACCTTGGAATAAAATTATTTCACGCTGATCACCTGATTCAAGCAAATCTAAAATCATCGACTTTGGACTTGCCAAACCAGAGCCTCCGGCAAAAAACAACATCGGTTTATCGTCCGAGGTTCTTAAAAAGAAGTGTCCATAAGGTGCTGAAAACTCCAAGGTATCACCTAACTTTAGCTCATTATGGATCCAAGTCGTACCTTCACCACCAGGAACCAGTGCGATATCAAATTCTAGTAAGGTTTTTTCGTTGGGCGATTGCGCCATTGAAAAGGGTCTGGGCACATCTAAACCGGGAATATGCAGGTTGGCGTACTGACCCGATTGAAAGTCGACCTCATCATTCTCTACTTGCAAAAACACACCAAGAATCCTCGGCGTTAACTTTTCAAGCTTAACTACGGTGCCGACAAAGTCCCGCACCGGAATATGTTTAGCGTCTGGCTCTTCTTCCACATCAGCCTCAATCACTAGATCAGACTCCGGCACTGTACAACAGGTTAAGCACTTGCCCTCAGCGCGCTCAAAATCCAAGAGCGCAAACGGTGACGCTTCTTCACCGATTTCCACCTCGCCCTCTAATACGTCAACCTTACAGGTACCACAAAGGCCATGACCACAGGCATGCGGCAAATAAACGCCCTGCCTTAACGCTGCGTCCAAAATATTTTGGCCCTCTTCGACCTCAATAGTTACGCCTAACGGCTCGATGGTGACCTCGTAACTCATTGTTTACAACCTTGTTCCATTAACGCCCATTAAGCCGGGGGTTTTAAAACGAATCAATGACTTGTGGCCCACACCATTATCTTTTAACGACTTATCCATATCTGGTAAAAAGCTCTTGCCGTCCAATACCCATTCAACGGATGTCCAGTCTATTTTTTCAAAATCGGGGTGATCATTAAAACTGCCAGGCATTACCTCTGACACCAAACCTTGGAAAGGCATTTCTGGCGGCAGTGGGAAAGCCCAAGCCGCAGAAAATAATAAATGATCATCCCAACCGACGTACACCAATTGGTTACCGTGAAAATTTTCTACGCGATCCCTAACGTTATCGACGTAACCATCTTTTGCAATTATTGCCATGTTATCTCCTAACTCTATTCAAGCAAACCGACCTAATTATTAGGCCTGTTTGACCTTTTTATCCGCACCTTTCCACTCTTGCCAGCGATGATAATCCTTTGAACCAATGTAATCACCGCTGTCTTCAGGCTTAAACTTATACCAATCCAGTACTTCTGGCAGCGTTGGTCCGCCACAATTGCCTTGGTAAATTTGGTGCACCGGCAGCCAAGCTTGCACGTATTTTTCTGGCTCATGCTCAAAAATATCTTTACAGCCATCAGAACAAAAATGGTATTTATCGCCGCCGTGCTCGGTCACCCGATAACTAATTTGCATCGGGTCTGTTTGCACTTCGGTAAACACCATCGGTATTTGGCAGACCTGACATAACTGAGGCAGCCCTTTTTGATATTCAAAGGTCCCCGCTTTTTTCTGTTCGGCCCAATATTCAAAACGAGGTCGGTAGTATTTATCAAAGGTATCCGGGTATTTCTCAGACAACCAAGCCATTTTTTCTTCTGTGGGTAAAAAAGTATGGAAACCCGTCGCGTTACCCAAAGAACAGAAAACCGACCAAATTTGGTGGCTAATATGATCTGCTTCAGCCGTTGCCAGCTCATGGTACTTAGGCATTTTTAATCCATAACGCGATAAATCTTCAAACAAAGCCCCACCGTTTTCCACAAAGTAAACTTCCCAGGCTTCTTTCCACGACATCGGGCTATTGGTTAGCATATAGTCTTGCATGGCCGCTACTAGACCTAAAAGACGGTAAGCACGCCAGAAATGCTTGTCCATCCAACGTTGGATGATCGGTAAATTATCCTCGTGCTGTTCCAGCATAAATTTAATAATTTCCAAACCTAAGGTCATATGCCTCGATTCATCAGACTGCGCCGAAAAGCCAAAGGTTACCGTCGCCATATCGCCGTTATACGCCGCACCTGACATAAAAGGTACAAACAATAAATTAGTTAATACGTATTCAAACGCAAACGAAATAGAGGTGATAAATTCAAACGGTCCAGACGACATAGCATCTTCGATAAAAGACTTCGGTACCGACAAATACCAGACCCGATCAAACTGATGAAAGGGGTCATGTAAACCACTAAAGTGTTTGTTGTAATGGCTGATGGTATGTACTTGTGTTTGCGCATGACGCAATTCATCAATCGCCTGCATTTGACAAGCAATCCGAGCACCATCACCTCTAAAGTGGCGGCCCAAATGGGCAAAGCCACGGTGCGCACCATATTCCAATGGCGTTACACCCGTTATAAATAACTTAATCGCACTCAGATAACTGGCACATGCCAAATTCGTTTGGCCATTATTTTGCGCAAAACTATCAATCACCGCATACAGTTTTTTTTCTTTTTCCGCCTGAAACTTCCAATAGGAATCCATGGTTAAACGAAAAGGGTCTTCCCACTTATCCCAGTCGGTTATTTTTATTCCTTCAAATGAATCGTACGGGAAAACATCATCCATCTTTTGATAAGTCGTTTCCCAACCCATACCACGCGTCAGTAGCTCGTAGCGTTTACGTAAGTTTAATTTTTTTGCTGGCATTTTATTGTCTCCTCACAGACCGGCGCTTAACGCCAGCTTATTTCAAATTTATCTTCATCCTCATCAATATTTCCTCCTAAGGAAATAAGATTTAAATGCAGCTCTTGAACATCCCACTCGCGGCCTAAATTTTCTTCAACGGTCACACGGTTTACAAGCAAGCGACCGGCTGCTTCCATACGTACCATGCCCGGCTGGTATTGAATATTGGCATCAGGATTATCTTGCTCCACCGCCTCGATAATAGGCCGCGCGTCTTCGTTATCCTGCAAAATTAAAAAGACCGTGTTTTTTTTATCTGACATCCTAATCTCCCGATTAAACCGTAACGCCTTGCTTTGCAAGACGGTCAAGTAACTCTGCTTTAACTTCTACTAACTCGTTAGCGCCATCATCGCCAAACGCTTCTATCGCAATGGGCTCTAGTGCTATCGACAAACGATCCATCCATTTGCTAACCCAGCTAGATAGCAATGCCTGATTTTCTGTGGATTCTTTCGCCGTCACTTTGGCCAACGCGTTAGTCCAACGCACCGTTTCTTGGTACCAGTCATCCATAAACTCGGTCAGCATGGCGACAGTAGACCCACCTTCTTGAGTGAGCTTTTTTTCGAAACGATCATATAACAAAGGAAAAACCAAGCCGTCCAGCACGAAATTTTGCGCCACCATTAATTCAAACCAATCGTCTAACACAAACATATCTTCGATCGCGTGACGTAACCCTTGCCATTGAGGTGCATCCATCCATGCTTGCTTTGCTGCATCCAACGTTGTTTCTTCATTACCATCCAGCAATAGGCCAATACGCGTCACGTACTGTGCCATACCCAATCGATCCATCGCATTAAACATAGCGACAGAGCTAAAATTTGAACCATAGCACTCATCGGTAATTTGGCAATTATTCATATTCGCCGCCCACTCGACATGGCGAAGCGGTATTAAAACATCACGCACAGCTTGCTTAACGGCTTCGGGCACCGCATCAAACAAATCGCGTTTATCCACAAAGGCAAAATTATGCTCCGCGACTTCTTGCTGCTTAGCTCGGGCAATCGTATAAGAACCGTAATAGTACTGCCGAGGGTCCGCAAAACTGTACCAATCTTCCATCACGATAGCGGTTTTACTAACATCATAAATATCGTGATTTTTATCCCACAGCGGACGGTATTGGAAATTAGCAGTAGGCTGAATATCATAGACCGCCTCTTGATAACGGGACGCCGGCTTCTTATCGCCGAATCGTTGTTGTAAATTGCCATACGCCAAGCGAACCGGCGTGATGGATTTTGCTGAAATTTCGATACTCATTTGCTCATCTCCAATTTATTGCTCTCCATGCTCCAGTTAATCAAATATTTTTCATTCATTGTCTACTTCCTCAAACCCCGGTACACCAAAACGCCACTTAAGCTTGTCGTACTCTACTGCCGCTTCTTGCTCAGGGGTTAAATGCTGCACCTTATTCGCCTTACAAAACGTTTTAAAGTGCTCAAACGGCAACACTAATTCGACATGAATCGTCGGGTCATTAATTGAAAACTCAAATTCCACGTATTTATCGTGCAATACTTTGGTGACACGAACAAACCTGTCTCCATTAATTCCTGCGATTTGTGTTTTTTTGCGTGTCGTCATGATAAGTTCTTTATAAAGCAATCTTTGTGCCGTCTCTTTAAACGGCTGATAAACGCCACATTACCTCAGCTTATCTATTACCTTTTACTTAAAAATCAAGCATGCAATTCATTAAATGATGAAATTCAAATAAGGCCAAAGCCATTGAATGTCTCGCTAAAAGTTTATGACTTGCTTGGTGTGTAAAGATCGGAGTAAAAATGTGCCGGCAATAATCGATGATTAGTAATCAAGGTATCTGCCACCGCTTTTACCATCGCCGGAGAACCGGCTGAATAAGCATCCCAAGCCGACATATCTTTTGGCATCACGCGTTCAACCACCTTGGTAATAAGACCACTATGACCGTCCCAGTCGTCTTGGTGAGATAACGCTGGGTAGTAATGGAACCCACTGTATTTTTTTGCTAATGCTTGCATATAAGCTGATTCCAGCAGTTCATCTTCTTGCCGACAACCTAAAAAGTAATGCACTTCCCGGTGCGCTAGGTGACTGGCTTCATCTAGGCAGTGAATCATTGAGCGAATATAACTGGCGCCCGATGCACCGGCGACAAAAAGAATATGCCGATTGCTCTCTTCTCGCAAATAAGCCTCGCCCATCGGCATGTGCAATTGAATAACGGCCCCTTGCTTTAAGGAATACAGGTAAACCGCTCCTTCTCCCAATTTATCTTCTTTTACTAATAACTCCACCTCACCTTTTTTATTAGGTGATGAGGCAATCGAGTAATAAGACACCTTATCTGTATTTGGTAGTAATACCGCCAAATATTGGCCTGCTTTAAATTCAACAAAATCAGGGTCAATTAATTTAATTTTGACCAAGATAATGCCTTTACTAATAGCACCTGTGTAGACTATTTGACCAACATGCGTCGCTTCCATCATGAATTCTCGTGTTAACTTAAAGTAAAAGACCGCCCGTAGTGTACGTGCGGCCCATGGTGTTTTTCAATCGAACATCTATGTTTATAACAAAGGGTGCCCAGATAAACCAAACTGGGTACGCCCATAAGACATCATATTATCTTCATAAATTTGCCCTAAATGGATATACACCATAAAAGCATCGCGTGCTGCCGTTTCAAGCGGATCACCACTGCCGGTAGCAGACGCACCTAATAAATTCATCGCATGAAACGCCAGGTCAGACGCTTCTTTTGAAATGTGCGAACGCCAAGCACCCATTTTATTTTTTTCTGCCTCTTCAACTAATGGCGTATCCGCCGCAATCCACTCTTCCAGCTGATCGACGTACTTTTTATTCATCGCCTCTAGGGCGTCTAGTTTAACCATCACTTCAGCAAGGTTGCGTTGTGCAATGGGTGACTCTGACTCTTTCATGTTATACAAAATTCGCTGTCTGCCTTCCATACGCGTTTTTAAATCGCTAGCAACACGCTGCGCAATACCCGTAGAGATTGCGGGAAAACCCAAACAGAAAAAGGCCATAAACGGCGCTTTAAAAATTGGCTCATCCGAATAATGACCACCAACCGGCTCTGCCTTATTCTTCGCCTTAAGCACAGGCAACACATGACGCCAAGGTACAAACACATCGTCCACTTTAACGCTATGGCTACCCGTACCCCGTAAACCAAACGGGTTCCAATCTTCAATGACTTTGAAGTCTTTTTTGTTTACATTGACCAAACAAGGCTGAGGGTCTTCTCCTGGCACCTCCACAATCGCACCTAAGCCCATCCATTCATCCCACAGCACACCACTACCGAATGACCACTGCCCAGTCAAACGCACACCACCCTCCACGTATTCGACTTGACCTAGCGGCATAAAAATATCACCCACCAAACCATCACTGGCATACACTTCTTGGCGACCTTCTTCGTCTAAATAAGCAACCCATTGCTCATGCAAAATGACAAAATAAACTAACCAAGCGGCTGATGCATTGTAATTGGCCACCGTGCGAACAATCTCAGAAAAGGTAAACGCACCCACGCCAGAGCCGCCATATTGCACGGGCCTTAAGGCCTTATGCATCTCAAGCTGGTGGACAAAATCACGAAGTGCCAATGAAAAACAACCGGTTTTTTCAGCCTCGGCGACTTCTAGTAGTGCCTTTTCACCAATAAAATGCGCCCGTCTAACCCATTCGTCGTGTGCAATTACAGCCGCCATGCTATCTCCCCTATTTTAGTTTTAATTTATTTTTAGCATCTACTTTAATCGGTATCTATTCGTTTTAACAGACGCATTAACCCACTGTTAAGCAATACCCGTGAAAAAAATTAGAGACATAAAAAATAAGCTTCGTGCCTAGCACTAAATTCCACAATCTCTAATGTATGTAGTCCTCTCTTGTCCTCGCCAAGTTTTACTAATATCAGCATATACTCAATCTAACGTTTATTTTATACAATTTGATACAATTAATTTAACACGTCAAAACCAAATAATCTGGCTCAAGATGCTACAGTTGGACACTCTAGACCAACACTGTACTAAAGATTATAGTGCGCATATTGCTTTAACTTTGTTATAAAAATCTAAAATAAAACCGGGAGAACCGCAACATGACAAACAAACAAGCCGTTACAAAAAAACCCATGACAGGCAACGAGTACTTAGAGAGCCTAAACGATGGGCGCGAGGTTTATATTTTTGGTGATCGTGTTAAGAATGTGACCACCCACCCTGCCTTTAGAAATTCCGCTCGCATGACCGCGCGTATGTATGACGCCATGCACGATGAATCTAAAGCCAAGGTGTTACGAACCACAACCGATACCGGCAGCGGCGGCTACACTCAACCGTTTTTTAAAGCACCGAGAACCACTGAGGATTTGGTCGCTTCACGTGATGCGATTGCCGAGTGGCAACGTATCGGCTACGGCTGGATGGGACGTGCGCCTGATTACAAAGCCAGCTTTATTGCTTCCATGGGTGCTATGCCGGAGTTTTTTGGTGAATACGAAGGCAATGCCAGACGTTGGTATAAGGAAACACAGGAAAACTTATTGTATTGGAATCACGCTATCGTTAACCCACCCATAGATCGCGATAAAGGCAGCGCAGAAATTGAAGATATTTGCATTCACGTTGAAAAAGAAACCGATGCCGGCATTATCGTCTCTGGTGCTAAAGTGGTGGCAACTAACTCAGCACTCACCCATCAAAACTTTGTCGGTTTATACGGCGTTCCCGTAAAAGACCCTAAGTATGCCGTTATTTTTACCCTGCCGATGAATTCACCCGGGTTAAAAATTATTTGCCGAACTTCGTATGAATACGCTGCTGGGGCCATGGGTTCACCGTATGATTATCCTTTGTCCAGCCGTATGGACGAAAATGACTCCATACTCGTATTTGATAAAGTACTTGTGCCCTGGGAAAACGTTTTTGCCTATCGCGATATCGACGTGGTTAACCGGTTTATTTTTGGCTCTGGCTTTATGATGCGTGCGCTGTTCCATGGCTGCACACGACTAGCAGTTAAACTGGACTTTATCACCGGTTTATTAATGAAGGCCACTGAAACAACCGGCGCCAATGAGTTTCGCGGCGTGCAAGGCAGAATTGGCGAGGTATTGGCCTGGCGTAATTTATTTTGGAGCCTAACTGATGCGATGGCTCGCAACCCCTCACCTTGGGGAGATAATGGTTGTTTACAGGTCAATGCCGAAGCGGCTAGCGCCTACCGCGTATTTGCACCGATGGCCTACCCCATGATCAAAGACTTAATCCAAAAGGACCTCGGCGCAGCGTTAATTTACTTGCCTTCACACGCCGCCGATTTTAAAAACCCTGAAATCCGGCCTTTTCTAGATCGGTTTGTACGTGGCTCAAATGGCATTTCAGCCGAGCAGCGAGTAAAGATCTTAAAGTTACTCTGGGACTCTATTGGCTCGGAGTTTGGTAGTCGCCATGAGCTGTATGAAAGAAACTATGCCGGCAACCATGAAGATATTCGCTTGCAGTTATTAGGCGGGGCAAAAATGTCTGGCCTGGCCGATCAATTAACCGGCTTTGCAGACAAGTGCCTAGGGGAGTATGACCTTGACGGTTGGACTGCACCCGATCTAATCAACCCCACTGATATCAGTATCTTAAATAATAAACATTCATAGAACCCTCAAATCAAAAAAAACCGCACAGCATATATTGCGTGCGGTTTTTTTTGACACTAAGTTTAAGTGCTTAGAGGTTATATACGTCCAGCACTGTGTCCACCATATCGTTATGCAAGGTGATTTTTCTAAAACAAATCTTGAGGCCATCCTCTGTTTTACGCAAATGATGTTCCTGCACACCGAAGGCTTCACGAGAAGTTTTCAGACTATAACAATGCGTCACCCATGATGAGTGAACCACAACTTCACCCTCGTCATTTTCAGAAACCCTAAAGTTGGTATTAATATGACAAGTACGTGGCAAGGGGCTTGTTGCAAATGAAAGTTCAGTACGAATTCTAAAGACCCTATCCTCAATGCCCGAGCGATTACCGTAATAAATTAACGATATTTCACGCTTGGGGTTACTGGTGGTTGTATATTCATCCACCCATGCTGGCATCCAGTAAACCGCATCTTTTGTATACAAGTTGATCCAGTCATCCCATTGCTTATGGTCAAGGTAAGCGGCTTCGTCAATAATCAATGCCACAGCTTGTTGTTTAATTAGGCTATCCATCTACTTCTCCTCCACTTGACCTTGCGCCATCATTTCTGCCCAACGTTTATGTTGCGCCACCATCAAGCCTTCATCTTCAAGGTTGGTACCTGATGTAACGGGGTTAATTCCTACGCCTTTAGCAACAGCTTCTGGCCCGTCTACTACATTTTGAGACCCACGAGACATATCACTCCAGCGTGCTTTACGGCCCATAAAGCCCAATTGACTATTATTAAACGCTGTTAAATCATCAGGTGTTGCCATCCCCGTTGCATTAAAGAAATCCTCATATTGACGAATACGGCGTTCACGTGCTGCATCGGTTTCACCAATAGGGGCTATGCAGTAGGTTGTTACTTCCGTTTTATCAACCGCCACCGGGTGGAAACGACGAATTTGCGTGCTCATTTGGTCCATAACGAACACATTGGGGTAAATACAGGTGTTGCGTAAAAAGCCACCCATAAACTTAGCCCTTAATGCACCATAGCGCTCTTCAAGCTCGGACATTCTGCCACCCACATGAAGCGGCCTATCTGCTGCACTTGGAAATTCCGCCCATAGCATAACGTGACCCTGACCAAGATCAAAGTAGCCGCCCGGCAACGTGGATGTACCCGATGCAATGGCACCCACATCAACTGGCTTGACTGGATCATTTTCAGCTTGGATTTTTTTACGGTTGGCAATCGTCATCACGTAGTTGCCGTGAATCGCTTCTAAATGATAACCATCAACACCATTCTCGGCTTGCAGTTTCCAGTTACCATTATAGGTATAGGTGGTTGCGCCTGGCAAAATTTCTAAACCTTCGTCTGATTGGTCGGCCAATAAATCCAGGGCATGCCTTGCTTCGGCTAAATAGTCTTCCAACGAACAAGCATCATCATCTATTACACCAAAAATGAAGCCGCGATAATTGCCGATATTGCCAATTTTTTGCAAACCTAACTCATCTTTGTTGAAACTATCGCTATAACCTACCTTACCCTTATGCTCACCGCAATCCATCAGCGTGCCGTCCAACTTATAAGACCACATATGAAAAGGACAGGTGAATGACCGCTTGTTACCACCCGCGGTGTTAACCAACTGCGCCCCTCGGTGTGAACAGGCATTAATAAAACCGTGAATTTCACCTTCTTTATCACGCGTGACGATGACTGGTTGGCGGCCCATTTTTACGGTGAAAAAATCACCCGTGTTTTTCACCTGACTTTCATGGCATAAATACATCCAGTTCTTTTCGAAGATATACTTCATCTCTAATTCAAAAACTTCTGGATCGGTGAATACATTTCTATCAGCACGAAAAATACCTTTCTCATCATCCTCCAACAAATAACTGGAAAAATCTATTGTTTGTTTTTTACCCATAATTTTAAGCTCCTCGCTCAATCTAGACTTATTTCATACCGTTGTCTCATTAGACACAATTTAACATTTATAACGATAATGAAATAGGTTAAAAAAGTGATTCACATCATTTTCTCAGCTGTCTAGCCCTCTTTCATTACAAGTCCTACTGTCTACCTTGGTAAATACTGATCATAAAAAAGCCGACTTTAAAAGCCGGCTTTTTTACACAACGTTAATCTATTTATTTACCAAAAGATCGCATGTATTGAACACTAAATTGTTTTTCTTTAACTTGTTTAGGATCAACGATACCTTTAAATTGCCCTGTCGTGCAATGCATAGATTGAACGTCCATCATGCCAAACGCATCATCAATGGAGACACCTGTTCCTTTATTTGCCGGTAAATGGCTATCAGGGTGTGCCTGCCCAATCATCCACGATTTCCAGTACTTACCTTGACGATCAAAGGTGACCGTTCTAGGTAATGTAAACGTTTGTGCGTCCATATAATGCACTCGCTTTCCTATTGGGTGGTTTGGGTCAACAGGGTCTGATTCAACGATATATACTTTTCTTAACGAATAACTCACATTGGGGAAACAGCCGCCCTTACCGTGGTAAGTCGTATAGGTATAACCATCAGATTCATTAAATTCAGCTGTGCGTTTTTGTTTTGCCGCATCATACATTGGCAACAACATGGTTTTGCTGCCTTTGTATGTCCAATTCATATCCGAAATACGACCATTGTAGCCCTCAAAATCTTCAATCATCAGATCAGAACCCAAAAATGAATCGGTCACCTGACCGGTGGCTAAACGGCGTACGCGACGTTGAAAACCAAGATACAACCAAGCATTATCACGCTTTAAATCATCTTGATAACGGTGAATCAATAATTGCGTATTTTTAACGTCAAACGGTTCTTCAACATTGAGATAAATACCCCTAAATAGCTCACTAGGGTTTGGCGTGACTTCTGGCATAGGTTCATGGTTGACCCTATGGGCAAAGTTTAAAAAGTAAAAATTAAACTTAATCGTACGTTCAATTTGCCCCGTATTCATGTTTCTATATTTCCAATAAAACGGCGATATTGCGGCACCGTCGCCCCAGTTATAACCGTATTGGAAGTTCCACGCCAATTTCTCACCCGCTCTAGGGTCATCCAGGCTTGGCTCTTCGGGAAACGCTCGACCTGCAATATAGCCTTCAATTTCACCCACCTTTGCGCCTAACTTGACACGTTTAGCGCCTGATTTTGTTGCGTCAATATAGCCTTGGTTTAATATAAAATCCATTGGCTCGCCAACGGTAATATCGACCCAACCATCTTTAATATGCTTAATCAAACCGTCGTCTAATACGCTGGCGTATTGATCCACGTTATCCTTACTGATAACTAAACCCGCTACGACGCCATTAACCGTTGGAAAACCTTTGCTATACGGTTTAAATGACGTATCAATATCCGCATCGGTCACCGCCAATGCACTGGCAGCAACACTTAACAGCGCAGCGCTCAGCAAACTTTTTGTAAAATTTTTCATTATTTAAATCTCCTTAAATCTTTTTAACTTTGTAAAAAACACAATGGCGCTCAACTGAACGCCACTGCCGTTTTTCCTAGAAGCGATAACGAAGTGTTACTTGAATTTCATCTTCATTTTGAGCCATACCAATCGGGCCAGCACGGAAACGACCGAGTGGTTCAAAGCCGCCTAGACCACGGTCATATTCAATATTAGGGTCGCCCGGTAATCCAGCACCGGTAACGGGTGGAAATGGATTACATGTACGACAATCTGAGAACTTACGCGCACCATCACCAAACTTTAAATTAGCAGCCACTTGTAAACGCCAATTATCGCTAATCAGCCAATCCACTGAAGGCGAAATAACATAAGCATTTGCACCCCAGTCGTAAGCCTGAATAACTTGTGGGCTTAAACGATCATTCATCCACCACCCTTTAATTAATAAGGTTGAAATATAATTATCTTTCCAATCTGGCATACCACGTTCTTGACCGGGTATTCCAGCCAACGCATCTGTTAATGATGTATCTTCTCTTTCATGCTG
>JAGPVU010000141.1 GCA_018066825.1 Cycloclasticus sp.
GAACCTATCGGCTGTTGAAAAAACCGAGCTAAATAAACTTTTAGTAATGGGAGGTAATGGAGGAAAGCTAAATTTGGAGGGAATGTGGTATTTAATGGATTTGGTATGGGATAACTATGCTTGTAATAATAAAAAATTAAATTGGAATAATATCACTAAGTTTTATTCTCACCCTGTTTGGCTTTTAAATGGCTTGTTTATCGAGCAAGACAAGGTATCTATGGGGCATCGGCGTGCCATTTCTGCTTGGGTATTACAAAATGGATTTAAGAAAACCGTTGATTATGGCGGTGGATTTGGAACGCTAGCAAGATTAATTGCTGAAAAAGATAACAAAATAACCGTGGATGTTTTTGAACCGCATCCTAGTGTTTTTGGATTAAAGCGAGCGAATCAATTTGATAATATAAATATGATTGAAAAATTAGGTGGTAATTACGATTGTCTACTAAGTACGGATGTTTTAGAGCATGTTGATGATCCATTAAACGATTTTTCCAAAATGATTGGTGGAGTTAAAGTTGGTGGGTATTTGCTTGTAGCGAATTGCTTTCATCCCGTGATTAAGTGTCATTTACCTCAGAATTTCCATTTTAGATTTACGTTTAACATTTTTGCGAGACTAATGGGATTAAAAGTGAAAGGGGTATTAGAAGGTTCTCATGCGACGATATTTCAAAAAAATATTGAGAAGAAAGTTAATTGGAAGTTAATTCGGGCACTGGAGGTTGTATCGAAGGCTTTTTTTCCGTTTATTAGTATTCTTTTGCCAGTATTGCGGCCTATAAAAAGAGTTATAGCGAAATGAAAGTCCTGTTAGTTAATTCATCAGATATCAACGGCGGCGCCGCTCGTGCTGCCTATCGCCTACATCAGGCATTGCTAAATTCAGGCGTTGACTCTCAAATGTTTGTAGATACTAAATTGAGTGATGATCATAGGGTGATCGGGCAAGATTCAAATATTAAAAAAGGTATTGCCTTATTGCGCCGAATGTTAGATAGACTGCCTATAAGCTTTTATAAAAACCGTTCATCAACTTACTTTTCTCCGAATTGGGTGCCTTTTTCGGGATTGGTTGAACGTATTAATACCATAAATCCTGATGTGGTTCACTTGCATTGGGTTAATAAAGCGATGCTCTCTATCTCTGATATCGCCGTGATCAAAGCACCTATTGTTTGGAGTCTGCATGATATGTGGGCATTTACAGGCGGGTGTCACTATGATGAAGAATGTGGCGCTTATGAGCAGTCTTGCGGGACCTGCAAAGTACTTGGCTCAATTAAACCTAATGATTTAAGCCGTAAAATATTTAAAAAAAAACTGAATGCTTATGCTAAAAACAAGAATTTAACCGTGGTGGTTTTAAGCAAGTGGCTTGCAGTGTGTGCTTCAAAAAGTATGCTGTTTAAAAATAAGGAGGTTGTTTGTTTGCCTAACCCGATTGATACATCGGTTTACTTGCCGCTAGATAAATGTATTGCACGTGAGATACTGGGGCTGCCTTTAGATAAGAAATTGATTTTATTTGGAGCAATGGGTGCAACATCGGATCCAAGGAAAGGTTTTAAAGAACTTTGTGAGGCATTGTTACAGTTGAAAGGGCAAGATATTGAGCTTGTTGTGTTTGGCAGTAGTCAACCGAAAGTATCGGAAGGCTTTAAGTTCAATACACATTATTTGGGTCAATTACATGATGATGTGACATTGAGGGCCTTATATTCTGCGGCTAATGTGATGGTTGTGCCAAGCCGTCAGGAAAACTTATCAAATGCTATTATGGAAAGCCTCGCCTGCGGAACACCAGTAGTCGGCTTTGATATAGGTGGTAATGGCGATATGATTGAGCATCAAAAAAATGGCTACCTTACCAAACCCTTCGATACTGCTGATCTAACCGTTGGCATCGAGTGGGTTTTAAATGCACCAAACTATGAAGAGTTGTCGACTAATGCACGTAACAAAGTATTGAATGAATTTGACAGCGAGATCGTTGCAAAACAATATATAGAGCTTTATAGATCGGTATTAGAAAAGGCGAAATCATGACAAGGAAAAAAGCATTAATAACAGGTATTACCGGCCAAGATGGTTCTTATTTAGCTGAGCTGTTATTAGGAAAAGGCTATGAGGTGCATGGTATTAAACGGCGTGCATCGTCTTTTAATACAGAAAGAATTGATGGTCTATATCAAGATCCACATGTGGATAATAGAAACTTAATTTTGCATTATGGTGATTTGACGGATTCATCTAATTTAACCCGTATTTTGCAAGAGGTTAAGCCCGATGAGGTCTACAACTTAGGTGCCCAATCGCATGTGGCGGTGAGTTTTGAATCGCCAGAATATACAGCGGATGTGGATGGTCTTGGCGCACTTCGTTTGCTTGAGGCTATTCGTTTATTAGGGTTAGAGAAGAAAACGAAGTTTTATCAAGCATCTACCTCTGAATTATACGGGCTTGTTCAAGAAACGCCTCAAACGGAAACCACACCTTTCCACCCGCGTTCACCTTATGCGGTGGCTAAAATGTATGCCTATTGGATAGTTGTAAACTATCGCGAGGCCTATGGTATGTTCGCTTGCAACGG
>JAGPVU010000143.1 GCA_018066825.1 Cycloclasticus sp.
AGTGGCGTCTATTGAACAACTGCGTCAACCCGTCTTTTATGCTCAGATCGAGTAGTTGTTTTTTACTGGCTTCTAAACGTTTGATGAGTTGATTTGTACTTAGTTCTGCAAGGAACACTTGCCTCTTTTGACTTTCGAGCATGTAACCCGCAAAAGATGCAATGACAAAAAATCCAAAAAAATTGAATATTGCAAAAGTCAGCTCTAGTAGTGAGTGAGGGCTGAGAGTGACTGTGTATATTAACGTGCAAAAATATAACAAAGCGAGTAATAAGGCATGAGTCCAACTGATGCCGAATAAGATAAAAAAAGCGGCGAGGGGTAAGCCTGTAGAGTGAAGAACCATAGGCGCTATTGTGGGCATTTGATACACTGCAATAAGAACCCCGCCGCTAATAGCAATAGTGGACAAGGTGTTATAGCTTAAGCTATGAGGTGCATAGAGGCGATGGTAGGTGAAAGCATAAAATAAGATGCAATGAAGTATGATGACGGCATAAACAAGGCGGTATGAATCTTGGTAGTTGATGGTCTGTAGCGGAAGTAGGGCAAAGTACAAAACACTGTACAAGACGATGGCCACAAACATGGCGAGCCTAACCAAGCGAGTATTGATGTTCAGCTGTTTTTTTTGAAAGTCTTCCTCTAAAGCTTGATCGGCGAAAGTAAGCTTTAATCTTGATTTGAATCTCACGGATTCATTTTTTTAGTCATGGCTTAGTCGCTAATAAAAAAAGTGTTGCTCTATACTATAGACCTTGTAATAAAAAGCGTTAGATCAAACCGTCAAATAATCAATAATGTCCGCTAATGGAATGTCTTTGCTGTCTGTATCTGTTCGGCCTTTATATTCCACCGTGCCCTTGTCTAGTCCTTTATCACCTAAGACGATACGGTGTGGAATACCAATTAACTCCATATCCGAAAACATAAAGCCGGGGCGTACCTTTCGATCATCGAATAACACCTCAAAACCGGCTGTTTGCAGTTCGAGGTACAGTTTTTCGGCCGCGTTTTTTAAGCGTTCAGACTTGTGCATATTCATCGGTAATAACGCGATTTGAAAAGGTGCTAGAGCCTCAGGCCATATAATGCCCTTATCGTCGTGGTTTTGTTCAATAGCGGCTGCGATCACCCGCGATACGCCGATACCATAGCAACCCATGGTCAGGGTTTGGTTTTTTCCATTTTCGTCTAATACCGTGGCATTCATCGCTGCACTGTATTTAGTACCAAGTTGGAAAATATGCCCCACTTCGATGCCGCGAGCGATGGTTAATGTGCCTATGCCGTCCGGACTCGGGTCACCCTCGACAACTTGTCGAATATCTTCAATGCGTTGCGGTTCGGCTAAGTCTCGGCCCCAATTAACGCCGCTAAAGTGGTGGTCATTTTCATTGGCGCCGCAAACAAAATTACCGAGCTGTGCAGCGCTGCGATCTGCAATTAACGGAATCGTTAGCCCGATAGGGCCTAGGTAGCCGGCGTCGCAACCGGCGGTCTGTCTAATTTGCTCTTCGCTGGCCATCGTTAACGGGCTTAAAACACCGTCCAGTTTTTCAGCTTTAATTTCGTTAAGCATGTGGTCGCCGCGAAGCAATAGCGCGACAACGTTGTCGTTATCGCCTTTAACCAACAAGGTTTTCAGGCATTGTGAGGCGTCGATAGTTAAAAAGCTGCTGACTTCTTCGATGCTACGTTTTTGGCTCGTTAGGATTTTCTCTATAGCTTGAGAGGGGGCGGCTCGTTCAGTACTCGGCGCCAATGCTTCAGCCTTTTCAACGTTGGCTGCGTACTGGCTGTCGGTTGAAAAGGCGATGGCATCTTCACCAGAATCTGCCAACACATGAAACTCGTGCGATGCATTGCCGCCAATTGAGCCCGTGTCCGCCAGCACCGACCTAAAATTAAGGCCGAGGGTGCTGAAAATGTTGTTATACGCCTGAAACATGCGCTCATACGTTTGTTGCAAGGATTCGTCGCTAAGGTGGAAAGAGTAGGCGTCTTTCATTAGAAATTCGCGCGCTCGCATGACACCGAAGCGGGGGCGAATTTCATCACGAAATTTCGTTTGTATTTGGTAATAATTGATCGGTAATTGCTTGTAGCTTTTTATTTCATTGCGCGCCAGTTCAGTGACAATTTCTTCATGCGTTGGGCCTAAACAAAATTCACGTCCAGGGCGATCATGGAGTCGGGCTAGCTCGGGGCCATATTGTTCCCACCGACCTGATTCCTGCCAAAGTTCGGCGGGTTGCACTACCGGCATAGATACTTCAAGTGCGCCAGCCTTGTTCATTTCATCGCGTACAACCGCTTGCACTTTGTGTAGCACTCGAACGCCTAAAGGTAGCCAACTATATAGCCCAGCGGCCAATTTGCGGACTAGGCCGGCTCTAATCATCAATTGATGGCTGATGATTTCAGCGTCTGACGGGGTTTCTTTAACGGTATTAAGGGGAAATTGACTGGTGCGCATAATGATTTGACGTAGCTGGCTAGGTTAAATAAAACCCACATTCTACGATGAAAACAGCAGCTGACCTAGTGGATTGCTCGAATAGCAGAAGTTTTTAAGCGGCTAATTCTTTCCAGCGTTTAAGTTTTCTATCTAAGGTGCGTCTAGAAATGCCCAGCGTCAACGCGGCTTTAGATTTATTGCCATTGTTCTCATGAATGGTATGGAGAATAAACGTTTTCTCATGCGCCTCTAAGCTCTTGTCAGACGGATTTCGAATGGGTGCTAGCGAGGTGATTTTTTTCTGTAAGGGAATGTTTAGTAATAGCGAGCGCTCGATATGGTTCCTTAATTCGCGAATATTGCCGGGCCAGTGGTAGGTTTTGAGAGTTTTAAGCGATTGAGGCGTTAAGGTGGTCGCTGGCAAGCTGTGTTCTTCACACAATTGAGCGATAAAGTTATTGCTGAGCCCCTCAATGTCATCTAAGCGATCACGTAAGGGTGGGGCGGTAAAAGGTAACACGCTCAAGCGGTAAAACAAGTCGGCTCTGAATGCGCCCTCTTTAACCAGTTGTTTTAAATGACGGTTGGTGGCAGCGATGATGCGCACGCTGCTTGTGAGTTCGATGTCTGCGCCGACGGGGCGAAAGGTTTTTTCTTCAAGCAAGTGCAGTAACTTGGCTTGAAAGTCGTAAGCCAACTCACCAATTTCATCTAAAAATAAGGTGCCGTTGTTGGCGCTCGCGACCAGGCCTGCTCTGGCTTGTTTGGCGCCGGTAAAAGCCCCTTTTGTATGGCCGAAAAGCTCGGTTTCTAATAAGTTTTGGCTAAAGGTTGCGCAATTGATGGATATAAACCGGCCCTTACGCCCACTGCTATCGTGAATACGCCTGGCGAGTAAGCTTTTACCGGTTCCTGTTTCGCCTTCTAATAAAATAGGGGAGCTTTTTGTCGCCACGCTATCGAGCGCGTTTAATAATTGGATCACAGCAGGGTTGTCACCCGCATAGGGGTTACGATCACGAATGGCTTTGCGCTCGGTAGCAGATTTATGGTGATGCATTTAGCTTATGTAGGGTGTCATTTTGTCTCGTTATTTTGAGACAAAATGTCCCATAAGTCCAATGCCAATTAGCTTCAATGACTATTGAGTGGCAAAAAAACAAGCAAATCAAGGCGCCATCGTCAGATCTTCAAACTGGCACTAGTTTTGCTCTAGTCAGTAAGATGGGCTCAAGTGAGAGCCAGTGAATTATAAATAAAAAATGGGAATACAAATGAAATGTAAAAAATTAGCCTTGGCCTTGGCTGTCTGTAGCAGTTTTTCTTTACCCGCTTATGCCGGTTCAGAGCTAACCACCTTATTAATGTTGTTACATGAAAATGGCACGATCTCTAAAGAACAGTATCAACGTGTCTTAGCGGAAGCGCAAGCAACAGAACAGAAAGCTACGCAGGAAAAACAGGCTCTGCAAAGTCAACTGGATAAAGCGAGTAAGGTTGAGGTTAATTTAGAGAAGGGCGGTATTGCAGCGGCAACACGTGACGGCGACTTTACTGCAAAAGTTGGTGGTCGTATGCAGTTAGATGCCGCTTGGTCTGGTGAAGACAGTTCGAATAGTGGTAGCACATTGGGTGATGGCACCAAATTACGTCGCGCGAGGTTTTACCTAAAAGGCACGGTGTATAAAGACTGGTTTTATAAATTTGAATACGACTTTGCCGGCTCGGGCGATACCAAAAAAGGTATTACCGACATTTGGTTAGGTTATAACGGCTATGATATGGAAGGCTTGAGCGTAAAAGTGGGCCACTTTAGAGATCCTTTTATGCTGCAAGACGCAGTAAGTGATAACGACACGCAATTTACAGAAAGAGCATCTATCGATGCCTTTACCGCTGGGCGTCATATCGGTGTGATGGGAAGTGTGGACCGTAAACATTGGACAGCCGCCTTCGGGGTGTTTGGCGAGAGTGCGAGTAAAGCGGGAGGTTCAGACGATGAAGGCTGGGGCACCGCGGGCCGCGTCACTTGGATGCCGGTAAATGAAACTGGCTCTCTAGTCCATTTGGGCTTAGCGGCTGATTACCGTAGTACGCGTGGTGGTGATGTACAGTTCAAGCAACAAGCAGAAACGCATGTATCTGAGGTAAACTTTGTGGATACAGGTGCGCTGACAGATGTGGATAGCTATTTAACCCTAGGGGCCGAACTTGCGGTAGTTAAAGGCGCTTTCTCTGCGCAAACAGAATATGTACGGACGACACTGGATCGTGATTTAGCCAGCAACCCAACATTTGATGGCTGGTACGCGCAAGCGGGTTGGTTTTTAACCGGTGAATCACGCCCGTATACCCATAAAGGTGCTAAATTCAAAGGTGTTACGCCGAATAGCATTGTCGGTAAAGGCGGCATTGGTGCATGGGAACTCGCACTGCGCTATAGCACCATTGATTTAAGCGATAGCGGTATTGTTGGCGGTGAAATGGATAATTTGACCCTAGGGTTAAACTGGTTTCCTGCACCAGGATTACGCGTCTCAGCAAATTATATAAAAATGCTCGAGATGGACGGTGGTGTTCATGATAATGAAGAAGCAGACATTATGCAGCTTCGGGCCCAATGGGGATTCTAATTTAATTTGAATGGATAAGGGTGTCTTTAACAGTACCCGTTTAATGGTAAAAATAATCAAATGAATAAATATATGACGAGTGCCATTTTTGTGGCAGCTGTGTTGATGTCGAACATCGTCTGGGCGGAAAATACCCTAAGAATGTCGACAACAACAAGTACCGAAAATTCGGGTTTATTAGCAGTATTAAACCCAGTATTTGAAGCAAAATATCAGGTTAAATTAGGCGTTATCGCAGTCGGAACGGGC
>JAGPVU010000164.1 GCA_018066825.1 Cycloclasticus sp.
CCATGCTCGTCGCCATAGGCTTTATTGGCTAAGATAGATTCTTCAATGACTTTATTAATGTCTAGCGTTTCAAGTTTAAGCTCCATCTTGCCGGATTCTATTTTTTCCACGTCTAAAATATCGTTAATTAGACGCACTAAACGGGCGCTGTTATTGCTGGCAATTTTTAATAAAGGGGTGCAGGTATCAGGCACTTGTCCCATCGCGCCGCTCAGCATTAATTCTAAGGCGCCTTGAATAGATGTCAGTGGTGTTCTAAGTTCATGGCTAACGGTGGAAATAAACTCATTTTTCATCGTGTCTACTCGCTTGCGCTCGGTGATATCCCTCACCAAGCCGCTAAATAGGCGTTTACCATCGACTTGTAACTCACTGATTGATAATTCCATTGGAAATATCACGCCATTTTTTCGCTTACCACTGACCTCACGGGCGATACCAACTGTTTTGGCTTCGCCTTTGCTTATATAATTAAGCAGGAACTGATCGTATTCGCTGTGATACGATTCTGGCATGAGTATTTTTAAATTCTTCCCTTTCGCCTCGGAGAACGGATAGCCAAAGATTTTTTCTGCAGCAGGGTTCATGCTTTCAATCAGCCCGTGTTGATCTATGGTGATAATGCCGTCGATTACTGTGGTAATAACGGAACGATAACGGGCTTCTCTATTTTGAATTTCCAATTCAAAATTTTTGCGTTCAGTAATGTCGCGTACCAGCCCAGAAAACATTTGTTGGCCATTAATGTTCATCTCACTGACCGATAACTCCATTGGAAAAACCGAACCGTCTTTACATAAACCAGTCACTTCACGGCCGATACCAATGATTTTTTTAACACCCGTTTGTTTGTAATGTTGCAGGTAACTGTCGTGTTCGCTGTGGTAAGGTTCGGGCATTAATAGATTAATGTTTTTGCCGATCAGCTCGTCTTTTGAATAGCCAAACATCTTTAAAGCCATTGGGTTGACGCTTTCTACAATACCCATATTGTTGATAGTAATAATGCCTTCAATTGACGATTCGATAACCGCCTGAAGCCGAGTTTGTTTGTCTTTAGCCTCTTGGTTACGGATTTGAATGGCTTCAGTGGCTTTATTAAAAGCACGGCCAAGTTGGCCTAATTCATCAGACCCCAGCTCTTCCATTTTGCTGCTGTAATTCCCCTTAGCCATTTTATTTGCCTTAATTGAAAGGGCGTTGATCGGTTTGGCTATACTCCGAATTAATAAAATAGCCAAAATCAAGTACAGTAATGCCAGTCCAATTAACAGCGTGAGTTCGATGGTTTGTTGTTCAGAACGGTGTTGTGTAAACTCACTTTTTCTTAATGCTAATAAACTGAGTTCTTCGTTCGACATGGCCGCCAAAACATGACGAATTTCCTCCTCTAAATCTAAGGTCTGTATCGTTTGGTTTAGTGCTCCTACTGCGGTCGAAATTTGAGCTGAAACAATCGCTTTCTTGAGTGCAGCTAATTCCTTTTGTAGCAGCCCATCGAGCTCATTAACGCGTAATTGTTGGATGGGGTTGGCTTTGGTTAAGCGACGTAAAGTAGCCAGATGATTCAGTACGTCATTGACGCCAACTAAATAGAAATCGAGAGAGTCTTTTTCATGGGTGATAAGGTAGTCTCGTTCTCCAATTTCTGCGCTTTGTGTGGCGGTTAATAAAGCACTGATTGTGTTGTTGACTTCATAGGTTTGGACTATATCGTTACGTAAGGCTTCTGATTTACGGTGCGTTGACTCGAGCAGGGCCGAAAAAATGATCAGCGCTGGGATGATGGGTAAGACAAAGGCTATTATTTTAGAACGTATACTTAGGTTCATTACTCGCTCCGATTAGCCTTTAAGGTTGTTTTTTGATGTGTGATACTGTTATTTTGGATGATTGAATAGAGCTTCATAGCATACACTCGGTTATGGCAATGGCTTTTTCTACCTTAGCAAACACATCGACGGGTTTTTTGTCCATTACCTTTGGGGATAAAATCGTAGGGCGTGTAATGGGTAAGGCGGCTTTAATGTCAGCAACATTAGCTAAAATATTATTCATTAGCTCGAGCACGTCGGCGGGTTCGTGTTTCCCAGTATTGGCGACTAAGGATCGGTCGATGATGGCATCTTTTGCTCCAAGCTTAGCGTGTAATTTGTTGACGGTTTGATGTAATTGAAACCCGCGGGCATACACGTCGGATGGACGCTTATCTAAAGTGACGGGCAGAGCATGGAAGTCACACGGGATGTGTAACGATAAACGAATGGTTTCAAGGTCATCGATGAGGGTTAGTACGATTCGATAAACGTCTTTGGGTTGATGGGTCGGCGCACCTAAGCTTTCCAGCATATGGTTTATTATTATTAAATTACGGTAAACATCGCTGGGTGTTTTGCCACTAACAAAAGGGACCTCCGCAATAGTGGCTGCAGGGTGAATGTCGGATTTAAGCTCGCGTGTAGCGCTGAGAATTTGGTTAGCTAGCTGCCATACGTTTTCAGGTGTAACGGTTCTAACGGTGAGCAGAGGCTCTGACTCGTTTGCTAGGTTGTTTAAGGACCTTAGGGTCTGTACTCGTAGCATGACTTCGCGCGCTTTTTGTAATACATGGCGAGGTTCTCGTCCTTCGGGGGCGTAATGAATCGGCTTGGATTCGACTTTTTTGAACTGCTGTATCACGGCCAACTCTAAGGCGATTTTTTCCGTGAGTTGATAGACGTGGCTGGGTGTGGTCGTAGAGGAAAACTGAACATGGTAAACGACGTACGCAAGCACTATAAAAAGCAGCAAATACAGCAAGCTCCAGGGTTTACTTAGCATAGCTTTCCCATAGTTTTAGCGACCAGCGACGTGATTTTTTAATATGAGAGTTAAGCACAATCACTTAATTGAGGCAACCCAATTCTAACGGGGGTTTGCTTTAACGCTTTCTATGCTGAAATGATTATATCGCAGGGCTTTTACCCTTACCGGCTTGAAGTAAGGTGTTATATTGTTTTTTTAACTTGAGATTTTATGGTGCATATTAAAACCTTGCCTTTTGCTTGGCTGTTATTGGCTTTGGTTGTCATTATTTGGGGCTCAAATTGGTCAATCATGAAAATCGGTCTACGGTCGATAGATCCTTTATGGTTTGCAGCAGCTAGATTAACGATTGCCCTGTGTGCAACAACGTTATTGTTGTTTTTTATGGGGCGGTTCAGATGGCCGCACAGGCAAGACGTGCCGATAGTTTTTGGTGTGGGTATCATGCAATTTGCCGTATTTTTGGTTTTAATTAACGAAGGATTGACGTCGGTGAATGCCGGACGCGCAGCTGTTTTGGCTTATACCACGCCGTTATGGGTAACCCCGGGAGCGCACTTTTTTTTAAACGAGGCAGTATCGCGGCTCAAGTTACTCGGCGTTAGCATCGGGCTGTGCGGTTTGATTATCTTGTTTAATCCTATGGGGTTTGATTGGACTGATCCTGCAGTCGTAAAAGGCAACGGCTTATTGTTGATAGCGGCCTTGGTGTGGGCCCTATCGATTTTGCACGTAAGAAAACACCAGTGGAAGGCTAGCGTGTTGGAACTGACGCCATGGCAGTTACTCGTTGCATTGTTCATTGTTGTGCCGATTGCGTGGTTTGCTGACACGCGTCCCGTTGAATGGAGCACGGAGCTTGTGTGGATTTTGCTCTACAACGGTATTTTAGGCACCGCCTTAGCCCAATGGGCCTCTATTCGCGCAACGCAATTACTCCCTGCAGTAACCGTATCGTTAGGTTTTTTGATGGTGCCGCTCGCCGGCATCTTTTTTTCTGTCATTTGGTTGCATGAGCCTGTCACCCTGACATTGGCTTTAGGAACGCTGTTTATTGTCGGTGGCTTACTATTGCAGTCTAACCTTAAAAAATAACCACTACGGCTTAGCCAAGGGTGCGCCATAAGTACCAACTGGCAATGGTTCTGTAGGGCTGCCACTGTATTGCGATTTTTTCACATTCGGTCGCGGAAGGCAGTGTTTTTAACCCCTTAATTGACTGCACCGCTTTTCTAAGCCCCAAGTCACCAGAGGCAAAAATATCCAGTCGTTTTAGGCCGAACATCAGAAAGATATCAACAGTCCACGGACCGATACCCTTGAGTTGGCATAGGGTTTTTTTAACCTGTTGGTCGGATTGTTGTTGAAGTTGGTCAAAGGTTGTTTTTTCGGTTTGGGTGAATTCAATCAGCTGTTGTAAGGTGTTTATTTTGGCTTGTGACATGCCGGCTTTCTTAAAGTCTTGCTGGGCGACGTGTACAAATGCCTCAGGCGTTACGTTGCCTTGTGTTAACGCGTGAACCCTTTGTTGAATAGCGGCGGCTGCTTTAACAGAGAGTTGTTGCGCAATAATAGCGTGCAGCAACGCTTCGAAGGGTTGTTTGCTAAAAGGGCGAAGATCAAACGTCGGGCTACTTTGGATAATGGCACCCAATACAGGATCGGCTTTACTTAACCAATATTCTGCTTTTTCTACCTCGCTGGAAAGGGAGTGAAGCGACATCCTAGTTAATGCGGTGTGGAGGGGTTAATGCGCTCCAAGTGCCCGCCTCGATAAACACACGCTTTACCCTTGGAAAGGTTTGTTTTATTTGCAAGTCAATATCAGCGATTGTTTGCTCCAACTCGGTAATACTAAGGTTATCTTTAAAGTCCACATTCATGGTAACTAAAATGTAGTCAGGCCCCATGTGCATAGTGAGTAATTCGTTAACGGCATCAACAGTGGAAAACTGATCAGTTATATTGCGAATGCCTTTGACCAGCTCTGGGTTGGCGCTTTCGCCAATCAATAAGCTTTGTGTTTCATAAGCTAACCAAATAGCCGTACCGCCGAGTATTAAGCCAATAAAAACGGAGGCGATACCATCGTATAATGGGTTGCCAGTGTATTGTGATATGGCAATACCGGCAAAAGCGACGAGTAGGCCTAGCATCGCGGCTGAGTCTTCAAAAAGAACCACAAAAAGGGTGGGGTCTTTGCCCCGCTTAACGGCATCTAAATAGCCCCATTTACCTTTACTGCGGGTAAATTCACGTAGCGCAAAACCCCAGGCCGCGCCCTCGAATAGCAAGGCTGAACCGAGAACGATATAACTAAGGGTAGGATCACCCATTTTGCTGGGGCTAAGTATATGGTGGATTCCTTCGTAAATAGAAATGCCCGCACCAACCGCAAAAATTAATATGGCGACAACAAAACTCCAAAAATAGATTTCTTTGCCGTGACCAAAGGGGAATTTTTCGTCGGCGGGTCGTTGCGCGCGTTTTAAGCCGTATAAAAGTAGGACTTGATTGCCGGTATCAACCAGCGAATGGATGCCCTCTGATAGCATCGCCGAGCTACCTGAATAAAAGGCAGCAATAAATTTGGTTATTGAGATAAGACTATTGCCCACTAGGGCGGCATAAATGACTTTCTTAGACGACGATGACATGGTATTGAATTAATTGAATGATTCGCATCAGTGTCGCCATATTTTGTGATGCTGTAAAGGTTTATCAGGCTTGAAACTGAGTTAATATAGCGTAGTATTATTGAAGTAAAATAATAACAATGGGCAAAAAAATGTACGAGCTGTCGATTAATCGGTACGGTGCCGGAATGGTAACGGTTGTTGCTGCACTTATTCTGATTACACCACTGTGCGGTGTTTTATTTAACTGTGGTTGCACCTGGCCGTGGGCTGGGCTGGAAAGCCATTGCAATATATATGAGCCGCAGGTCGAACACCCATGTCCTTGGTGTGCGTCCCTGTTGACAGGTGCTCTGTCGGTGGGCTTGGCTGTTTTAACAGGATTTTTAGTCGCTATAAAAGATGTTAAGTCGCGGCATGATATTCATGACGCTGTGCTCGCGGGTTGGCAGCGTTCTAGGCAATCCCCTGGTTTTATCAAGCGTGTAGTGAGGGGCTTAATCGGATTTTTAGTGGTTGCAGTGGCTATGGGGTGGCTGTCCGCGTACTGGCAGGACGCCCCGTATTTTCTGTTAACTGAGTGGTTGAACTTTTTTATTTCTTAATGAAGGTAGCGTAAACACACATGGAATCAATAAAACAATGGTTAAGCCGTTTACTGTCCAACCCGGAGGCGTTGGCTTTAATGGGTACGTTGTTAGTCGGCTTATTAGTGATTATTTGGGTTGGCGATGTATTGTCCCCGGTTTTGGCGAGCTTGGTTATTGCGTACTTGTTAGAGGGGATGGTGGCTAAGTTTGAATCACTAGGGGCCCATAGAAAGTGGGCGGTCATTGGTTCGTTCGGCCTGTTTATGGCCCTATTAGCGTATATGGTCTTCGGCTTGATTCCTTTGCTTTCAATACAAACGGTGCAATTAGCACAACAGTTGCCGCATATGTTGAATCAAGGAATTGATCTTTTTATGGCACTGCCAGAAAAATATCCGGAATTTATTTCGGCTGAGCAAGTGCAGGTTATTTTTGCTCAGGTCAGTTCAGAGGTGGTTAAATTTGGGCAGGGTTTATTGTCTTTATCAGCGTCGTCGGTTTTAAATATTGTCGCGCTGATTATTTACTTATTGTTAGTACCGATGATGGTGTTTTTTTTCTTGATGGACAAAGCATTAATTACGGCTTGGTTCTCTAGTTTTTTACCGTCCAAAAGGCGATTGACAAAAGAAGTTTGGGCGACTGTTAATCAGCAAATTGCAAATTATGTTAGGGGTAAAGCGTGGGAAATTCTAATTGTTTGGGTTGCTTGCTTTATTGCCTTTAGTTTATTGGGTTTAAAGTACGCGGTACTGTTGAGTTTTTTAGCCGGCCTATCAGTATTAGTACCTTATGTAGGCGCGACGGTAGTGACTATTCCTGTGTTATTGGTTGCTTATGTGCAATGGAATTGGGGTAATGAATTTTTGTATTTAACAACCGTTTATTTAATCATTCAGGCACTGGATGGCTATGTATTAGTACCCTTACTGTTTTCAGAGGTTGTTAATTTGCACCCAGTGGCGATTATCGTGGCGATTTTGTTTTTTGGTGGCATTTGGGGTTTTTGGGGTGTGTTTTTTGCTATACCATTGGCCACCCTGGTTCAGGCGGTGATGGTGGCTTGGCCGACACGACACGATATTAATGCTATTGATCCAACAAATTAATTATATTTAAAAGGTATTTCATGAAGTCGATTCAAGCTCTCCTATTTACGTCACTATTAACGATAACAAGCGCCAATGCGTTTGAGCTGTCAGATATTACAGATCGATTATTTGAAGATAATCTCACCGGTGTTGAGGGGCAACTAAAAGATGCAGAGTTTGAGTTTCAAGTGGACTCAGTGCTCTTGCTTGATGAGCGCTTGAGGAAAAACAGCCATATTTTAGTCGCACGTAATCGAAGTTCAGTCCTTATCGCCGGACAAGCAAAATCGGCTGAACTAAAAGCGCAGGTTCAACGCGTTGTGCTTGAAACGGCGAACTTGAAATGGACGCAAGGTGATGTGAATCAAGTCGAGCCTTCAAATGCGCAAGTTTGTGGTGAGAGAGCCTCAAAGATGGCAGCTAATGAGCGCCGCCGTTTTAACTTAAAAACTGTTGCCGAATGCAGTACGGTCAATCGTTTTTATAACGAGGTGCGTATAACTGAGCCAATGACCGAGTTAGCTCAAAGTGACGACGACGTGCTGCGAGCAACCATTACCAATCGATTATTACGCGAATCGATAATTGATAAGGCAGAGACCATTAAAGTGGTGGTCTCTGATCAGCACGTGTATTTATTAGGCGACCAACTTAATCAATCAACCGCCGATCGTGCGACGGCTTTGGTCAAGTCGATGCCCAGCATCAAAAAAGTGATTCCGCTGTTCAGATTTTAGTCGGTAGAATCGCTTTTTGTTAAGGTTTCAACCGAGGCGAGCACCTCTGTGACGTGACCTTTGACGCTTACTTTACGCCATTCTTGAATTAAAACGCCATGCGTATCAATTAAAAAAGTACTGCGTTCAATGCCCATGTATTCTTTGCCGTAGAGTTTTTTTAGTTTTATTACGTCAAACAATTGGCATAACGTCTCATCAGGGTCACTTATTAAATCAAATGGAAAACTGAACTTGGTTTTAAAGTTGCTGTGGGTGCGTAAGGAATCGCGCGAGACGCCAAAAATGCGTGTGTTGGCTTGTTGAAAGGCGGTGTAATTATCGCGAAAATCTTGACCCTCTTGGGTGCAGCCCGGGGTGTTGTCTTTGGGGTAAAAGTAAATAACGACGTTTTTTCCTTTAAGCTGGGCTAGTGTGAGTGCCTCGTCCGCTGTAGTGGAACAGGTGAACTCAGGAACGGTTTGGTTTAATTGTACTTTGCGCATGAAAACGACCTATTTGGTTTGAAAGAATTTAGCGATATTTTAACAGACTGATTTTTAGTTGTAGCGATGATCCATGTATAATACGCGGCTAGTTTGGTTATTATAAAGAACCGTTGTTAGTAACCGTTATTTTTGTTTAATATTGGATTCGATTATGTTTCAAGGCAGTATCGTTGCTCTCGTGACCCCCATGCATGCGGATGGTTCGCTGGACGTTGATAATTTAAGACGATTGGTTGAATTCCATATCGAACAAGGAACTGACGCCATCGTAGCAATGGGCACAACCGGTGAGTCTGCTACGCTGAATGAAAAAGAGCACTGCCAGGTGATTCGGTATGTAGTCGATATGGTGGCTGGTCGGATTCCTGTGATAGCCGGTACCGGTGCTAACTCAACTACCGAGGCGATAGACTTAACACGCTGCGCTGCCGACGCGGGTGCTGACGCCTGTTTGCTAGTGACGCCATATTACAATAAGCCGACACAAGAAGGTTTGGTGTTGCACTACAAGGCCATTGCAGCAGCGGTCGATATTCCGCAAATTTTGTACAATGTGCCG
>JAGPVU010000175.1 GCA_018066825.1 Cycloclasticus sp.
CGGAGGTAATAAATAAGTCAGACGCTTTTTTGTGAACGACGAGTTGTAATAGGGCATCAAAATCCATGTTAAATCCTTTTTAGCTAAATGCTTTTTTATCGACGGCTTTCATCTTAGCGTCTTGTCTAGACACCAAGCCACCTTGCACCAGTTCAGTTAAATGCTGGTCGAGCGTTTGCATACCGTCTTTACGGCTGGTTTGAATGGTGGAGTACATTTGCGCAATTTTGTCTTCACGGATTAGGTTTCGAATGGCCGCGGTGCCGGTCATAATTTCCCACGCGGCGATTCGGCCACCACCAATTTTTTTCATTAAGGTTTGGGCAATAACGGCGCGTAGTGATTCAGAGAGCATTGATCGAACCATACCTTTTTCACCCTCGGGAAACACGTCAATAATCCGGTCAATGGTTTTGGCGGCAGAGCTGGTGTGCAAGGTGCCGAACACTAAATGGCCCGTTTCTGCAGCAGTTAGCGCAAGTCGAATGGTTTCTAAATCCCGCATCTCACCTACTAGAATAATGTCGGGGTCTTCTCGAAGCGCTACGCGTAAGGCCTCGCTAAAGCCGTGGGTGTGTTTATGAACCTCACGTTGGTTAATCAGGCATTTTTTACTTTTATGAATAAATTCTATTGGGTCTTCGATAGTAAGAATATGCTCGTAAACATTGTCATTTTTGTAATCCATTAACGCGGCAAGCGTGGTGGATTTACCCGAACCGGTGGGGCCTGTGACTAAGACAATGCCACGAGGTACGTTAATAATTTCCTTAAACGACTGAGGGCAGTTTAGATCTTCCAGCGTTAGAATATCCACGGGAATGGTTCTAAACACAGCAGCGGCGCCGCGGTCTTGATTGAATGCGTTAACCCGAAAGCGGGCGATGCCCGGTAATTCAAAGGAAAAATCGACCTCTAAAAACTCTTCAAAATCCCGTCGTTGTTTATCGTTCATGATGTCGTAAATCATGCTATGGACTTCTTTATGCTCAAGTTCTGGCATGTTGATACGGCGGATATCGCCATCAACACGAATCATGGGGGGGAGGCCAGCTGAAAGGTGTAAATCTGAGGCGTTGTTTTTCGTACTAAAAGTTAATAAATCTGTAATATCCATGTTTTAAATCCGTTTATCCTGAATTGGGACGTTGTTTTTATAATGATTTGATGTCGGCTCATAAATGCATTTGTTTAGAAAATAACATTAACCTAGTAACATGTAAATCGAGTAAGTATTTTGAAGTATAGACACGAAATTTGATAATGCCCTCTTTATCGCAACGATATTTAGCACAATGTGACCTAATTAATAGATTGCAAGGTGAAAAACGCGCATCGAGATTGGCGGTTAACTTGTTAGCAGTTAGTAAAACTCGCCCAGCCGAAGAGATACTGGCCCTGTATCGTTTGGGCCAGCGAGATTTTGGTGAAAACTACTTGCAAGAGACTATTCAAAAACAACAACAGCTAGCTCACTTTGATATTAATTGGCATTTCATCGGCCCTATTCAGTCGAATAAAACACGCGATATTGCGCGTTATTTTAGCTGGGTACATAGCATCGATAGGCTAAAAATAGCTCAGCGATTGGATCAACAAAGGCCGTCTAATTTGCCCCCATTAAATGTTTGCTTACAGGTTAATATCGATGGTGAGCAGAGCAAATCGGGCTTTAAACTAGACGAATTGGGGGCGGCGGTTGAGGCATTAAAAAGTTCAAATAATCTACGCTTACGCGGTCTAATGGCGATTCCACAAGCCGGCAAGAGCGTTGAGCAACAGCGTGCGTCGTTTAAAAAATTAACGGATGCCAAAAACAACTTAAATCGTCAATTTAAGCTAAATTTGGACACCTTATCGATGGGGATGAGCGACGATTTATCCAGTGCGATAGCCGAAGGCGCTACGATGGTTCGAATTGGTGCGGCTATTTTTGGTGCTCGAATGAAAAATACGGTTTAATAGTCGCACACTTTAACGTGAATTAAGAGAAAAAATGAAGACACAACAGATTGGATTTATCGGTGGCGGCAATATGGCGAGTAGCTTAATTGGTGGGCTGGTAAGCAATGACTACCCAGCAGATAAAATTACCGTGGCTGACTTAGATGCCGATAAATTACGCTATTTAAACGAGACCTTTGGGGTAAACACGACACTCGACACTAACAACTTGGTCTTGCAATCCGATATTGTGGTGCTCGCGGTCAAGCCACAGCATATGCAGTTGGTCGCGAATAGTATTGCGGCCTCGGCACAGCAAAAAAAACCGGTTTTAGTGTCGATAGCGGCAGGTATTCGCATAGCCGCGTTAGAACGTTGGTTAGGTGGCGATTTAGCGGTGGTTCGGTGTATGCCAAATACCCCCGCATTGGTTAAAACGGGGGCGACAGGCTTATTTGCTAATGCACAGGTGGGCGTTGAGCAAAAAGATCAGGTTGAATCCCTTATGCGGGCGGTTGGTGTGGCTGTTTGGGTGGCTGAGGAAGGTGATCTAGACGTGGTAACGGCCCTGTCAGGTAGCGGCCCGGCGTACTTTTTTATGGTCATGGAAGCACTTGAAGCTGCGGCTGTTGAGGCGGGATTGGATCAGAAAACTGCGCAGTTACTGACCCAAGAAACGGCATTGGGCGCGGCAAAAATGGCGTTAGAATCAACAGAATCTGCTGCCGTGTTGCGTCAACGTGTCACTTCTCCCGGGGGCACAACGGAACGTGCCATCGAGGTGCTAGAGGAGCAGGGCTTAAGGGCGGCATTGCAGCAAGCACTGATCGCTGCCAAAGACCGATCGATTGAACTGTCAGACGAACTAGGAGGTCAGTAATGCCGGCCGGTTATTTATCTAATCCACTCGTTTTTCTAGTTAACGCGCTCGTTGGGGCGTACGTTTTTATCTTGATCCTTAGGGTGTTGCTGCAATATTGCCAGGCCGATTCAGACAATCCGCTGTCGGCATTTATTATTAAAGCCACTCGATGGCCCTTGCAAACGCTTAAATTGATTTTTCCAACCATCAAGGGGGTTAATTTATCAGCCGTTTTTTTGATGGTAGTGCTGCAAATGTTGATGGGTTTTTTAATAACCCTTGGACAGGAAAATGCGACAGTGTGGGCAATTTTTATTTGGAGCTTAACGGAACTGATTGATAGCATTATTAACGTATTTATTTTTAGTATTTTTGTGACCGTGCTGCTCAGCTGGCTTAACCCGGGTGCTTATAATCCGATTGTGGCGTTGCTGTATAAAATTACAGAACCGGTGCTAAAACCCTTCCAGCGTTGGGTGCCTCCGATTGGTGGTATGGATTTAAGCCCGATGGTGGCCTTGTTAGCATTACAGGTTTTAAAAATGTTATTAATTCCGCCTTTATTTGCGCTTATGTAATGCTGCTAAGGTCTTGTTTGGATCTCAAAGAAAGCTCTCCAACAGCATTCTTGATCGTCCCTCTAGGCCGTCGGCTTTAACATAAACTATCAGTGTGTGCGGCCCGTCACAGTTAGCGTCAGAATTTTTTTTATAAGTCCCTATAATTTACTAAACGTTCAGGCACGTCGTGCCTTTGCAACTGACAAGGGTTAATAAAATGAAGCTTGATGTAAGATTACAACGTTATGATCAGTGTAAAACATCACTAACTAAGACGCTTGGTGATTACCAATCGTGGCTAGATGATGCGAATCTTAGTGATGTTGAAACAGAGATGATGTTGCTTAAGAACCAGCGCTTGGTTGAAAAGGATTCGATTACCATCGCCTTTGTGGCGGAATTTTCCCGCGGTAAAACAGAGCTTATTAATGCTCTGTTTTTTTCAGCCACAGGCGTTCGTTTGTTACCTTCCAGCCCAGGTAGAACCACGATGTGCCCGACGGAACTTTTGTATGATAAAAAAGAAAAGCCGTACCTTCGCTTACTGGATATAGACACTAGACTTAATGACAGGTCGATCGAGGATTACAAAAAACAGCCTAAGCAATGGACGCATATCGAATTAGATGATGGTAACCCTAAGCAGATGCAACAGGCGTTTTTAGAGTTACTAAAGACCAAGACGGTTTCAATAGAAACAGCAAAACAATTGGGTTTTGCTGCCAATGATGCAGACGAGTCGGTCGAGGTGCCATTCTGGCGTCATGCGGTGGTGAGTTTCCCCCATCCCTTATTAAAAAAAGGCCTCACCATTCTGGATACACCGGGCTTGAACGCGTTGGGTAGCGAGCCTGAGCTAACACTGAGTATGTTACCCAATGCGCAGGGTTTGGTTTTTGTACTAGCCGCCGACACGGGTGTGACGCAAAGCGATATGTCAATGTGGCAGCAACATATTCGAACGTACAAGAATACCCATGCGCACGGTTTAGCCGTGGTGTTAAATAAAATTGATGCCATCTATGACGAGCTAATGAGCGAGGATGAGTGTGCGCAATTAATCCAAAAGCAAAGCCTGGCAACGGCTCGATTATTGGAGCTGGACGACAACCTTATTTTTCCTTTATCGGCTAAGCAAGCCTTAGTTGCACAAATCAAACAGGATGCAGAGTTATTAACAGAAAGCCGCATATCGGCGTTAGAAGACTACTTATCTGATAGCGTGCTGAGCTCGCAGAAAGAACGCCTGCTTGACCAAATTGTTGATGATGTCGTGACGCATATGACAATGGTGCAAAAAACCTTACAGGCTCGATTACTGAGGCTGGATAAACACCTAAACGAACTGCGTGCGATACACGGTAAAAGCAAGCAAGCGACAGCCGAGCTGTTACTCGAAACGCGTCAGCGGCAGACCTTGTATAACAAAAATGTAGAACACCTTAAAACATGCCGGCATATATTTAATTCTCAAATGGGTGATTTGCTCTACCTAGTTGATGCAGATAAAGTTGCGGAAATCTTTAATGAAGGTCGTGAAAAAATGATGCACAGTTGGACTATTAAAGGCATTCGAATGGGTATGCGACACACCTTTGATGAACTTAATACCTTGCTAAGTGAAATGCTCAACAGTGCGCAGAGCAGTGCTAAATTGCTCGATACCATTTATAAAAGGTTTAAGGATGAGCACAACTTAAATGTTGCACAACCAGCAAGATTTGATGTTGAGGTGTGCCAGCAACAATTGGGGGCTTTGTTGCATGAGGGTTTGGAGTTTAGTCAAAGTTCGGAAGCGGTTTTAACAGAGCAAAACGCGCTGGCTAGGCGTTTTGTAGATACTATTGGTGGGCGGGCAAGGGCGATATTTGAGCAAGCGTCGGTGGATGTTAAGACTTGGCAATCTAGCGCCTTGGCGCCATTAATTAGAGAAGTAAATGAACAAAAGCGGCTGATGGAAAGCAAGTTAGATAGTTTGCGAAACGTGTCAGCCAATAAAATTGTGTTAGATGAAAAAATAGCTGCAAACGCCAGTAATGCGGAAAACATTAGGCATAAACTACAGGCATTAGACGGTCTTATCGCCAGTATAAGCACGTCGCAAGATGAAGCAGAGCCCTTGATTCGCGAGGCGACTAATTAGTCTTTCAGCGGGCGCGAAAAATCATATCCCATACCCCATGGCCAAGTCGCAGACCGCGATTTTCAAACTTGGTCAAGGGTCTATTGTCGGGGCGCTTGCTGTAACCATCGGTTTCGTTATTGATAAACCCAGGGTGCGCGTTGAGTGTATCTAATATATGCTCGGCGTAATGCTGCCAATCGGTAGCGGCGTGGAAACAACCGTCCGGTTTAAGCTTAGAGTGAATCAAATCTAAAAAGGCTGTTTGCACGATTCGTCGTTTGTGGTGTCTCTTCTTGTGCCAAGGGTCTGGAAAAAAAAGTTGCACGCGGTCTAGGCTATGCATAGGGATAGCGAGCTGTAAGACATCAATCGCATCGGTATCAAATAAACGTAGATTAGTCAGACTTTTTTCTTGAATAACTCGCAGCAGGTGGCCGACGCCTGGACGGTGGACCTCGATGCCGATAAAGTTTCTTTCGGGGTTGGCCTCGGCCATGGTAGCTAAACTTTCACCGTTGCCAAAGCCTATCTCTAAGGTGATGGGTTGGTCATTAGAAAACACCGCCTTGAGGTCCAGTACTTTCTCAGTACACAGGCCATACACAGGCCAACCTGTTTTAATGGCGGCGTCTTGTCCGGGCGTTAAACGGCCTTCGCGTTTGACAAAACTGCGTATGCGCCGCAAAAAATCGGTTTCTGGAGGAAGGGTCATGGATAAGGGTTTTGAGTTAAATCAAGCCATCTAAAGGCGAGGAGGCAGAAGCATAACGACGACGCGGCATACGGCCGGCTAAAAAGGCTTCGCGGCCTGCTTGTACGGCTTTTTTCATTGCCGAAGCCATCAGTACAGGGTTATTGGCGTGGGCGATGGCGGTGTTCATTAAAATGCCAGCACAGCCCAGTTCCATACCAATCGCCGCATCAGACGCGGTACCTACGCCAGCGTCAACAATAATCGGCACCTTGGCATTCTCAATGATGGTCATAATGTTATAGGGGTTACAGATACCCAGGCCAGAGCCAATGGGTGCAGCCAGTGGCATCACAGCGACACAGCCCATCTCTTCAAGACGCTTGGCAATAATGGGGTCGTCGTTGGTGTAGACCATCACCTCAAAGCCCTCTTTAATTAAAATTTCGGCCGACTCTAAGGTCGCGGTAATATCAGGAAAGAGCGTTTTCTCATCACCTAACACTTCCAGTTTGACTAAGTTATGACCACCGAGTAATTCCCGTGCAAGACGGCAAGTTCTTAGGGCATCTTTGGCCGTATAGCAACCCGCAGTATTGGGTAAAATGGTGTACTTATCGGGTGAAATAACGTCTAACAAGTTGGCTTCGCCCGGGTTTTGACCGATATTCGTGCGGCGAATAGCAACGGTAACAATTTCTGCCCCGCTGGTTTCGATGGCTGCTTGGGTTTCGGCTAAATCTTTATATTTCCCCGTGCCGACTAACAGTCTTGATGAGTATTTTTTTCCGGCGATGATAAGCTCATCGCCCTGACCGCCGCCAATGGCTTGCACTATTTCTACCACGTCACCCTCGTTTAAGTGTATTGTCGAAAATTGATCGGCTGGCTTGATTTCCTCGTTGAGCTCAATGGCGATACGCTTGCCAAAAAAACCCATTTTTGTGACCAACTGCTCCAGCGTAATGCCGTTCTTAAAAGATTCTTTTTCACCATTAACAACAATATCCATATGAGTTAGTCATTAACGGCGTCAATTTTACCGGCTCTGCGGTTACGAACTGCGGCCGCCAAGTCAGTTAGTAACTGCACGCTACTATCCCAATCAATACAGGCATCGGTAATGCTTTGGCCATACACCAGATCTTGACCTTCAACCGGATCTTGGCGGCCAGCCACTAAGTTACTTTCGATCATGACCCCGCTAATGCGCATATCACCACCAGCAATTTGCTCGGCTACATCAGCGCCTACCACCAGTTGGCGGTCGTGTTGCTTACTGCTGTTGGCGTGGCTAAAGTCGATCATCATATGTAAATTCACTCCAGCTTTGCCCAATTCGTTAGCGGCTGATTCAACACTTTCTGCATCGTAATTTGGTGCTTTACCGCCGCGTAAAATAAGGTGACAGTCTTCATTGCCAGCTGTTTTAAAGATGGCTGAATGCCCTTGCTTGGTGACCGATAAAAAGTGGTGTGGGCGACAGGCAGCGCCAATTGCGTCGATGGCCACCTTAATGGTGCCATCGGTACCGTTTTTGAAGCCAACCGGACACGATAGCCCAGAAGACAGCTCGCGATGGGTTTGGCTCTCGGTGGTTCTAGCGCCAATTGCGCCCCAAGCGATCAGGTCTGACACGTATTGCGGGGTAATTAGATCTAGGTATTCGGTTGCAGCAGGAACGCCTTGAGTATTGAGGTTTAGCAATAATTCGCGTGCTAGATGAACGCCTTTATTAATGTCGAAGCTTTCATCAAGATCAGGGTCATTGATTAAACCTTTCCAGCCTACCGTGGTGCGCGGTTTTTCGAAATAAACGCGCATCACAATGATCAGGTCTTCCGATAGGCTGTCGATGTACGGTTTTAAGCGCGTGGCATAATCCAGAGCAGCTTTTGTGTCATGGATTGAGCAAGGGCCGATAACGACCAGTAAGCGGTCATCTTGACCGTGTAGCGTTTTATGAATCGCTTCTCTTGCGGTCGCTGTTGTTTCTGCGGCAGAATCAGTAATCGGCAATTGTTGATGTAGTTGTTCAGGAGAGATGATCTCCTGCATGCTGATGATTCGCGTGTCGTCCGTTTTAATCTTGTTCATGGTTGTGCCTATGCTACGGTATCAGCGCGGATACCCATTTAAAATTTTGAAGGGTGAGAATGATAACGATAATAGCTTGATTTTACCTGTTATTATTTAGGAATTCATATCAAATGGACCACAAATTAGATAAATCTGTACAAGTAATGCCTCGTTTTTGCCATTTAGAGTGAAAAACACAGATCTATGCTTCATGTTTCGTTAATCATTTGCTGGTAGTATTCTCGCTATTAGATAACACCGTATTAACAGGAGAGTTGTACATGGGAAAATTATTAAAAATTATTGTTGGGCTGCTACTGCTTGTCGTAGTGGCGGTGATTGTCGTTCCATTTGTTATTGATCCGAATGATTACCGAGAACAAATCCAATCGGTCGTTAAAGATAAAACTGGGCGTGACTTGGTTATCAATGGCGACCTTAGTTTGTCTGTTTTCCCATGGATTGGTGTTGGCGTTAAAGATGCGAGTTTGAGTAATGCGAGTGGCTTTAAAGCCAAGCATTTTGCGGAAATTAAAGAAGCAAATATCAAAGTTAAGCTCCTACCCTTATTGAGTCAACAGGTGGAAGTGAGCACAGTGGTGCTTAACGGACTCCGTCTAAATCTTGAAAAGAATAAGGCTGGAAA
>JAGPVU010000180.1 GCA_018066825.1 Cycloclasticus sp.
GAAGGGAATCAATGGCATGGAGATAAAGCCGAAAACCACCGTTACCTCAGCAGCCTTATATGGCTCGACCTCACCCTATCTTTGTCCTTTAGCAAAACCATCGGGTACTGCGCGTAAAAGACGCTCGTTACCAAGTATTTAAACCATTAACTAAGTCCTGTTTTTAGAAAAAAGAGGTGACCTGATGAGAAATACCCTACGAACAATATTGGTCTGCAGCCTGATCGTTAACCTAGCTGGTTGCGCCACCATGACAATTGAAGGGGACGGCCAAAAAACACCGGCCTCTAAAACGGGCACCCATACCGTGCATGGTTCGTATTACAACTTTGTTTGGTCTGCGCCCGCTGTAGAAAAGTGCGACAACGGCCATGGTTTGTACCGTGCACGCTACCATACTAATGCTGCTTATGCCTTGGTGTCGCTGATATCGATAGGGCTTTATGTGCCACAGACGGTTGAATGGTGGTGCGATGGAACGCCTACCGAGGATGAAAACGAAGACATCTATCACCCTGAATAACACCGTTAAAAGGAGACTACAACGTGGCTAAAACTCGACATTTGATTATTGGCTGTGATGGCACATGGAACGATACTGATGCGTCAGCATTGACTAATGTTGCCAAGTTATTAAACGCCTGTTCTGCGCAAAACCAGGTCATGCACTATGAAGAAGGTGTGGGCACTGCACATTGGGAAGCCCTACCCGGTGGTATTTATGGCAAAGGACTCGACCGACAAATTCTAGGGGCCTATCGCTTTTTGAGAAAACGGTTTGCCGATAAAGCGTGGGCAGCAGACGAGAATAAGGTGTTTATTTTTGGCTTTAGCAGAGGCTCTTATGCGGCACGCCGATTGGCGGGGCTTATTGCACACTGCGGTATTCCGCAAAAAGCCCGAGGTATTGAACTAGCTTGGCAACTTTACTTAAAACGCGATGCCGACAGTGCTGATGCGTTAAAGAATAGGGGTGATTTTTTCGATATTTCGGTTGAGGTGTTAGGCGTATGGGACACGGTAAAAACGACCACCGATGATGACTTTAACGACCACAAACTGCCTGATTGCGTTGTTGCGGGTTACCACTCCATGGCACTGGATGAAAAGCGCAAATTTTTCCCGGTACTAAAATGGACTAAAGAAGCACGGGTTACCCAGATGTGGTTTTCCGGCGTGCACTCCGATGTGGGCGGCGGCTACCTTGAAAGCGGCTTATCTGATATCGCCTTGCAGTGGATGATTGACCATGCCTACTCACACGGTTTAATGTTTAAAGCGAGTGCCATTAAACAATTAAAGAAAAACCCGGCCGGCATGTTGCATGATTCATATCAAGGCATTTGGAAGGCCTTTGGCAGCCGTATACGCACAACAGCAAAAGCCGATCTAGTGCACGAATCGGTCAAACAACGCATACAAAAAATAGCAGACTACAAACCCACTAACTTACCGAGCGAAGCTTAACAGCAACAATAAACTGAGCCGCTGGCGCTTTGTTTTTCTCATGAGTCGCCTATGGCACAGGCCAAGGCTTTAGGTTAGACTTGAGTTGAAAAAACATAAAACTTCCCCTGTTTGATATTTATTGTCATGCTACTTTTACCCGTTTATTCTTAGGTATAGGTGAGGATTAAGTTTCTTGTTAAAGCCAAGCTAAGCAGTTTTACTGCTTGTGTGAAACTGATGCTTCTTGGCTAATGCCCTGCGGGGTAATAAATACCTGCACAAGCACCCATCACATAAAAAGGAGTTAGCACATGTCAAGTGAATCAAAATGCCCTTTCCATCATGCCGCCGGTGGTGGCACCACGAACAAAGACTGGTGGCCTAATCAGTTGCGAGTGGATCTGCTAAACCAACACTCGAACAAATCTGATCCACTAGACGAAGGTTTCGACTACGCCAAAGAGTTTAAGAAGCTCGATTACAAGGCGCTCAAAGCCGACTTAGTAAAGCTTATGACCGATAGCCAAGACTGGTGGCCCGCCGACTTTGGCCACTACGGTCCACAGATGGTTCGTATGGCCTGGCACTCGGCCGGTACCTACCGCACCCTTGATGGACGTGGTGGTGGTGGCCGTGGGCAACAACGTTTTGCGCCGCTCAATTCCTGGCCTGATAACGTTAATATCGACAAGTCACGTCGCCTACTTTGGCCCATCAAACAGAAATACGGCCAGCAAATTTCCTGGGCCGACTTGTTCCTTCTTACCGGTAACGTCGCGTTGGAATCGATGGGCTTTCGTACCTTTGGCTTCGCCTGCGGTCGTGAGGATGTTTGGGAACCTGATATGGACCCGAACTGGGGTGCCGAAACCCAGTGGCTGGACGATGACAAGCGTTTCCAAGGTGACCGCGAGCTGGATAATAACCTCGCCGCCACCCACATGGGTCTGATCTATGTAAACCCAGAAGGCCCAAATGCCAGCGGTGACTATATGGCCGCGGCCAAAGATATCCGTACCACGTTCAGTCGCATGGCCATGGACGACGAGGAAATCGTCGCGCTAATCGCCGGTGGCCACACCTTCGGCAAAACACACGGCGCCGCACCCGAATCGCACAAAGGCCCTGAACCTGAAGCCGCCGCTATCGAAAAGCAAGGCTTGGGCTGGCATAGCGATTTTGGACAAGGCCACGGCAAGGACACCGTCTCTAGCGGCTTAGAGGTAACCTGGACCAAGACCCCTGCGCTGTGGAGCAACAATTTCTTTGAGAACCTGTTCAAGTACGAATGGGAGCTTACCCAATCCCCTGGCGGCGCTAAGCAGTGGATTGCAACGAACGCACCAGAGATCATCCCCGATGCGCATATACCGGGCAAGATGCACAAGCCCACCATGCTCACCACTGATCTGACCCTGCGTTTCGATCCGGAGTTCGGCAAAATTTCCAAGCGCTTCCTCGACGACCCACAAACCTTTGCAGAAGCCTTTGCCCGTGCCTGGTTCAAACTGACCCACCGTGACATGGGCCCGAAGTCGCGTTACCTCGGCCCCGAGGTGCCAAAAGAAGACCTGCTCTGGCAAGACCCCCTACCAACAGCTAGCCATAAACCAACGACCGCAGACATCACTGATGCCAAGGCAAAAATTGCTGCTTCCGGCCTGTCGGTAAGCGAACTTGTAAGCGTGGCTTGGGCTTCTGCTTCCACCTTTCGTGGTGGCGATAAGCGCGGGGGTGCTAACGGCGCACGCCTGGCTTTAGCCCCGCAAAAGGACTGGGCAGTTAACAAAAATGCTGTTCAGACGCTGCGTAAGCTGATCGATATCCAAAAGACATCCAACAAGGTATCGCTAGCCGACATGATTGTGCTGGCTGGTAACCTTGGCGTTGAACAAGCTGCCAAGGCCGCCGGTGTAACGGTGGATGTGCCGTTTTCTGCTGGCCGCGTAGATGCCACGCAGGCACAAACTGATATTGATTCATTTGCGCCGCTCGAACCGATAGCCGATGGCTTTCGTAACTACAAAAAGGGCAAAATCGGCGCCCCGACTGAGGCATTGCTGATCGATCGCGCTCAGTTACTAACACTGACCGCGCCGGAACTGACTGTACTGATCGGTGGTCTACGTGTACTGGGCACCAACTATGATGGTAGCCAGCACGGCCTGTTCACTGACAAAGTCGGCACGCTGAGTAATGACTTCTTCGTCAATCTGCTCCACATGGGTACCGAATGGAAGGCAATGGATAGCGAGGCTGAAGTTTTCGAAGGCCGTGATCGTAACAGCAACAAGGTGAGCTACACCGGCACCCGCAACGACCTGATTTTCGGTTCTAACTCCGTGTTACGTGCCTATGCCGAAGTATACGCTTGCACCGACGGCACGGAGAGATTTATCAAGGACTTCGTCGCGGCCTGGGTTAAGGTAATGAACTTGGATCGCTTCGACCTAGCATGAACGCAATATAAACGGCTTTAAAAGTTTCGGACCAAGGACATTAGCCAAACCACCATCGGTTCCAGCGAACGGTATATTACTGTTCGCTGGAACCGACACATTAGTTTTTAAACAGCAGCCTGATTGTCAGCACGTCTTAACAACCTAAGTACCGTTAAATAAGCGCCGTTAAATATGAATCGACAAAAAAAAATTCAATATATTTTCAAAAAAAGGCTCAAAAAAGCTAAAGCAAAACTTAACCCAAACCACAAGCCCAAGTACCTATCTAAAGCGCAGCGTGCCAAACTTGATATAGAAGATCAAACGGCTGATTAAATTCAAAATGGTCAGACTCAATTATTTTCTTGCCAAATACTCAAAACCTAGAAAGAATTAAAGAGATACTGACCAACATGACGCTTACTCATAACAACAAGAAACTATGGACTATAAAATCATATTATTAGTAACCATAACGAGTTTCTTCTTGATTGGCTGCGACGAACAAGAAGAAATGGGGTCGAACCCGCTCCGAGCTAAGGCTCGTGAAATTGAGCGCCAACAAGAACAAGCCGGGCGCGAACAAGAAACTGAGTACGGGTCAGCGATAGCTAAATCGTTTAAAAAAAACTCAGAATAACCGTTTCTAAAAACCACCTGACCACCTCATAAAAAAATAGTCAATTTAAGTCACGCCTTTACGTACCCTCCCTTATTGCCATTCAAGGTTAAAAAAGGATTTTGCTTAGCTAAGCAACGGGGGACGCCCGTTTATTTTTCTGCGACCAACTTAAACACATTTGTTATACCAATCTGCTGAACCCCTTGATATGCTTAATAGAAGCTCAACTCAGGGAGTCAATATGTCAAGAATGAAACCATTAAGCCTAGATGATTGCCAAGACCTTGAACTAAAAGAAGAGTTCAATCACTTTATAAAGACACTGGGATTTGTACCTAATAGCTTACTCACCATGCAGCGTGTTCCCGCCGTTGCAAAAGCGGTTATTCAAATGAACAAAGCTGTATTTTCACCTAAGGGCCACATTGACCTTGGCTTTAAGCGCCTTATTGCACACGTCGCTAGTCAAGCGGCAGGCTGTCAATATTGCAAGGCACACACCTCTGTTAGTGCAACGCGTTTCGGCATCAGCGAAGAAAAACTCAGGGATGTCTACCGCTATAACACCAGCCCTTTATTTAGTGACAAAGAGCGGGTTGCGCTAGATTTTTCGTTGGCGGCGGCTTCTATTCCGAATGATGTGACTGACGAGATGTACGACACACTAAGCCAATACTGGACGGATGATGAGATCGTTGAAATACTCGGCGTTATAGGTATGTTTGGCTTTTTTAATCGCTGGAATGACTCTATGGCAACGCCACTCGAAGACGAGCCACTGCATCTAGCAGAGCAATTAATCGCGGATAAGGGTTGGGAGGTTGGTAAGCATGTTTAAGTTCCTTAAAGACTAATTTGGTTTTTTAAGGCTCGCGGTTGAAAAGGTTTGAAAAATAAGGATGGACTGTAATGGAAGAAAAACTAAACCCTATCAGAGCAACTAAGCAGAAAGCGACTATCGATGAGTCTGAGCCATTAATACGTAAGGTTCCTGTGCTGATAATTGGCGCTGGCCCTGTGGGTTTAACCTTGGGTATGGACTTAGCATCTCGCGGGGTAGAAACCCTAATTGTTGAGCAACGAGCTGCATTTGAAGCACCTGACCCCCGTTGTAATCACGTAGCCGCGCGTTCTATGGAGGTGTTTAGACGCCTTGGCGTTGCCGATGCTATTCGTAACACCCGCGGCCTACCCTCTGATTATCCACATGATGTTTCTTATACCACCAGCTTGTTTGGCTACGAACTAGGCCGTGTGCGTATTCCTTCACGTGAAAATCGTTTTAACGACGAAGGTTATGCCGATGGTGGCTGGCCAACACCGGAACCACCGCATCGAATAAATCAATTTTACCTTGAACCTGTTTTATTTAAACACGCGACAAGCTTCAAAAAGTTAACGATTATTTCTAACTTTCACGCCGATAGTATTACTGAAATGGATGGTTTTACACGCGTCAGCGGCACTGACCTAAAGACGGGTGAAACACTGACGTTTGATACCAAATATCTAGCCGGTTGTGATGGCGCGAGTAGTATGGTGCGTAAAACGCTGGGCATTAAATTACAAGGCGACGACAATTTGATGCACGCGATGATGGCGACCATTACAGCGCCAAATTTACTGGATAAAATACACAGCAAGCCCGCTTGGATGTATTGGGTAATCAGCCCACGCCAACCCGGCATGGTCGTCGCCTTAGACGGTAAAGACGAATGGGTGGTGCATTCGGTTTTTTCAAAAAAACCTAATCCAGATACGTTTGACTGGGATAAGGCTGTTCGAGAGTGTATCGGAGGCGATATCGACTTTACCATTCATACTAAAAAACCCTGGGGCGGGCGCCGCTTACTGGCCGATAAGTTTTCTGTTGGTAATATTTTTATTTTGGGTGACGCGGCACATAACTGGATACCCATGGCGGGATATGGCATGAATGCAGGTATAGCCGATGCTGTAAATTTGGGCTGGAAATTAGCATCGGTCATCAACGGCTGGGGCGATAAAAATATACTGCGATCATTTGAATCCGAACGTCGACCTATTCTGGATCAAGTGTCATCAATTGCGATGAATG
>JAGPVU010000181.1 GCA_018066825.1 Cycloclasticus sp.
GGCGATTGAACTGGTCGATGTGCCGTTTGATCCGCTAACTGGGCAAACGGATTTATCCGCGCTGGCGCAATACGCAGGTGAAGATTATGCCGCTTTGGTTATTCCGCAGCCCAATTTCTTTGGGGTGTTGGAACAGGTTGATGAGCTCACTGCTTGGGCCGCAGAAAACAAGGTGTTATCGATTGCCGTGGTTAACCCATTGGCAATGAGTTTACTCAAACCAGCGGGCGAATGGGCTGGTTTGGGTGTGGATATTGTTTGTGGTGAAGGCCAGCCACTAGGGGTGCCGCTAGCTTCAGGTGGGCCGTACTTTGGCTTTATGTGTTGCAAGCAAGTACACGTTCGGCAAATGCCAGGACGAATTATTGGTCGCACGACCGACCTAGAGGGCAAGCAAGGCTTTACCCTCACCTTGCAAGCGCGCGAACAGCATATTCGTCGCTCCAAGGCGACCTCAAATATTTGTACTAACCAAGGGCTATTGGTTACCGCAGCTACGATCCATATGTCGTTATTAGGGCCAGAAGGCTTACGGCGGGCGGCGTTAAATTCGCATCAAAATACACAGCTATTAAAACAGCGGCTGACTAAAATTAACGGTGTTAAATCGGTGTTTAGTTCGGCGGTATTTCATGAATGCGTGATCAGCTTAAAGGTAGACGTAGCCCCGTTAGTCGACCAGCTTGCAAAGAATCACCATATTTTAGCGGGCTTTAGCTTGCAGAAAGATTACCCAGAACTGGGTAATGCACTACTGGTTTGTGCGACCGAAACGCGTACAGAGCAGGATATAGAAACGTATGCAGTGGTACTTGATAAATTAATAAACTCATAGGAGATTCAACATGGCGACAATTACATTACAAGGCAACGAAATTCATACCAATGGTGATCTGCCAGCTGTCGGTACGCAAGCGCCAGACTTTACGCTCACCACTAAAGAATTAGCCGATGTTTCATTAGCGGATTATGCGGGTAAGAAAAAAGTTATCAGCATTGTGCCGAGTTTAGACACCCCGGTTTGCCAGTTATCAACCAAAAAATTTAATGACTACGCCAAGCAACATGCTGATACCGTTATCTTAGTCGTCGCGGCAGATTTACCGTTTGCAATGTCACGTTTTTGTGGTGATGAAGGCTTAGAAAACGTGGTTACCCTATCAATCATGCGCGACCGTAATTTTGCTAAAGACTACGGCGTGTTGATCGACGATGGCCCGTTAAAAGGCATTACTTGTCGCGCTCTTTTGGTATTGGACGAAAATAACAGCGTGATTAGTTCAGAACTAGTGTCTGAAATAGCTGACGAACCAGACTACGACGCAGCGCTTGCTAGCTTAAAATAAAAAACCTAAATTAAAGAGACCCCCTAGATGTTAATATTTGAGCACTCTCATGAAGGGCGGGCGTCTAACGCCCAGCTTTCCGCTGAGGTTCCGATGCCAGCTAGTCTGCCAACTAGCGCCTTAAGAACCAGCAAGCCGTTGTTGCCAGAAGTATCAGAAATGCAAGTGGTTCGACACTTTACCCGCTTGTCGCAAAAAAACTTTTCCATTGATACGCACTTCTACCCATTGGGCTCTTGCACCATGAAGTACAACCCACGGGCGTGCAATACCCTGGCTAGCTTGCCTGAGTTTACAGGTCGACATCCGCTGGGGCCAAGTTTGCACGGACAGGGCTTTTTAGCCTGTATGTTTGAACTGCAAGAAATGCTCAAAGAAGTAACCGGTATGAAGGCCGTCTCATTATCCCCTGCCGCCGGTGCGCAAGGTGAGTTCGCGGGGGTGGCGATGATTAAGGCCTACCACGACTCACGTAACGACACCGCGCGTTGTGAAATACTGGTACCCGATGCAGCGCACGGCACTAACCCTGCCTCAGCAGTGATGTGTGGTTATAAGGTGCGTGAAATCCCCACCGGCAAAAATGGCGATGTAGACTTAGAGGCACTTAAAAAAGCTGTAGGCCCGCACACGGCAGGCATTATGCTCACCAACCCCAGTACATTAGGGGTGTTTGACCGTAAGATTAAAGACATTGCCGACACGGTGCACCAGGCCGGCGGTTTACTGTATTACGATGGGGCTAATTTAAACGCGATTTTGGGTAAAGTTCGTCCCGGTGATATGGGCTTTGATGTGATTCATATGAACTTGCATAAAACCTTTTCAACCCCGCATGGTGGGGGTGGCCCTGGCGCGGGTCCAGTGGGTGTGAGTGAACGTTTAAAGCCCTACCTGCCAGTACCGATGATCGCGCAGAAAGGCGAAACCTATGTGTTAATAGATGAGCAAGACTGCCCACAAACCATTGGCCGTATGTCAGCTTTTGCTGGTAATGCAGGGGTGTTATTACGCGCCTATATTTATGCCAAAATGCTAGGTCGTGAGGGCATGTCACGGGTTGCAGACTATGCCACGCTAAACGCTAATTATTTGCTCAAGCGTTTAATGGCCGTGGGTTATCAAGCGGCCTACCCTGATCGTCGCGCAACTCATGAGTTTATTTTAACGCTTAAAAAACAAGCCAAAGAACTCAATGTTACCGCCATGGATGTCGCCAAGCGATTGTTGGATTATGACTTCCACGCGCCGACTACCTACTTCCCCTTGTTGATTGCCGAATGCTTATTGATTGAGCCAACCGAAACAGAAGCAAAAGAAACCTTGGATGGCTTTATCGATACCATGGCCATTATTTTAGAAGAAGCTAAAACAGACGGGGGGATGTTAAAACAAGCCCCTTACAAACTGCCAGTTAGGCGCTTGGACGACGTAAAGGCGGTTAAACAACTGGACGTGGTTTGGACAAGCAAAGAGGACTCAGCATGACTGCATTAGTTTGCGGCTCGATGGCGTTTGATACCATCATGGTCTTTCCTGATAAATTCCAAAACCATATCCTGCCTGACAAAGTGCACATGTTAAATGTGTCCTTTTTTGTGCCGCAGTTACGGCGTGAATTTGGAGGCTGTGCTGGCAACATTGCCTATAACTTACACCTATTAGGCGAAAACGCCTTGCCAATGGCCACCGTAGGGCAAGACTTTGGCCCCTATGCCGATTGGATGACGAAAACAGGGGTAAACCAACGCTACTTAACGGTACTGGACGATGAGTTTACCGGCCAAGCCTATATCACCACCGATATGGATGACAACCAAATTACCGCCTTTCACCCTGGTGCGATGGGGCGATCGGAACTAAATAAAGTACCTAGCGATGCGGGTATAAAAATAGGCATCGTCTCACCCGATGGTAAAGCAGGCATGATAGAACACGCCGAACAATTTGTAGCCGCAGGCATTCCCTTTATTTTTGACCCTGGTCAAGGTATGCCGATGTTTGATGGTGACGAGCTGAAAGTATTTATCGAGCAAGCCACCTGGGTGACGTTAAATGATTATGAAGCCGCCATGTTGCAAGAAAAAACGGGCCTTTCACCGCATGAAATCGCAGAACAAGTCGAGGCCCTCATTATTACCAAAGGTGCTGAAGGCTCACTTATTTATACCGGTGGTAAGCGGCTAAATATACCCGCTGCCAAGGCTGCAGCCGTTGTTGACCCAACCGGTTGTGGCGATGCCTATCGTGGTGGTTTGCTGTACGGCTTACTGAATAGTTTGGACTGGAAGGTAACTGGCCGTATTGCCGGTTTAATGGGGGCGATTAAAATTGCCCACGCCGGTACGCAAAACCATGTGGTGACCTTAGATGAGCTTAAGGCGCAATATGCGGAACAGTTCGGTGGAGTGTTTTAAGTGTTGAGAGGCACTATTTTGGGGCGATTAAACAGGCGGATACCTAGGTAGCTTGAGTTTTGTGTTTCTATGTTTATTTTTTCTTTTTCTGAGCATTGACAAAGTCAATTCGTTTAGATAGTCTCCTAAGTGCATGACTTTAAATATATATAATAATTACATTAAGGAAAATGAATGAATATAAAGTTACAGCAATACCTATATCACTCCATTCTCGGGTTTCTCTTAGTAATAGGCAGTTCTCCGGCATTTGCGGCAGCGGATGTAGAGCAGTATGTCATTAACGATGGAGAGTGCTTTGACTACCCAGACGCAACACATCCACATGCGGTCTGCTGGAAAGAAAGGTCTATAGTGAGTGAAATAAAAACACCCTCGGGGAATACAATATACCAGATGAATGGGGAAGTGACCGATACATATCATCACTTAACAATCATCTCACCAGATAAGTATGTTATGGAGCAAGAGCCCTACGATATATCTATCAATAAACACGTTTTACGTACGGTAAAAAAAGCAGGTGATACCGGAGACCATGTCTTTATAGATATACTGACTAGTGGAACTTGTAATCATGGTAATACAAGGATTACTACCATCGAAAGACGCTTTATAGGTGGTGATGTTATTCGGGACAAGACAGAGTATGAATCGTTATCCTGTGCAGATGGCTGAGTATAAATCGTTATCCTATGCTGAGTAATTTTCTTTTTTATTAGTATTTAATCGGGTCTGAGCACAATTGTTTATAGACTTAGAGCAATCTGTGCTTTGCCCCCATTTTTTATTGATTATCATTTTTTACGACAACCCAAACAGAATTGGGTGACCGTCTAGCTTAATTTCATTTTAAGGTGGTGAGTCCACCTGTTTAAGCTTTTCTTCACTAAAACAAATTTAAACGTCATCGGGACAATGCCGGTACGCAAAACCATGTTGTGACCTTAGATGAGCTTAAAGCGCAATATGCGGAACAGTTTGGTGGAGTGTTTTAAGGGAGAGGTCTACCTTGTTCCTTGGTCTTTAATGTACCCCTCGAATTATTTGAATTAGTTCTAGCAAGTTTTCAGGCAGGTGGTTTCCGCGCCAAGCTATGTGGTGATCTGGGCGAACGAGCAGCAATGGCACATCATAAATGGCTACATTAGATTCTCCCGCTAAATTAATAATCGTCAGTGGAAACGCCATTGTTTTTGCCGCTTCTGTAAGGGCTGATGTGTCAATAGACGGGTCACAGCTCAGTAACGTATAGTCTTGCCCTAACGCATCAAAAAGAGAGCGTCCATCGGCTAACCAACTATGTGGTACTCGACAGCCCGGACAGGTTGATGGCGTATACGTTCCTAAAGTGTAGGTGGGGGCTGTTCCTTCGTCGTAGGCTATGATGGGGGAGCCTTCGTAAAAATAGCCGAAATTTAAACCGATACAAGCGAACTGAGGTGCATCGGTTTGCATCATATGTTGACCTATCTTCTCACGCAGTGCCTGGCCTTCTTCGCTGGCTTCTTCAATGGTGGTAGGGACAGACAAGTCATTATTTTTTCGGACATTCATCGCAATTGATGACACTTGATCCAGAATAGGTCGACGTTCGGATTCAAATGATCG
>JAGPVU010000185.1 GCA_018066825.1 Cycloclasticus sp.
GAAGGCGTAGAAATGGTGATGCCGGGTGATAACGTTAAAATGACCGTTAAGTTAATTGCACCGATAGCGATGGAAGACGGTTTACGTTTTGCTATTCGTGAAGGTGGCCGCACAGTTGGTGCTGGCGTTGTCTCTAAGATAATTGAGTAAATAAAATGTCAAAACAATCCATAAGAATTCGTTTAAAAGGCTTTGATCATAGACTGATCGATCATGCAGCTCGTGAAATAGTTGAAACTGCGAAAAGAACAGGTGCCCAAGTGATGGGGCCAATTCCTTTGCCAACTAAAAAAGAACGTTTTACCGTTCTTACTTCACCGCATGTAAACAAAGATGCAAGGGATCAATACGAACTTCGTACACATAAACGTATGATGGATATTGTTGAACCAACCGATAAAACTGTTGACGCACTGATGAAGCTTGATCTATCAGCCGGTGTTGACGTACAAATCAAGCTGAATTAATTCGGCTTAATGCAGATTAAAGAGGATATATCATGTCTTTAGGATTAGTTGGCCGTAAATGCGGTATGACAAGATTGTTCACAGAGGAAGGGGTTTCGATTCCCGTCTCTGTTGTTCACGTGTTGCCAAACCGTGTTACTCGGGTTTTACGTCAAGAATCCGATGGCTACTCAGCGGTTCAAGTAACAACTGGGGAAGTCAAAAACTCACGTGTAAATAAAGCTAAAGCAGGTTTGTTTGCTAAAGCGGGTGTTGAAGCGGGTAACGGTTTGTGGGAGTTTAGGCTTGATGCTGACTCAGAACTTGAAGTGGGCGCTGATTTACCGCTTGATTTTTTCGAGATAGGTCAAAAAATAGACGTTCAAGGTCGCAGTATTGGTAAGGGTTTTGCTGGTGTCATTAAACGGCATAATTTCCAAATGCAAGATGCTACCCATGGTAACTCTTTGTCACATCGTGCACCGGGTTCTATTGGTCAATGTCAAACACCGGGCCGAGTATTAAAAGGTAAGAAGATGGCTGGTCATATGGGTAATGAACGTGTGACGACGCAAAACCTTGAGATAGTTAAAATTGATGCGGAAAAATCAGTGTTGCTGATTAAAGGCGCAATTCCAGGCAGTAAAAATGGCGATGTAGTAATTACACCGGCTATTAAAGTTAAAAAATAGGCATAATTATGAAAATTCAAGCGCCTGTCGTAGGTAAAAATGTATCTGAAGCCGTTTTTGGCCAAGATTATAACGAAGGTCTTATCCATCAATTGGTGGTGACCTATATGGCGAATGCCAGAGCCGGTACGCGAGCACAAAAAACGCGTTCAGAAGTTAGTGGTGGCGGTGTGAAACCTTGGAAGCAAAAAGGAACAGGCCGCGCAAGGGCAGGGACAATTCGTAGTCCTATTTGGCGTACAGGTGGTGTAACTTTTGCTGCTAAGCCTCAGGACCATAGTAAAAAACTGAATAAAAAAATGTACGCGGTTGCGATGAGATCTATCTTGTCTGAACTAATTCGTCAGGAAAGACTGGTTATTGTTGACTCAATAACACTTGATCAGCCTAAAACTAAAAGCTTGAATGCGTTGTTGGCAGACAATGGGATGCTTAATTCATTAATCGTACTAGCTGCTGAAGATGTTAATTTACAGCTGGCAAGTCGTAATATACATAAAGTTGATGTATGTACGGCGTTTGAGGTTGATCCAGTATCGTTATTATCTTTTGAAAAAATATGTATTACAGCCGATGCGATAGTATTAATTGAGGAGCGCTTAAAATGAACCAAGAATTCCTATTACAATTAATTACCGCCCCTGTTGTCACAGAAAAAAGTGCAGCAGCGTCCGATAAGTATAATCAATATGTTTTTAAAGTGAATAAGACGGCAACAAAGATTGATATAAAAGCAGCTGTTGAGAAACTTTTTGAAGTGACTGTTGAGTCCGTACAGACTTTAAATGTTAAAGGTAAAACTAAGCGACATGGCCGCACATTGGGTAAGAGATCTGATGTCAAAAAAGCCTACGTTCGAATTAAATCTGGGCAAGAAATAGAATTTATTTCTGCATAATTAGACGATAGATTAAACTTATGGCAATTGTAAAATCAAAACCAACTTCTCCTGGCTCACGCTTTGTTGTTCGGATTAAAAACCCTGAGCTAAGCAAGGGTGCGCCTCATGCTCCATTATTAGCCAAGAAGTCAAAAACAGGCGGACGTAACAATAATGGTCGTATTACCACTAGGCACCGCGGTGGGGGTCATAAACAGCATTACCGTTTAATCGACTTTAAAAGAAATAAATTCGATATCCCTGGCAAGGTAGAAAGTCTTCAATATGATCCAAATAGGACTGCTAATATTGCACTAATACTATATAATGACGGTGAAAGACGTTACATTATTGCGCCTAAGAACCTGTCTGTTGGCGATGAAGTTGTTTCTTCAGAGGTAGCCCCAATTAAAGTCGGAAACTGTTTGCCAATGCGGAACATTCCAGTTGGTACGCAAGTTCATTGTGTTGAGATTAAGCCAGGAAAGGGCGCTCAAATTGCACGAAGTGCTGGCACTGTGGTTCAGATTGTTGCAAGAGATGGTGATCATGTAACCTTAAGGTTGCGTTCAGGTGAGATGCGTAAAGCGCTATCTGCTTGTCGCGCGGTTATTGGTGAA
>JAGPVU010000190.1 GCA_018066825.1 Cycloclasticus sp.
CTCGTTAAGTTATTGTGCAATCGAAAAAATCCCGTCTCGACCGATTTTTAAGCGTAAAAACCGGCACTCCAAAAGGTGATATTCGTTTATTACTTGCGCAAAAACGTGTGCAAGTGGATGGTCGTATCGCTACCGATGCGCAACAGATTATTGATCAGTTCAGGCATATCACCCTTGATGGTGACATACTGCAAAGCAATACCCGCCGTTATATCATGCTGAATAAACCGGTGGGTGTTGTTAGTGCCACCAAAGACGATCAGCATACCACCGTGTTAGACCTTCTGAGTGAATATAAAAACGGCGAATTTTACGCCCCAGATTTACATATCGTTGGGCGTCTGGATTTAAACTCGTCGGGTTTGTTGCTACTTACCAACGATGGCGAGTGGTCACGGTATTTAATGTCACCTGAAAATAAAGTCGCTAAAGTGTACGAAGTCACGGTTGAAAAACCTATTAGCGATGAATGCATACACGCTTTTTCTGACGGTATGTATTTCCCCTTTGAAGACATCACCACTAAGCCAGCAACGCTTGAACGTATGAGCGATTGTGTTGGCCGAGTAACCCTCGAAGAAGGCCGCTATCACCAAATAAAACGCATGTTTGGTCGTTTTCGTAATCCGGTACTTAAATTGCATCGAATCTCAGTGGGGGCGTTTTATCTGGATAATGAACTGGCAGCTGGGCAGGCTAAAAATTTAGTCGCGGTTGAATGTATTAAAATAATTAAGGAGGAATTTTAATTGAAGCGCTTTTTTCAGTGGCAGTTTTAAGTGAAAACTGAAATTGAATAACATAAAATCTGCATTATTTTTATCGCTAGGTTATTAGGGCCACAATGTGGCCCTTAACAAGAGAATTATTGCGCATAAGGCGTTTTGTCGCGATTAAATGTTCCCTAAAATCATGTCGGCGGCATTTTCAGCAATCATCATGGTCGGCGCATTGGTATTACCCGCCACTAAGGTTGGCATAATGGATGCGTCAATCACGCGTAAGCCTTGTACGCCACGTACCTTCAGCTCAGGGTCAACAACAGAATTCTCATCTGCGCCCATTCGGCAGGTGCCGACCGGATGATAAATAGTTTCTGCCCGTTTACGAATATCCGCTTCTAGTTGCGCATCCGTTTGAACATCCAGTCCAGGCAATAACTCACATTTGGTGTGAGCAGACATAGCAGGAGAGCGGAATATTTTACGGGCAATTTTGACAGCATCCATCATGGTTTTTAAATCATCGGGATGTTCAAGGTAGCATGGATCAATCAATGGATCGGCCAGTGGATCAGCGCTCTTTAAGCCAATGAAACCACGGCTTTTCGGTAATAAATCACAAATGTGCAGCGTAAAGCCGTATCCTGGGGTGATTTTTCGACCATGATCATTTAAGTAAACAGGCAAAAAATGAAATTGAACATTGGGGCGATCACGAGTCTCATCACTTTTTACAAAGCCACCGGACTCTGCCACGTTAGAGGTAAGAAATCCTTTGCTTTTAAATATATAAGAAAACACGGCCCCAATAGACTTAGGGATTGCACCGAATGCAACCCCAATCGGAAGGCTCGAATTCGCCGTATTCATCAATGTGATGTCAAGGTGGTCTTGTAAGTTTTTGCCCACTTCAGGAAGATTATGAATCACAGAAATGCTGTGTTTTTTTAATTCATCCGCCGCCCCAATTCCCGAAAGCATGAGCAGCTGGGGTGAGTTAACGGCTCCACCAGACAATAATACCTCGCCACCTTGATTGAGCATGACTTGCTCGCTGTTGTTACCTTGTTGATAAGCGACGCCGCTAGCGGTGGTGCTATCGAATATCACACGGGTCGCACGAGCATTGGTAATAATGTCTAAGTTGGGTCTATCCAATGCGCCGGTTAAGAAGGCTTTAGCTGAACTCCAGCGGCGGCCTTTCTTTTGAGTTACCTGATAAAATCCAACGCCTTCTTGGCTTGCACCGTTAAAGTCATCATTCAGTGGCAAGCCGGTTTGCTGCCCAGCCTCAATGAATGCTTTGCTTAAAGGGTTGGTTGTCTGCAATTCACTAACGGACAACTCGCCTTGATTGCCATGATACTGTGAATCACCAAAACGTTCATTTTTTTCTAGGCGTTTAAATAACGTGAGCGCACGATCCCAGCTCCAATTGTTACCGGCTGATTTTTGCCATTCATCGAAGTCTTTTTCATGTCCACGAATATATACCATGGCATTAATGGAGCTAGACCCCCCAAGTGTTTTACCCCTTGGCCAAAATAACTCGCGGTTATTCAGTTTGTTCTGCTTTTCAGTATTAAAAGCCCAGTTGAGCGTTTTATTGTTCGCTAATAATGCGATACCAATAGGCATATGAATGAAAGGGTTTTTGTCGGCAGGGCCTGCCTCTAGTAAACATACACGCTTTGAGCTATCGGCTGATAAACGATTGGCAAGTACGCATCCTGCGGATCCAGCACCGACAATAATATAATCATACATGAACATAATTCCTATTTTAGTGGTTATTAACCTAAGAACTTAACGACCATATTAACGAGTCGTTTGACCGTGGGTGTGTATGGAGGAAAGAGCATGTGAGTGATGGATGTTTGATCCTGCAATATGCCCTTTTCATGAGAAAAAGCAAGAAAGCCATGATATCCATGAGCAACACCAATACCACTGTTATTAACCCCACCAAAGGGCAAATTAGGGTGAAGAAAATGGACTACGGTTAAATTAACACCCACAGCACCAGAGCTAGTTGAGGTAATTATATGGTCAACAAAAGCACTATCGTCAGAGAATATATATAAGGCTAATGGTTTTGGGTTGGCATTAATACGGGTAATTACTGACTGAATATCATCGAACTCAATAATCGGTAAGATAGGCCCAAATAATTCTTCCTGATTGATTTTCATATCATCGGAAACATGCGTCAAAACAGTCGGAGCAAGATAATTATCGCTGGCATCCATATCACCGCCTTGAATAAATTTGGCACCTTTATCACGAGCATCATTGAGGAGTGATTCTAAACGCCCAAAATGCCGATCATTCACGATTCGGCAGTAATCGGGTGACTGCTTTTGTGCATCCTTGGAGTGACCATATACACGTTGCACTTCTTTTTTTACAGCCTGAGTAAATTTTTCGGCTATGTCGCGATGAACAAAGACATGATCAGGCGCAATACAGGTTTGACCGTTGTTCGCAAATTTCCCCCACACAATATTGCGTGCGGCTTTATTAATGTTGGCGGTTGGACCGACGATGGTCGGTGATTTTCCACCTAATTCTAGGGTGACAGAGGCTAATGATTTAGCGGCTTCGCCCATGACGATTTTTCCGACCTGAGGGCTGCCGGTAAAAAATATGTGATCAAAAGGCAGTTTTAACAGGGCTTGTGAAGCGACTGCATCGCCCTCAATGACGGTAACCAAGTCAGGTGGAAAGGTGTTTTTAACAATGTCGGCAACTAGGGCGGATGTATGAGGCGTCATTTCAGAAGGTTTGATGATGGCCGAATTGCCAGCTGCCAATGCAGAAACTAATGGGCCAAAGCTTAAATTAAAGGGATAGTTCCACGGGGCTATAATTAAGCATGTGCCTTTTGCTTCAGGGCGTAACTTGGCTTTGGTGCCCAGTACTGATAATGAGGTTTTAACATTTTTGGTTTTCATCCAGTTTTTTAAATGCGCTAGCGTATGACGAATTTCTTGTAGAACTGGGAATATTTCGGTTAGCTGAACTTCGGTTTCAGGCTTTTTAAAGTCGGCATAAAGCGCTTGGTAGATATCCTTCTCTCGACTTTGTATGGCGTGTTTTAATTTTTCTAAGATGGCAACGCGTTGTGCATAGTTAAAATTTTGACGGCGCTCTTCAGTACGATCGTGTTGCTGTTTGAAGGCATCTGAAATAATCGGGTTTGTATCGTCAGACGGGAATACAGCCGTTTGAATGGTGGAGTTCATATGCCTTCCTTTTTAATAGGTTTATATTATTTTTATTTATCTTCTAAGACAGTGTAATCATCTTTGGTCGCACCGCAATCAGGGCAGCACCAGTCTTCAGGGATATCTTCGAAGCGCATGCCAGGAGGAAAACCCTCAGCTTCATCGCCGAGAGCTTCATCATATATATGATCACACGTAATGCATACCCACTTACGTAATGGGCCCTTGTCATCACTAACGGACTCGACTTTCCCCAGTGTGGCTTTCTTCACTGGGATTTTTTTTTTAGCAGCTGTGGGTTGAGCGGCGGGTTTAATCACAACTTTTTCAGCTACGGCACTGCCTTCAATTAATCTGAAGTCAGGTTTGTCGCGTACCGCGCAGTCAGGGCAAGACCAAGAGTCAGGTACATCGGCCCATAAGGTAGAGGGGGGAAACCCTTCATGAGGTTCGCCGGTGGTTTCATTATAAATGTATTCACAATCTGGGCACTGATATTTTGCCATGGGGATATTTTCCTTTTTTGTTATTTGAACCAACAGGTATTCATGTTGGCACTGGGCTGCACTTTCTTCAAGAGAGTGCAGCCCGTTAACCTACAGTGTTTAGTAGACTAAGCTTTTTCTTAATTAGGCGGCTTTTTTATGACCAAACTGTTGTTCGTATTGCTCACGGCAGCCTTCATGGATCTGGATTTTATCTAAATCACCATCAGCCCATTCAACAACACGCTTATCCATGACTGAGCGGAACCAGCCAGGAAACAGGGCCATAAAGAACATACCTGGATAGCCGCTGGGCAGTGTTGGTAGACCTTTAAAATCGCGTAAAGACTGATAAGAGCGAGTTGGATGTGCATGATGATCCGAATGACGCTGCAAGTGGAACAACATCAAGTTAGACATGATGTGGTTACTATTCCAAGAATGGTAAGGCGTTTGATGTTCGTAACGACCATCAGGTTTTTTCTGACGTAATAAACCATAATGTTCAATAAAGTTAGCACTGGTGAGCTGCCACCATGCAAATGCCGCTTGTAGTGGTAAAAATATCAACATCAATGGGCCATACAGAGCAAGCAATACAGCATACAGTGCCACGGTAATAATCGCGGGTTGCAGTACTTCATTGTCTAGAGACCATGGGCTTTTTCCGCAGCGCTCTAGGCGTACCGCTTCTAAATCCCACCCGCGACGAAACGCGCCAGGCAGTTCACGCTTAGAGAAGGTATAGATGCTTTCACCCATGCGTGAGGTGGCTGGATCGGCAGGTGTGGCGACGTCGCGGTGATGCCCTTTGTTGTGTTCAATGAAAAAGTGGCCATAACCTACGGAGGCCAATACAATTTTAGCCATCCAACGATCAAAACGGTCTTTTTTGTGTCCTAATTCGTGTCCAGTATTGAGCGCTAAGCCATTAAGAGCGCCAACCGAGAGGGTGAGCAGTAGGAATCCATACCAAGAAATATCATGAGTGCCAATCCACCAAGCGGATACCACTAGTGTGATGTAATGCATGGGGACGGTTAGATAGACTAAAAATCGGTAGTAGCGGTCGTTTTCAAGACTAGGTACAGCCTCTTCTGGGGGGTTGCTGGTATCTTCACCAAACATGGTATCTAGGAGGGGGATCACTCCGTACCAAAACACCAACACGGCGGCATAAAAAAGTTCTATACCTGTTTGATAGACTAACCAGATACCGACCATAGGAGCTAATGGCCAAAAAACCGCAAGTGGCCAAAGGTAACGTTTTTTATCAACATAAGGCGTCAGCGGTCCGAGCGCCTGGGTCGTTGTATTCATATAGGTGTCTCCTGTGTGGGACTTTTATTTTTATGGTGGTTTCTCCTGAACTCATAGTCATGCGAATATCGGAGGATTCCTTACTATCCCCTTCAATCAGCGATACCGACAACTACACTTTAGAGTAGTTTTTACTGGAAAAGCATGAAACGATAGGAACAACGGGGCGTGAACTATGGGTGAGCTCTTGATGGTCATTAATCAAAAATGGAGATGAAAGGGGTTGATTGAAGATGAATCAAGAAACCAGCAGCGCATCAAAAAAAAGCTGATGCAGGTGAATCGTCACTGCCTCGAGCGCGTGCGCTTAAGTATACCATATGATAAGGGGGAACGGGTTGTGCTGTGTCAGGCATTACCGGGCTACGGTAAAACAGTGCTGCTTGCTCAACATGGCTTGGCACACATACAGCGTTATAATGCGACGGTTGTGTGGTTGAGTCTTGCCTCGACAGGGTCCTCAGAGGATGCTCTTGTGAAGGCTCTTTGGGAGCAAATATCACCCACACCTGCATTAGAGATTTTGAATCAGCAGCCGCCACTTGATTTAGAAACATTAGGAAGTCACTTGTGGATGATAACAGAGCACAATGAAACACCGATTTTGATATGTATTGACGATGCCGAAGATAGATTGATCCATTTTGAAAATTTTGAAGAATTTGTACTCAGTACACCTGAATGCGTGTACTTTTCAATAGCCAGTGCCCAGAAATTGCCTTTCACGCGC
>JAGPVU010000192.1 GCA_018066825.1 Cycloclasticus sp.
CATTCTGATCGCGCACCACTTTAACGGCATTAGGGTTAAAGACTTCATCCAACTCTGAAATAGGCGCACACAAACTAGCTACCTGCGCCAATTGTTGATCCGCTAACGCAGTCGCTGCCTTATAGATCAACTCAGGAGGGATGAGTGGCTCATCACCTTGGCAGTTAACAATAATTACCTCGTCGCCCCAAGCCAATTTGTTCGCCACCTCAGTTATACGTTCGGTGCCACTATTATGCGATTTAGCTGTCATCAGCGCATTGAAACCGGCCTGTTTAACACAATCAACGATGCGCTCATCATCCGTCGCGACAACAACTTCTTCAGCTCCGGCCAATGCTGCCTTTTCACAGACGTGCAAAATCATCGCTTTTCCAGCAATTTTAAGTAAGGGTTTAGCAGGCAGTCTAGACGAAGCGTAGCGGGCCGGAATAACGACTTTAAATTCTTTCAAGAGCCTTCACCTTAGTGTGTCAGCCTCGTCAGATGATAACTTCCTTGCATCATCAATCAGCATAATTGGTATATCATCTCGAATAGGGTACGCTAAACGGCAGCCTAAACAGACGAGTTCCTGTTGTTCTTTAATATGTTTTAAACCTGATTTACACGCAGGGCAGGCCAATATATCGAGTAATTTTTTATCCATCGGTTCTCTCTTTTAAAAGGCCTAATAAGCTTAAGCCAAATGTTTCTGTCATTTGAGCTCGAACAGGTACATACCAGTGGTTCTGCTCGGCAATTAATGTGCATTTAACAGCGTCTTTTTCGGTCATTAATACCGGCTTTTGGTCAGCAAAGTTTATATCTTTTTCAGTATAAGCGTAATGATCGGGAAAAACATGTTGCTCAAACGTTAAGCCAAACTTTTTTAGGTGTGAAAAAAAACGTGACGGGTTACCTAAACCGGCGAGGGCGTGCAACGGCTGCGCAGCAAAACTGCTTAACTCGACCTCATCTGACTCGGCTAAAATTCTAACAGCCTCGTTTCCTTCAATCTTTAATGGGTGTTCGCCATGATTTGCAAGCCCATTGCAAACCACAAAATCGACAGTTTTCAATCGTTCCACTGGTTCTCGAAGAGGCCCTGCAGGTAATAGGTAACTATTGCCGTAACGACGCTCACCGTCAACCAACGCAATTTCAATATCTCGTTGCAGCGCATAATGTTGTAGACCATCATCTGAAATAATCACATTACAATGATAATGGTCGATCAATGCTTGCGCACTTTGTGCGCGATTAGGTCCAACTGCTACGGGGCAGTCGGTTCGCCTAGCGAGTATTTTAGCTTCATCTCCGACCACCCTTGAGTCGCTATCAGCCCTTACTTGCTGCGGCCAGTTTGATGCCACTCCACCGTAACCACGGCTGATAATGCCCGGAGAATAACCCGCAGATTTCAGCAATTCTGCAATCCAAATAACCAATGGCGTTTTACCTGTCCCGCCGACTGTAATATTTCCAACCACAATAACGGGTACTGACAAGCGTGTTGTTGCCAGCCATTCGCGTCGATACAGTGCACGGCGCAAACAACTCATCAGTCCAAAGAGCCACGCTAGGGGAACAAAAAACAAGGCGATTGGTCGTCGCCCATACCACATGCTGTCGAAAAAACGATTCATTTTATGACTCATGCTAAATTGCTTTTATTGTTTTTTTTTGACCTGTGGGCTCGGCTCATTGGCCGCGAAGGTTATATTGACTAAGCCTAACTGGCTAGCCGCATCTAACACCGTCATAACCGATTGATGTGTTGCCTTACCATCAGCACTTATTAATAAAGGAAGATCCCTCTTATCCCCAGCGGCTTGTTTAATGGCCGTTTTAACAGTCTCCAAACCCGAGTTAACGATTTCTTTTTGATTAATAAAGAAACGACTGCTTGAATCTATGCTAATTTCTATCACTTGTTCTGCTTTTTTTTGCTCACCTGCAGCTTGAGGCAACTCTATATTCAATTGAGTCTCACGATCAAAAGTCGTGGTCACCATAAAAAAAATCAACAACAAAAAAACCACATCGATCAAAGGTGTGAGATTTAGATCCAACTCCTCTTTATTTTTGCGCCTAAAATTCATTTAATTTACTCACGGTCACCGTGCATCATTTCAACCAGTCTAAGCGCCTCATCTTCCATTTTAATCACTAACTCATCGACCCGCCCTCTAAAGTGCCGATAAAAGATCAACGCAGGAATCGCAACTGTTAAGCCCGATGCGGTCGTAATAAGCGCTTGAGAAATCCCTTCCGCCAATACACTAGGGTCACCCACACCGTGCGCCATAATGGCAGTAAATACTTTGATCATACCGATCACTGTGCCAAGCAGTCCCAATAAAGGCGTGATAGACGCAATAGTCCCTAGGGTATTTAGGTATTTTTCAAGGTCATGCGCGACCTGACGGCCTGTTTCTTCAATACTTTCCTTCATAATCTCACGGCCGTGCGTTTGATTTATGATACCCGCCGCAAGGACGCGTCCAAGTGGAGAGCTCACAGATAAGGAATGCACCCGGGCTTTATCTAATTGATTCGCCTTATATAGCCGCCAAACGGATGCCACCAAATTGTCTGGGGTGATTTTTTTTCTACTTAAGGACCAAAACCGCTCGCCTATAATAGCTAAAGAAATAACCGAACACGCCACGATAGGGACCATCAACCAGCCACCTTGCATTAAAATTTCAAGCACAATACCCTCAGTTCAAAATAATCCAATAAGCCATCATATTACTTTATTTTTTGCCCTACGACGACCTTAACTCTACGCATAAATAAAAGATCAATCGGCAGCTATTGTTGCCAGCTCCAAAAGCTTCTGTGCGCAGGCCTATAACGTTCGACTTGTATCGGTTTATTGTAATTAAAACTAACGCTTAATGCGCCATCTTGTGCGCTACTAAATGCTTCCACCCCTTGCTTCTTGTATCGACTTAACACCTCTGGCTTTGGAAAACCAAAGCGATTTTTATAACCCACAGGGAAAAGCACAAATCGTGGACTAACTGCTTTGATAAATTGAGGGGTAGACGATGTTTTACTGCCGTGATGTGGTGCAATCAATACGTCAGCTTTCAGCTTGTCAGGAAAATACTGGAGCAATGACTGCTCCATAGGTTTTTCTATATCCGCAGGTAACAAGACACTGCCATTGACCGAGGAAACCTTAAGCACGCATGACGCATTATTACCGCTAAACAAATTCGAGCTATGTGGGCTTAAAAACTCAAAACTTACCCCGTCCCATTGCCACGCCATACCTTGTTCGCAACGCTGTGCCGATACATTTTTAAATCGATCCGTTACGCTACTTAACACACGTTCAATAGCGATAGACTGGATTAGAGTTTCGGCGCCGCCAGCGTGGTCATTATCACCGTGACTGAGCACTAATGCGTCAATTTTTTCTATCTTCTGTGCTCGTAAATAGGGCAACACTACAGTTGAAGCTAGATCACTTTTTTCATTGTATTTAGCACCGGTATCAAATACCAAGGTATGTTTTTTTGTATGAATAATGGCCGACAAACCCTGCCCTACGTCTAACAAGATGAGTTTAAACTCCGAGGCGTGCAAACCATCGGTTTTCATCGGTAAAAACAACGGTATAAAAAACAGGTAGGCGACTGGTTTTGCCAGCAGCCCTTTCGGTAATAACGCCAAGCCCGCACCCAGCAACGCCAACAAACAAGCCCACAAAGAAACGTTAGGTAATTGTAGGTATGCGTACTTAAAATCTGCCAAAACCTGTAACACCACCCACAGATATGCTATTAATCCATCAATCAACAATAAACCATTTATAGCCAAAAAATCACTTATTAAACCCAATGGCAAAACCAGCAATAACAAGGGCACCACAGCAAAACTAACCCACGGTACAGCCAACACATTGGCCAGAGGCGACACCAAGGAAACTTGTTGGAAAAAATAAAGCACTAAGGGCAGCAAGCCCACGCTTATCCACAACTGTAACCGAAGCATCTGATTAATCGAACGCGGCCGTTTAAAACGACCAACAAGCATAAATAAAATAACGGCAACCGCCGCAAATGATAACCAAAATCCCGCTGACATGATCGACAAAGGGTCGTAAAACAAAACGGCTATCAAGGCTAATGAAATAATATGAAATGGCGAATAATAGCGTTGCCAATAAATCCCCGCGTAGATAACAAATAGCATTATCAAAGCCCGTTTCGTTGGTATCGCAAAACCCGCGAATGCTGCGTAAATTAACGCCGCCATAAAGCCGGCAACAATCGAGTATTGTAAAAGCCGCCGACTCGTTAATCTAAACCTAAGCCCCAACCATCGCACCAAGCCAAACACTAAAGCGCTGACTAAGCCAATGTGCAAACCCGAGATGGCGATCAAGTGCGAGGTGCCCGTTTTACGAAACACTGACCATTGCTGCTGAGAAATCCCGGCTCTATCACCTAACAATAATGCTTTTATTACCCCGCTGTGGGCGCTATTCGGTAAGGCTTGATCGACCCGATCGCGTAAAGCCTCACGCCAATACCCTATAGAATATGGCGATGCTTCACTGACTCGGCGGTTATCAACACTTTGACGCACGTAACCGGTGGCGCCAATCTGTTGTTGAAATAAAAACTTCTCGTAATCAAACCCGTGCGGGTTCGCCAAGCCGTGTGGTCTTTTTAATTTAACCAACAACTGCCATTTTTCTGATGAACGTAACTGAATACCCTGGCCATACCAATTTAATTTAATTTTAATTGGGAACGACTGCTGATACTGCGGCCTAACGACTCGATCAACTTGAAAAAAAAATTGAGTAGACCTACTCCCGATTCTCGGTAGATCTATTATCTGGCCTTCTAGCAAGACATCTTCGCCTTCTAGCTGCTTGCCCAGCGTAGAATCAGCTACCGATACGGCATAAATTGTAGCCCATAGGAACCCCGCTATAAAAAAACTTAAACCAGGTAACCATCTAAAAACAAGCAAAAGTAACAGCACTGTAAAAAACAAGCTGTTATTTTCAGGTAAACTATCCAATACTAAAATTGATGAAACGCCGGCACTAAAAAACACCGTCAATAGCTGAAATTTTTTCATTTAGCCGCATCCATGCTCTGCTACACTTATTTAAAAATATCGATACAACTGTATGCCAAAACGATTTATAAAGAAATATTTTCCAAGTCCAAAAGCGATCAAAGAGCATAAGCACTTAAAGGTTTTCGGTAACTTACTAAACGATCAAAACCTCTGGCACCTCAACCGCAGGTCATTTGCTGGTGCTATTGCCATTGGACTATTTATTGCCTTTATTCCATTACCAACACAAATGGTGATTGCTGCCGCGGTTGCTATTATCATACGCGTTAACCTACCGGTAGCGGTCGCCACCGTTTGGATCACTAACCCCGTCACCATGCCACCCATGTTTTATGCGGCCTTTTGGGTGGGTTCGTTACTGATGGACATGCCCGCAAGCACACAAGCATTTGAATTTTCCTTTGACGCCTTATTATCCAGCCTCGGCCATAACTGGAAGCCTTTCTTGCTTGGTTGTTTCGTACTCGGTAGCGTGTCTTCTGCCTTGGGTTATTTATCTGCTAGAGCTATCTGGCGCTGGTTGATTGTAAAAAAGTGGTCCATCCGAAAAAGAAAAAATTAAATAATATCAGGCCTTTGTTTTGATTTTAGCCCGCACGCTTAACCTCTGTAATCCTCTTACTGCTTAGTCCCCATCAGCCCGTCTAGCGAGCAAAAACGGTGTGAAGTAGGCGCTGAATAGCAAGAATGCTAGCAACCAAAATACGCTTGATACGTTTAGCCATAACACGTAATCCATTGGCATAAACAAGGGAAACAAGACTCTAAAAATGACGGCTCCATTGATCATTAGAAACATCATAACAATAAGCCAATTTGCCTGAATAGCCCGCCCAGTATGCCCCAATGAAACTCGGCACATCATCCCAAGTGTTAGCACACCAATTGAACCCACCGTCATTGCATGCAAGGCCAGTTGCGACGAGCCTATATTTAAAAGGGATAAAGCGTCCAAGCCAATACCCAAGACCATCCACAGGTAACCGCTAAATAAGACCAACAGCATAGGGTGCTTAAAAACCCCCTTAGAATACCAAGCCACCATACGAATGGCATTACTTAACACGGCAACTACCGAGACAAGCAAGAGAGCACTTGAGCTATTATAAAAAGCCTTTAAAACCACGATCGCAACAATGCTCAACACAGAAAGCCATTCGATTACTGGCCAAACAAGCGGCGCAGTGCCCTTGCAAGCAGAACGAATAAAAAAGGGGACAACGCGACCGGCAATAATGGCAATAAAAATTAAGATAATACCAATGGCAACGTGAAGCAAACGTGTGATACCCATACTTGTAAATTGCAAAATATCTAGATGAAACAAAACGTTAGATGAAAATAAGCCCAGTAGAAGCAATAATACAGGCGCATTTCTAAACGTTCTTTGTTGCCATATTGGCGTGGCCAAACAAAGGATTAAATACGGCAGAAAAACTAAATCAACTAACGCAATAAACCAGCCATCAACCCAGTTGTTCAGAAACGGCATCAGCCTGCCCAATAACCAAACAAGAACCAGGGAGGCGAGTTTTATACCGCTGGCCGTCTCTCTTCCGGTCCAGTTTTTAACTGCCGTTAATAAAAAACCACTGACGACGGCAACGGTATAGCCAAACAGCATTTCATGTGCGTGCCAATGAAGTGGGGAATAATAATTTTGCGGAAATTCACCATGGGCGATAAGGCCACCCCATAGGGCAATAAAAACCACCGCTGATATGCCTGCTAATAGAAAGAAAGGCCTAAAACCCAGTGACCAAGCTGCCGTTGTTGTCATAGTTAGCATCCATTTAAACTCTGGTTTAGCATATCAGTCCAATAACCGACCGTTCTCAAGAGATAACACCCTGTCCATTTTGCTTGCCAAGTGTGCATCATGTGTCACCAATAATAAACTGATGCTTAACTCTTGATTAAGTGCCAACATGAGTTCGTATATCTGCTCGGCTGTTTTTTTATCTAAATTACCCGTGGGCTCATCGGCTAAGATACATTTCGGTTTTGTCACCAAGGCACGTGCGATCGCCACTCGCTGACGCTCACCACCCGACAGTTCGCCAAAACGGTGCTCAACGCGGTGCTCTAGGCCCACTTGCTGCAACATTTTAAAGGCTTTTTCAGTTGCCGAAGCCACGTTTTCACCACCAATCAGCAAGGGCATGCTAACGTTTTCTAGAGCACTAAACTCGGCTAATAGGTGGTGGAATTGATAGACAAAGCCGAGGCACTTATTTCTTAACAAAGAGCGTTGCACCTCGTTTAGTTCAAATAAATTTTTACCATCCATCGACACCGTACCCGAGGTCGGTTGATCTAAGCCCCCCAGCAAATGCAACAAGGTACTTTTACCTGAACCCGATGTCCCCATAATAGCAAGGCGTTCGCCTTGTGCTAAGGACAAGTCAATGCCATTTAACACCGGCACCAACAACGACTTTTCACCAAACGTTTTCGTCAAGCCAGTGCAGCTTAATACGCTGTTACTATTCATAGCGTAGTGCCTCAGCTGGGTTTACTCGGGATGCCTGAAATGCCGGATAAATGGTTGATAAAATCGACAAAATAAACGAGTAACTCGCTATTGTAGTGACGTCGGACCAGTCTAATTTAGACGGTAAATCACTGATGTAATAAATTTCAGCGGGTAAAAACTGCACCTGAAAAAACTGTTCTATCGCTGGCACCAAGGTCTCGACATTCAATGCCAAGGCGACGCCACTGATGACACCCACCACCGTGCCTATTAAACCGATCAGCGTTCCTTGCACCATAAACACGCCCATCACCGAGCGAGGGGTAAATCCCAAGGTTCGAAGAATAGCAATCTCTGAGCGTTTATCGGTGACCACCATGACCAAGGTCGAAACAATATTGAATGCCGCTACTGCAACGATTAGCATTAAGATAATAAACATGACCCTTTTTTCGGTTTTTATCGCCTTAAAAAAGTTGCTGTGTTCCATCGTCCAATTGGACAGTCTAAAGTTTGCCGGTAAGACTTTTGCAATTTGATGCGTTACCTGCGGCGCCATAAATAAATCGTCTAATTTTAATCGAATCCCGCTGACTCCTTTGTTTAAACGCATTAGCTTAGAACCGTCAGCCAAGTGGATGAGCGCTAGATTGCGATCGTATTCGTACATACCTACTTCGAATAAGCCACTCACTGTAAAGCGTTTTAAACGCGGGAAAATACCTGCCGGCGTCGGTGTAACCTGCGGTGTTATTACTGTTACCTTATCACCCACCCCAACACCTAAATAACGTGCGAGTTCTGCGCCTAAAATGATACTAAACTCACCCGCGGCCAATTGCGATAAATCACCTAGCACCATTTTTTGACTGATATCAGACACCTGCCCTTCTTGCGCCGGCAAAATGCCGTGTAATAAACTGCCGCTCACCCGCTGATTAGCACTGAGCATCACCTCTGCTCTAACAAAGGGCGCCCAACCTTCAATCGCCTGTGAGTTCTGTAGGTTATCGCCTAGCTTTTGCCAGTCATGTAGCGCGTTGCTATATTCTGACACCGTAATATGCGAGGCCATACCTAGGATCTTCTCGCGTAACTGCGCTTCAAATCCATTCATCACTGACAACACGGTGATCAGCGCCATA
>JAGPVU010000009.1 GCA_018066825.1 Cycloclasticus sp.
CAAACTGCTTTTTGACTTGCTTTAGTAGCGTTTTACTTTCCTCAATATTATTACTGAGCATTAAAAGAATCAGGTTAGCTTTAGATAAACCGTTATCTTCGTTTGTCACTTCATTTAAAGAAGCTTTTTGTAATATAACGTCTGCGTTAACCTTCGCCAATTTCTGCGCGATAACAAGGTGTTCTTTATCACTAAAGTTTAAGCATAAAACATGTCGTTTAATCATTGAGTCGAGTTTGTTTTTTATTGTTATTAACCTTAGTTCATTATGCTTTTATTTAAAACATTATAATGAGAAAAAACTTGATTAATTTCGATGGCTTGATCAATTGTAAATAGTTTTTTCTGATCACCTGTTTCGGTGGCAACAATCAGGTCCTTTTCGTTGATCCGGGATGCGCTGATAATCGAATCAGCTTGCTTTATCGCTGGGATGCCCTGTAAAAATAAAACAGTGTTTAGCACTGTTTTATCGTTTTCTTGATAGGTCTGCGCGAGTTTTACTTCAGGAGCGAGCATTTCAACGCCAACAGAGACACAGCCATCGTCAAGGCTGTTGATACGGCGCACTATCGCCAACTGTATCGTGTTGTTTTGTGTTTGAATGCCAACTAAATCAGTGACTTTTATCAGGTACTTATTGTCAGGTGACACTATAAAACGTAAGCCTTGTAGGCTAGCATCTTGAGTTTCGGCAGTAATTTTCGTCCCTCTCTCACCAGGTACCTTGGCACGATTTTTGGACCAGATTTTATCTGAGCTAAAAGCGTTTTTAGCAGAGGCTTTCAGTTGTTTGGTGATCCCCGTATTGTCTTTTTGAAAGACATTCTCTTTGAATCGCCCTGTATCATCGATAGGCGTCAGCTCAAGGTCGTTGATGTTAACAGATGCTGATGGGCCTTGGTTCTGGTCGTAGGCATTGGGATTTTTTTGAAGAAGCAGTGCTTTAATAATACTTTCAAAACCAGGGTAAATAAAAATTGTTTCTGCCTGATGGTGCCGGGTGGATTGCCTGCTTACTTTTGTTTGCCAGCACGGCAAAATACGTTGGATGACTTTTCTACTCAATTTAGCCTGTCTCGAACTAAGGGTAATAACACCTGATTTCTCATCGGCTAACACGTCCTTGCTTAGTAAATAGTTTATTAACAAGGTGTTGTTCATAAAACGTGGTTGGGTAGGCGCTTCCATTGCCGCTGAAATATGCATGGCGGGCGCAGTGCTGTTTAAATCAACAATAAAAGAAAAGGCCCCCCCAGCTGATAGTGACAAAGAGATACCACCCGCTTGGGCGGCTAAAATGGAACGAATGGTTACAATATCGCTTTGTCGAAACCGGTTGGTTTGTGCCAGATTAAAAAAATGAATTTTTTTGAATTCATCTTCAATCGTGGACGTGTGTTCCCCATCAAGGCTGGGGGCAATACTTTGGCTGAGTTGGTGTGTTTCTGCCAATAAAAAAAGTGCGTTCACCTGATTCCAAAAAGGCTCCTTGGGTACGCGATAGATTAAAGCCTTTATAAACTGGGTGAGTGATAAAAGTTCAAGCGACGTAAGTAAGATAACGGTTTTTTCCGGCATTGAAAAAACAGCTGCTTGTTCATCAGCACCTGAATCAATGGTTGCAAACTCAGACGAGCAAATAATATCCAAATAAATAAAACTGATAGATTGTAAGGTCTCGATAAGCTGTGATGAAATAGCCGACTGTTCTTCTGACAAAGGGAAGGTGGATTTTTGTATTCCTTCTAAGCAGACTTCTGATAGCCGAAACAAAAAACCATGGGTTTCTCTAAGCAGTTGAAATTTATCGCTTATGTTAATTGAAGATGTCAGTAACGCATGCGAAGCATTAGCCATTAAGGCGGTTGTTTCTCGTGTATTGACGATGGATAGCTGCTCTTCCCAAATTTTATACCCCGCTATAGTGGCGTCAAAGGGTAGGTTTTGAGGTGTTTTTTTGATCGATAAATCGACTCTTTCCTTGAACCGTTGTTGTATATCCATAATCCTTCACCTTTCAATGACTATTGAAGTTTTGGCATGTTGAGTTAAAGTTTAGACCAAATTATTCATCTGTGTCTTCTCATTTTACAAATTGTACAATTTAAAACTGAATTTGAATCGGGGTTTTATAGGCTTTCCCTGATTCCTCTCGAACCAACTTCGGAACCAGGTAGCCTGGTAATTTTGTTTGTAGCTGTTGGTAGATAGCCGTTGCCGTATTGTCATTCAAGTCAAAATGCTGTGCACCGTCTACCTTATCGAGCAGGTGTAAGTAGTAGGGTAGGGTGTGGCAATCAAATAAACGGTGGCTAAGACGCGTTAATGTGCCCGGGTCATCATTAACGCCTTTTAACAGTACGGTTTGATTTAATAAGGTGACGCCGATTTGTTTTAACTTCAGCAAACCTTTTTGCACCTCATCATTTAATTCATTGGGATGATTGGCGTGAATCACCATAATGATTTTTTTAACGCTTGATACCAGAGTGTTTAAAAAACCATCTGTTATACGTGAGGGTAAAACAACCGGTATGCGGCTGTGGATACGGATACGATCAACTTGTTGTATGTCGGACAAAGCGTCAACCAAATGTTTGAACTTGGTGTCACTCAGAGTTAACGGGTCGCCACCGCTCAAAATAACCTCGGTAATCTCTGGGTTATCTCTTAAATAGTTGGTGATAGCGGTGATCTGCGAACGATGTGCGCTATTAGCGGCGTATGGAAAAGCGCGACGAAAGCAATAACGGCAATGAATGGCGCACGCACCGGTCGTTACCAGTAGTACGCGACCATGGTATTTATGTAATAAACCCGGCATGATGCTGGCTTGGCTATCGCCCACGGGGTCATTAAGGAACTCAGGGTGCTTCTTTAATTCATCCGCTAGCGGTAATATTTGGCGTAATAAGGGATCTGCCCAGTCAGATTTTTTAATCCGATCCACATAGCTTTTAGTTGCGAGTAAGGGAAAGTCTTTTGACGCTAGGTAGTGTAAGTTCAAATCGGCACTATCGAGGTGTAAGTAGGCCAATAAGTCGTCTATATTGCTAAATGCAGCGCGCAGCTCTTGTTGCCAATGTGGGGTGGGGGAATTCTTTTCTACGTTAATCATCATAATCATTATAATAGCGCTTACAGCCCAAACTTAATTAAATTAACCAGATAACGAGAATAGACATGGCAACGTATAACACCAGCGAATTTAAAGGCGGATTGAAAATCATGATGGACAATGATCCTTGCTCCATTGTAGAAAATGAATTTGTTAGGCCGGGTAAGGGTCCTGCGTTTAGCCGAGTTAAGTATCGTAACTTAAAAACAGGACGGGTGATCGATCGCACTTTTAAATCGGGTGAAACGGTTGAAGCCGCCGATGTCATGGAGACCGAAATGGCCTATTTATATAACGACGGTGAGTTTTGGCACTTTATGGACGAAACCACGTATGAACAAGTCTCTGCCGATGCTGTTGCGGTCGGCGAGTCGAGTAAATGGCTTAAAGAACAAGATAAATGTACCGTTATGCTCTGGAACGGCTCACCTTTAAGTGTGGCTGCTGCCAATTTTGTTGAATTAACCATTACTGATACGGACCCTGGTTTAAAGGGCGACACCTCGGGCGGTGGTGGTAAACCGGCAACGCTTGAAACAGGTGCAGTGGTGCGTGTTCCCTTGTTCGTACAAATTGGTGAAGTGATTAAAGTGGATACTCGGACAGGTGAATACTCAGCTCGCGTTAAAAATTAAACGTTATTTTGACATCCGACTTAACTAACACCTGGCCGCCGACCTGTTCGACGGCCTTGTTACATCAGCGTGCGACGCTTTATCAAACGATACGTTACTTCTTTACCGATAAACACGTTCTTGAGGTCGAGACGCCAGTGTTATCGAACGCTGCCAGCTGCGACATCAACTTAGATAGCTTCTCAGCTCAGCGGGCGTCTAACGCTGAGCAGCGCCTTTATTTACAAACGTCACCCGAGTTTGCAATGAAGCGACTGCTTGCTGCTGGTTCAGGGTCGATTTACCAAATTGCTAAATCATTCAGGCAGGGTGAAAGCGGCCGTTTCCATAATCCAGAGTTCACCTTGTTAGAGTGGTATCGCGTAGGCTTTAGCATGACCGATTTAATTGCCGAGGTGATCGAATTGCTGATGCAATGTTTTGGCCGTAATTTAGGCGTTTATACGCTTAGTTACGCACAGTTATTCCAGCAAAAAACGGCGATTAATCCCCATAATACAACGTTAGAAGAGTTAATCGCCTATGCAGCGGCCCAAGGTAATCCCGAAGCTGCATCCATTTGCGGCAACAGTCTGTCGAATGCACTGGATTATATATTCAGCCAATATATTCAGCCTAATTTGAAGAGCAATATCGTCTACTTTATTATCGATTACCCAGTTTGCATGGCGATGTTAGCCAAATTGAGTGACCAGCAACCGATATGCGCAAAGCGATTTGAGGTGTATTTTAATAACATTGAATTAGCCAATGGCTATGAAGAATTGACCGATGTTAAACAACAGCAAGCACGTTTTGAGGCCGAATTAGAACAAAGAAAAAACAGCAATGCTACCGTTGTGCCTATGGATGGAAACCTCTTGTCAGCCTTAGCGTCCGGCTTGCCCGAGTGTTCGGGTGTTGCCCTAGGGCTGGATCGCTTGTTAATGCTGATAAGCGGCGCTCAATCAATTGACGAGGTATTAAGCTTTCCTGTCCATAGGGCATAAGCGGCTTATTAACTGCAAAGCTATGTGTAGAATTGATTAGCTATTAAAAAGGCCCGAAACGGGGGGTTACCCTGTCGAATTTAATGGTAAATTACGGGCTTGGCTTGCTGGAAATTGAGTTTAATTGCTGGTCATGATGGTCTGCCAAAAATAGCAGTGCACTGATTGCACCAACGAGTGCTAAGCCCATATCGGATTGGGTGTCCCAAACATACCCTTGGGTGCCTAAAAAGGCCTCGGCATCTTCTCCAGTGGCGAGTGCTACCCACCATTCTATCAGTTCATAAAAAGCGCTAAAACCTAAGCAGAAACAGAGGATTAGAAAATTCATCCATTGGCGCGTCTTAATAAGCGCAAGACGGATAAAAATTTCTCGAGCAACGATGGCAGGAATAAAGCCTTGTGCGAAGTGGCCGAGCTTATCGTAATTGTTGCGTTCTGCACCGAACAAGCCGTTAAAAAAAGGCACTTCGGCATAGGTGTAATGGCCGCCGATCATCAGAATAACGCTGTGCAGTAGTATTAAGCTGTAGGCCAATGTTGTGAGTGGAAACGATCGACGGGTAATTAGTAAGGCCATTAAACCAATTAATGCGGGAAGCACTTCTAAAAACCACGTCAAGCTATCGTTAGGCTTTATCCCTGACCACAGCAGTACGGCGAAAAAAACAAGCAACCAACTATATAACCAAAAGGATTGTTTGCCTGTGGTCACCAATTTTTAAGACTTAATTTTGCCGATGACTTGCCCGCGCTGAACGTCTTGCCCGGCGGCCAGCTCTTCTGCCCAAGCGATTTTGTCTTTACCGTAAAGTAACACGATGGTAGAGCCCATATTAAAGCGTGCCATTTCATTGTTCTTTTTATACGTTAATTTTTTATCGCTATAGTTCCAGCTGCGAATTTGGTTGTGTCGTGGTGGAGTCACTTCGCCGTGCCAAACGGTTTCAATACTTGAGACGAAAATAGCGCCCACCATCACCATGGCCATCGCCCCGGCTGGTGTGTCGAAAAAAGCAACAACGCGTTCATTTCGGGCAAATAATTCATCGATGGCATTGACTGTGGTGGGGTTAACGCTAAACAGGTCACCCGGTACGTGAACCATTTTCTTTAGCGTGCCGCCCAGTGGAAAATGAATGCGGTGGTAATCTTTTGGTGATAAGTAAATGGTGGTAAATGAGCCATCTTCAAATGCACTGGCCATGGTTTCAGAACCTAATAGGGCAGCGAGGTTAAAGTGTTTACCTTTGGCTTGGAAGAGTTGGCTGTTTTCTATCGCACCTATTTGACTAATGGTGCCGTCAACCGGGCAGGCGAGCGTTGCTTTGGCGCGTTCAAGTTTTCGTGCATCGTCACGCAAGCTACGCGTAAAAAAAGCGTTAAAGCTTTCGTACGCCTGTGGGTCTGGCTCAGCGGCTTCTGACATATTAACGTCAAAAAACTGAATAAACTGCTTAATGACAAAATTCTTAAACCACGGTGTTTTGCAACGAGCCAGCTTGTGCATCAATGCCGATAGGGCATGTTGTGGTAATAAGTGTTGTAAGGCGATAAACAGTTTGTCTTTCATTTGATAGTCCAATTAACCAAAGGTTATTTTTTGCGCTGCCGGTAAGGCCGCTCCTGTGTGTATATTAGCACCCATATCACTTAAAACGGATTCGAGTGCAGCGAGGCAAAACATCACGTTGCTGGCGTTGGCAGAGTGACCCATTAAACCAATGCGCCAGACTTTGCCAGCCAAGGAACCCAGTCCCGCGCCAATTTCAAGGTTATAGTCATGTAATAGACGTTTCCTAACCACCGCTTCGTCAATTCCTTCTGGGATGGTAACAGTGTTGAGTTGAGGCAGTCGTGACCCTTCTGGAACAATAAAACCGAGGCCCATGGCTTCTAGACCGGCTTTTAAGGCTAGGTGTAAGCTTGAGTGGCGAGCCCACGCCTGTTCAAGGCCTTCTTGTTGTAGCATGACTAAAGATTCATGTAAGGCATATAAGCTATTAACGGGGGCGGTATGGTGATACGAGCGGGCGCCGTCGCCACCCCAGTAAGCCATTACCAAGTTCAAGTCTAAAAACCAGCTTTGTACGCGTTGTGTACGTTGCTTAATACGCTCTTGTGCGCGTTCACTAAAACTAACCGGCGATAGGCCGGGAACGCAAGATAGGCATTTTTGTGTGCCTGAGTAGATGGCATCTATTCCCCAATCATCGACGCGTAGTTCTGAGCCGCCTAAAGAGGTCACGGCGTCAACAATAGAGAGGCAGTCATACTGGTGCGCCAAGGCGCAAAGCGTTTTAGCATCAGATAATGCACCAGTGGATGTTTCAGCGTGTACAAAGGCCAGCACACTGGCTTCTGGGTGAGCCTTTAAGGCGTCTTCGACCTTTTGTGGGCTAACCGCTTGGCCCCAATCGTCTTCGACCATAATGGCGATAGCGCCACAGCGTTCAACATTTTCTTTCATGCGGCCACCGAACACACCATTTTGGCAAACAATGACCGTATCACCCGCTTCTAGTAGATTGGCAAAGCAGGTTTCCATGCCGGCTGAGCCCGGCGCGGAGACGGGGAAAGTTAATTGACTATCTGTTTGTAAAGCATATTGGAGAAGGGTCTTCACTTCGTCCATCATTAGGCCAAAACTAGGGTCTAAATGGCCAATGGTTGGCCGTGCTAACGCAGACAAAACGCGTGGGTGAACGTCTGATGGACCGGGGCCCATCAGTGTGCGGATCGGTGGATTAAAACTAGTAATAACCATCATTTAGCCCTCGATTTTTTGGTCAGCCATAAACATCCACGTTTCGATCACCGTGTCCGGATTTAACGAAACGCTTTCAATGCCTTGCTCCATCAGCCATTTGGCTAAATCAGGGTGGTCTGATGGGCCTTGGCCGCAAATGCCGATGTATTTATTTTGTTTGCGACAGGCATTGATCGCCATGGATAATAATTTTTTGATCGCAGGGTCACGCTCATCAAACAAGGAGGCAATCAAGCCAGAGTCACGGTCAAGTCCCAAGGTTAATTGGGTTAGGTCGTTGGAGCCAATCGAGAAACCGTCAAAATACTCTAAAAACTCATCAGCCATCAGTGCGTTCGAAGGCAGTTCGCACATCATAATGAGTTTAAGGCCATTTTTACCGCTTTCAATGCCATTTTCTTTCAGCAGTTCAGTCACTTTTTTAGCTTCGCCTAGGGTGCGTACAAAGGGGATCATGACCCAAACGTTGGTCAAGCCCATTTGGTCACGGACGTATTTAAGCGCCTCACACTCCATTTCGAAACACTCGCGGAATGAATCAGAGATATAACGTGAAGCCCCTCTAAAGCCGAGCATGGGGTTTTCTTCTTCAGGTTCGTAGCGATCACCACCGATCAAGTTGGCGTATTCATTTGATTTAAAATCCGACATACGTACGATCACTGTTTTGGGTGAAAACGCCGCGGCGATGGTCGATATGCCTTCAACTAACCGTTTAATGTAATAATCTTTAGGACTGTCGTAACATGAAATGCGTTTGCTGATGATGGACTGCAGGTCGGCAGGCAATTGATCAAACTCCAGCAGCGCTTTTGGATGAATACCTATCATTCGGTTGATGATGAATTCTAAACGCGCTAAGCCAACCCCTTCGTGAGGCAGGGAGGCAAAATCAAAGGCACGATCGGGGTTGCCCACGTTCATCATGATTTTGACCGGAATCTCAGGCATAGACTCTAGGTTAATGGTGTCTACCTGGTAATCTAATATACCGTCATAAATAAAGCCGGTATCGCCTTCGGCACAGGAAACGGTAATGTTGGTGTTTTCGCTGATGTGGTCGGTGGCATCGCCGCAGCCAACAACGGCAGGAATGCCAAGTTCACGCGCAATAATGGCCGCGTGACAAGTTCTTCCGCCACGGTTGGTCACAATGGCGGAGGCGCGTTTCATGATCGGCTCCCAATCGGGGTCGGTCATATCAGTGACCAATACATCGCCTTCTTTAACTTGGTCCATTTGTGCAATGCTGTTAATAACACGGGCAGGGCCAGCACCTATTTTTTGCCCAATACTGCGGCCTTCTACCAATACCTTTGAGGTTTCATTCAGTGAGTAACGCTCGATTTCTTTACCGGCGCGGCTTTGAACAGTTTCTGGGCGAGCTTGCACAATGTACAACCTACCGTCCAGACCATCTTTCGCCCATTCGATGTCCATCGGGCGTTGGTAGTGATTTTCAATGGTGAGTGCAATTTTAGACAGTTCTTCAACTTCAGTGTCGCTCAGTGAATAAACCACACGCGTTGCAGGCTCGGTATCGATAATCTTGACTGGCTCTTTAGCATTATGGTCATCGTTGTACACCATTTTGATCATTTTACTGCCTAAATTACGGCGTAAAATAGCGGGGCGTCCGGCCATTAAAGTGGGTTTATGTACGTAAAATTCGTCTGGATTGACGGCGCCTTGCACCACCATTTCGCCTAAACCGTAGCTTGAGGTAATGAAAACGGCGTCACGAAAGCCCGATTCGGTGTCCAGAGTAAACATAACGCCTGAGGCACTAATGTCACTTCTAACCATGCGTTGAATGCCGGCAGAAAGAGCAACGCCGCTGTGTTCAAAGCCTTGGTGCACACGGTAAGAAATGGCGCGATCGTTAAATAATGAAGCAAAGACTTCTTTGATCGCGTGCATTACATTGTCGATACCATCAACGTTAAGGAAGGTTTCTTGTTGGCCAGCAAACGAGGCGTCGGGTAAGTCCTCGGCGGTGGCCGATGAAC
>JAGPVU010000015.1 GCA_018066825.1 Cycloclasticus sp.
TGATATTAAATTCATAAGGATTACCTAAATCTCGCAACCAAACTCGTGCTGCATCTTCATCATCTTTATAGTTAATACCGATAATGCGAATGCCATCTGCGGCTAAGGTATTTAAAAACGCATGCTCTGCTCGACACGTTGGACACCAAGTTGCCCACACATTCACCAACATAGGACGACCTTGCAGGTCCGACTGCGTTAGCTGCTTATGATTTTCAACTTGCTGTAAAATAAACGCAGGGAATGGTTTATCGATCAACGGCGAAGGTAAGTCTTCTTTGTTTTCTCGACCCAAACCACCACCTAACACGATGGCCAAAACAAGAAAAATAACCAACGGTATAAATAAAAATGCACGCTTCATAGCACTATCCTCTTATGCCGTTGCTTTAGTAGCTGCTTTGGTCGCTGTCTTTGTGGTTTTAGTAACCGTTTTAGGTCGCAAACGATAACGCTTATCTAAAATAGCCAACAGCCCCCCCACACTCATAAATATTGCGCCTAACCAAACCCAGCGCATATACGCTTTTACCTGTAATCGCATTGCCCAAGCGCCATCAGCTAAAGGCTCGCCCATTGACACATATAAATCTCGGAACAATCCAGCATCAATTGCTGCTTCCGTCATCATTGAACTCTGAACCTTGTAACGACGTTTTTCAGCGTGCATGGTCGTAACATATTGACCACTTTTAGACACTTCAAAAACACCCACTTGAGCGGTGTAATTAGGCCCTTCCTGCTGACCCGCTTGTACAAATCTGAAGTCATAACCAGAAAGTGTCGCCACATCGCCAGGAGCCATTTTTAAGGCTTTTTCAACACTAAAATTACTCACAACCGTAATTCCAATTACCGTAATTGCAACACCAAGGTGAGCAATTATCATTCCCCAATAACTCAAAGTTAAACGGCTTAAGCGGCTGATTTGACCTTTTGACTTACGCCAAATATCACTCACTGTCGCGGCTATTAAGATTGTTGCAATGAATAAACCAAATGCCACTTTAAAATTCATTTCACCGGCATACACCAATGGAAAAGCCGCTGCGACAATTATGGCAATCACAATAGAGCCGCTAATTTGAGCCAGTAATAATTTACCCGGCATTACTTTCCAGCGTGACATAGCACCCATACCGGCTAATGCAGTCATCGCTGATGCTAAAGGTACAAACATGGTATTAAACCAAGCAGAACCCACCGATAATTTTTCGCCACTCACGTAATCCACGATTAATGGATAAAGTGTGCCCAACATAATGGTCAAGGTCGCCACTACAAGCAGTGCATTATTAGCCAATAAAAAACCTTCGCGCGATAATAATTTGAACTTGCCAGTAGAGGCCACCGTCGGCGCTTTTAATGCATAAACGGTCAATGATCCACCGACACAAATACCTAACAGTGCCAAAATAAACACCCCACGTTCAGGGTCAGAAGCAAAAGCGTGAACCGACGTTAATACCCCAGAACGAACCAAAAAGGTGCCTAACAAACTCAATGAAAAAGCAAAGATTGCTAACAATACGGTCCAGCTTTTAAACACACCGCGCTTTTCAGTAGCCGCTAATGAATGAATTAGTGCGGTACCGACTAACCAAGGCATAAAGGATGCGTTCTCAACTGGATCCCAGAACCACCAGCCGCCCCAGCCAAGTTCGTAATACGCCCACCAGCTACCTAAAGCGATACCTAGGGTTAGAAATACCCATGCTGCGGTTGTCCACGGACGAGACCAACGCGCCCAAGCGGCGTCTAAACGACCACCCAGCAATGCAGCAATAGCAAACGAAAAGGCAACCGAGAAACCCACATAGCCCATATATAAGGTAGGTGGATGTACAATCAAACCGAAATCTTGTAACAAAGGATTCAAGTCCGCACCGTCTAAAGGAATAGACGGTAAGCTGCGATCAAAGGGGTTAGAGGTAAATAAGGTAAATAAGATGAAGCCAACGCCTACCATACCCATCACCGCAATCACGCGGGCAACCATTTCAATCGGTAATGCTTTACTGAACATAGCCACTGCTGCGCCCCAAAGGCCCAGCATTAATACCCATAATAAAAGTGAGCCTTCATGGCCACCCCACACTGCACTGACTTTAAATTCTGTTGGTAATAAACTGTTACTGTTTTGCGCTACGTAAGCGACTGAGAAATCATCAACCACAAAACTGTAGGTTAACGCGATAAAACTGAGCAGTAAGAAAAATGCCTGCCCCAAAGCCATTGGCCGTGCATATTGCATCAACCATTCGCGGTTTGTTTGCGCACCTACCATGGGTACAGAAGCTTGCACACAGGCAAAAGCGAGGGCAATTAAAAGGGCTATGTGTCCGTATTCCGCTACCATGATTAATACTGCTTTTCAGAGGTTGGTGGATTTTCAGAGTGAGAGTCTGCTTGTTTTTTTTCTTCAACCGGCTTAGCAGAATAATTCTTCAGGTTTTCAACACCATCTTTATGAGCGGCATCTAATGCGTGCTGCACTTCTGGAGGCATATATTCTTCGTCGTGCTTGGCTAAAACTTCAGAGGCGATAACCACATTGCGTGAATCTACTTTTCCCATGGCTACGATGCCCTGACCTTCGCGGAATAAATCTGGCAAGATGCCTTCGTATTCGATAGTCACATTCGCGGCTCCGTCGGTGATGGCGAAGCTAACATGCAAACCATCTTCACTGCGCTGAACGCTGCCGTCTACCACTAACCCACCTGCGCGAATGGTTTGTCCTGGGTTCACTTCACCGTTGGCTATTTGAGTTGGGGTCATAAACAAATCAATATTTTGGCTTAATGAATACATCATTAGGCTTACCGCAGACCCAAGCCCCACGACCATGAAAATAATCAGAATGAGTCGATTCTTACGCTTAGGATGCATTATTTTTCTCCCGACGCTGAAGGCGCGCCTGTTGTTCAATCAATTTTTTGCGCTGTAGCATTGGGGCAATAATATTTACCACAATCACCACAGCGGTGATGCCATAACATAGCCATACATAAAAGCCGTGTTTACCCATAGCTAGAAAGTCTGCAAAGTTGTCAAAATACATGGTCTTTATGATCTCCCTGCTGGTGTCTGAATCAGCTTATTAACCCAACTCTTTTTACGCTCATGCCACAAAATTTTATTACGTGTTCGCAAAAAAACCAACGTGGCAAATAATAAATAAAAACCTGCGATCATAATAAGCAAAGGAATTAACATCTCCGTTGCCATGGCGGGTTTTTCTGTCAGCGTTAACGTTGCAGGCTGGTGCAAGGTATTCCACCAATCAACGGAATACTTAATAATGGGAATGTTCACTAAGCCGACTAACGATAAAATTGCACCGGCCTTGGCCGAATTATCTTCGGTATCCATCGCTTGTTGCAATGCCATTACACCAAAATATAAAAACAACAATAACAACATCGAAGTTAAACGCGCATCCCATACCCACCAAGTTCCCCAAGTAGGTTTACCCCAAATGGCACCGGTAATAAGGGCTAAGAAACAAAAGCTGGCACCAATTGGTGCAATAGATGCGGCGACCCAGGCGGCCATTTTCATCCGCCAAATTAAAAAGACAGCGCCAGCCATAGCCATCATGGCAAAAGCACTTTGCGCTAATAACGCCGCAGGAACATGGATATAAATAATTCGAAAACTGTTACCTTGCTGATAATCCGCTGGCGCAAATGCTAACCCCCAAACAGTGCCCACTATTAAACACAATCCAGCCGGTATAGCGAACCAAGGCAGCCAACGTGTTGATATTTCATAAAACCATTTTGGCGACCCCATTCGATGGTACAGTCGCTTTAATGCTTCCCACATAATTTAATACCTAAAATCTGTTTATCGCTTAACGAGAAAGATTCAACTTTAACGCGCCCGCCACCGCAAACGGTGTCAGTGTCATTGCCATACATAAAAACGACGCCAAAAAGCCTAATTGCCCGAGGTATTCCATTTCAATGCCCGCATGATATACCGCGCTGGCCCCAAAGATGAGTATAGGAGTGTAAAGAGGCAGAATAACCAAACTTAATAATAACCCCCCGCTGCGAACCCCAGCGGTTAAAGCTGCGCCCACCGCGCCTAACAGGCTTAAAATAGGAGTTCCCAATAACAAACTAAAAAACAGCGCGCTATAGGCGTTCTCGGGTAAATTCATCATCAAAGCCAATAAAGGCGCGACGATTGTAAGAGGTAGGCCACTGATGCACCAGTGAGTAAAGGCTTTTCCCAAAGCCATGGCATACAAGGATTCACCCGATGCTAACCATTGCTCTAAAGTGCCATCTTCAACATCGGCTTTAAATAAAGAGTCAAGTGATAATAACGTAGATAATAACGCTGCCACCCACACCACACCGGCGGCAATTTTTGCCAAGAAATTAGGATCTGGATCAACCGCTAATGGAAACAGCGCCAAAACCATTAAAAAGAACATCAAGGGGTTTAGCCACTCACCCGGATTGCGTGCAGCAATCACCAGGTCGCGCTTAATAGTTGCGGTGACTAAACTCATTTGTGCATTCCCAATTCGATATAGCGCAATGCGGGAATATCACTTAATGCATGGTGACTGGTAATCAACACTGTGCCGCCTGCGGCAACATGACGAGCGAGTTGATCTTCTAGCCAAGCAACCCCCTCTTTGTCGAGGGCGGTAAAAGGTTCATCAAGAATCCATAATGGCGTTGGTGTAACTAATAATCGTGCTAAAGCAACTCGGCGCTGTTGACCTGCGGATAATTGCTGACAAGGAACATCTTCATAACCAGCTAAGGTAACGTCGGCTAACGCTTGCCATAAATCGGCTTCTTTTACTTCCGGCCAACTGCTCACAAACCACCGTAAATTTTCCAGCGGCGTCAGTACTTTTTTAATTGCAGAAAGGTGCCCAATGTATAACCGCTGCCGAGCGTAATCTTGATAACAGCGCTGAATATTTTCACCGTGCCAATGCACTTCGCCCTGAAAATCTTGATTCAGCCCAGCCATTAAACGTAACAAGGTGGTTTTACCCGCGCCATTTGGGCCGACTAACTGAATTAAATCACCCTTTTGTACCGTTAGGCTTAGGTTTTCAAACAGAATACGATCGTCTCGTTCGCAACTCACATTATGAGCAATCAGGTCACAGAAGTGGGTAAACCTGTTTGATTGTTCGAGAGAAGCTGAGGGGGTCATACAATTCCTGTTCTAGCTAGTTATCTTTTTAGAAAAAAAGAAGTAGGCAATAATCCCTGCATTATAAACAAATTCAACGCTCGCGGGTATTAAATCTAGGCTAATCAACGACTAATACTTTTCTAAAGCAACTCTTATATAGGCTTAATATAAGACAAATATGAATCTAAAAACTGATACAGGACAAGTTATGAAAAGTTGCTAGCTCTAAAATAGCGAACCATAAAGTAAACAATGGTTTACTGATTACCGACTCACTTTAATTAATTCAATAGAGACCTGATATGACCGAACTATTGCACTGGGATCCAGAACTTATTCAGCGTTATAACCGAGCAGGTCCACGCTACACCTCGTATCCGACAGCCGTTGAATTTAAAGTCATAGACAACGATCAGATTGAAAAGGATTTATTAAGCCAGCGTGATCCTAGTATTCCTGTCTCATTGTATTTACACATCCCTTTTTGTGCGCATGTTTGCTATTACTGCGGCTGCAATAAAGTCGTAACGAAAGATCGTTCTAAATCGGAGCCGTATTTAGCACTATTAAAAACAGAAATTGACCGTAAAGCAGCACTGTTAAAAGGCAATTCCTTAAAAAATTCAGACGATAAAAATCCAGATGCGAAAAAACCAATGGTTGAGCAAATGCACTGGGGGGGAGGCACGCCCACCTTTTTATCCGATGAGCAGATAGTCGATTTAATGAATCACCTGCATGAACGTTTTCAGTTCAGCACGGCTGCCAGCGCCGACTATTCTATTGAAATTGATCCACGAGAATTGCGCCCAACAACCTTAAGGCTTTTGCGCGAGTTGGGCTTCAACCGTACCAGTTTTGGTGTTCAAGATTTGAACGCACAAGTTCAGCAGGCGGTTAATCGTATTCAGCCCGAAAGCATGATTCGTGATGTTATGACCGAAGCACGCGATTTGGGTTTCCGATCCATTAACATCGATTTAATTTACGGCTTACCTCACCAAACACACAAAACCTTCTCCGATACTCTGGATGTGATCATCGACTTATCTCCTGATCGCCTGTCGATATTTAACTATGCACACCTACCCGAACGCTTTAAACCTCAACGCC
>JAGPVU010000022.1 GCA_018066825.1 Cycloclasticus sp.
CGGATGCGACTAACCTTACCCGACACATCGCCGATGGTGACCGTATCACCCACGCGGATGGGGCGTTCAAATAAAATAATAATACCGCTGATAAAGTTGGCGACTATTTCTTGTAAGCCAAACCCGAGGCCAACACTCAGCGCGGCGACTAACCATTGAATGCTAGACCATTCTGCGCCAATGGCATTGAACACGAGAATAACGCCAGTACTAACAATAAAATATTGGGATAGGGTCTTTATCGCGTAGCGCGAGCCGGCGTCTATATTGAGTCGTTGTAATAGAATGATCTCAAGCAAGCCAGGTACATTCTTAGCCGCAGTCACGGTAACAAGCAGGAACAGGATGGCCAATGCAACGTCTTGCAGGGTTAGGGGGGTTAACTTTTCTATTCCATCCACTAATTGGGTTGTGCTAAAGGGTAATGAAATAGAGTCTAGAACATTAAAAATGGGTAATAAGTCAGTCCATACAAACCAAAGAGCAATAAGGCCTGCTAAAACCAAGCCGGTACGAATCAATTTTTTTGCTTGTTCACTAAGCTCAGAATAATCTATGTCTTGAACCTCGATATCCAGGGTGCTTTCTGAGCTGGATTTTTTTTCTACATGGCCTTCTTTTTGTTTAAGCGCATAATTTTCTTTTCTTTTTTTGACCGCTTCACGGTACCTGAATTGCTTTTCGGCGATATATAAGGCGCGTAGCAGTAAGGCGTGCAACACCATTAGGCCAAAAAAGAAAACGATCATGGTGCGCACGTGTTGCATAACAACTAAGGCCGTGTGTTGATAACCTGCAGCAGCTGCTACCATCATTGCTAAGGGTAAAAATAGAGCGAGAGGGAGCCAGAAATAAGCAACCTGTTTTAACGATTCATTGCCGGCTTTTTTTCTTAAGAAGCATTGGAGTGTGCTAGACGGCCCCAAGAGATGGTAAATAAAAATGATAAAGGTAACCATTAACGACATAAACGCTGGACGGGCGAGCCCCTGAGTTAAAAAGGACTCAGGTGGGTGCATGGACACGGTCATGATTAACACCAGTGTAGGCATAATAATCTTTAGCCATTTGGTGTGCGAGAGCAGCCCTTGGTAAATGGGCACTGGCCACCGAAAGTGCCGACCTGCCAAACCATATTCTAAACAGCTGTAGCGAATAAATGAGATAATCAGCAACATGGTGCTGGCGGCTTGTAAGCCACCGGCTAAGGCTAGTGAAAACGTCGTTGCGGGCAATACACTAAGCTGCCAAGCGATAAAATAAAGAAGTAGCGGCCAAACGGCAGCTAATAAGGCGGTATAAATAAGCGCCTTGAAGGATAATTTAATGGAATCGAAGCGAATTTTTATCGTTTGCTTAGCGATCTCTCGAAGTCGTTTTTTGCAAAATTTTTGCAGGAAAAAACCACCAACCAGCAACATTAGGGCAATCAGCGCCAGCCAAGGTTTGGCCTGTATGGTGAGGGATAAGTTGTTTATTAGCGGTTGCCAATTGTTTGTAGACGTTAGCCAGGCTATTGCGTTAATAAAGTGCGCGCCATCTTCGACGCCTATAACTGGTATGCTTTTAATCCAGAGTAAGCGTTCGTTGATAAAACTTGAAAATTGTTGTGCCTCAAGCACCAGTTGACGACGCGCGGTATCCAGCGACGTTAAATCACTAATGTAACGATTATATGTTTCGCTTAGCTTGGTTAAATTATTGAACTGTATGGTCAACAAGGATCGCACAAGCTGTGATAGCCGGGTGCGGTCGTCGTCCTTTGATGTTGCAAAAGCAGATGGGGGCTGGGCAATTTTTTGTTCTTCTACGTCGGCTAGGGTCTTTTCAATGCGCTGCTCAATGTTTAACAAAGCGCGTCGCCTTTCATTGATATCGATCAGACGGTCGGTGACACGGTCAATTTCGTTACGGCGCTTTTTCGCGCCGGCCTGGTAACTGTGAATTGACGGTAATGCAGTCGCTCTATTGCGCAACATTCTACCGATTGCCTCGCTATTGCCAACAAGTTCGACGCGTTTTCGCGCTTCTTCTACTTGCTGTATAAGTTCGTCGAGTGCTTGTGACGATGCATTTAAACGCTCGGTTGTTTGTGCCTGCTTAAGTGTGACGTCTTGTAGCTCATTGCCAAATGTCACATTATCATCAGCGATGACACGTACCGCTATCGGTAAGTCCGCTACCGACTGCTGTAGAATTTCTGCTTGTTCAGATACCTCAGCGGCTTTGTTCTCTCGTTGTTGCTGTAGCTTGACCTTAAGCAAGTCTGTATGGGTTTGAAGCTGGGTCAGCCTTCGGCTGGCTAGATCGCGCTCTAGGGTGTGCAGTTGTACTAATACGTCCTGCTTCTCGAGAACAAACAAATAATGTTGTAACTGAGTTTCGTACAGTGCTTTTTTTATGGCTAAGTTGGTGTGTCGGGCTTCGGATAGCACGTTATTATCAACGTCGGGCGTTTCGGCTAAGGACTGTTTGGCGCTATCGAGTCGTTTTTTTAAGTCGTTGATCGATCCATGGCCTTTTCCTTTAGTAGCTAGAAGCTCGCTGAGCACTTGGGCGTGCTTTTTTTGTTTTGCTAGCTGCTGTCTGTGCTCGGCCTCCGCAGTCATTAACGCTGTTTCAAGTTTTATAACATCATTTTCAGTGGATGAATTATCAAAGTCAGCTGGGGATTTAAAGGAATTCACTAAGGCGTCTTGAATGTCAGTAATTCGTTTGGGCGCGTCGACCAGCTGGGCTTCAAACGATACTAATTCGGCAACGAGTTCTAAGGTGGATTTTTTATTAACGATAGCCATATCGTAATGGCTAAGCGCAGTTGCTTTTAAACTCTCGTCAAGTGAGGAGTCAGCGTTGATGCTGGCCTTTTTTTGCTGTAAAAACGCCAATGAAAAAGCGCCTTGCTCAGTTGTTAAAGCTTGTTCTGCAAAGCCGGTTGAGATGCCGCTGAGGAGAAAAATGAATAGACAGATAGCACGGACAAACGGTGCTGGCTTACTCTCGTTAATGGCTGTTAATTTGTTCATGGACTCGGGCTTCTCATTATTCGCGCTAACGTTATGCTAAGCGTTTACTTGGGCATTATATTCGACAATGCTGGAGGTATGCTATAAACCTAGATGGCTCTGCTTAAGGGGGTATTATCGTTGTTAAAGCGGTCTGCTAACAGCTGCTGGTGGTCAGCGGTTACAGAAAGCGGCTAAATCATTAAAAAGACCCTAGGTTTGAAGCCAGTTGTGCCTTACCATTATACTTTGCATTGATGAATACTTTTTTGGTGGGTATATGGCTGAATCAATAGGAGTTTCTTCTAAAAAAACGGGCCTGCCACCAGGCTCTTTGGTTCATGTGGGTGAGGTGTTAGAGGACACAACCCGAATGACCGTTATCGACTATACCGCGGGTGCTATTAACGAGCACCCGATTGAGTCGATCGATGAAACACTAAGGTATATGGAAACCGATACGGTGACTTGGGTCATCATTGAGGGCTTAGCAGATGTCGAGGTAATAGAACGCATCGGCGCCTTATTCGGTATTCATCAGTTGGTGTTAGAGGATATTCTTAATACCCATCAGCGGGCAAAATTCGAAGATTACGATGACCATTTGTTTATCGTGCTTAAGTGTTTATTGCCAGATACGGGGCGTTTTTCGGTAATTTATGAGCAAATTAGTTTGCTCGTATTAAAGAACTTTGTGTTTGTTTTTAAAGAAAAAACCGATGATTTTTTACAGCCAATCGTAAAGCGGATTAAGACCAGCAAAGGGCGTTTTACCAGTCTGGGTACCGATTACTTAGCGTATACGATATTAGATTCGATAGTCGACCAAAATTTTGTTTTGATCGATTCATTAGACGATGCGGTCACTTCGTTAGAGGACCGCTTACTCAAATCTGAACCAACGCAAGATATGTTGTTTGAGATACAAGGTTTGAAGCGTGAATTGATAAGGATTCGGCGGCACGTTTCGCCCGTACGTGAACTGTTGGCAGAAATGATGCGTTGTGAGTCTGGCTTAATAGATGCGAAAACGCATGTGTATTTACGTGATGTTTCTGATCATGCGATCCGTGTTACTGAGTCTATCGAGTCGTATAGGGATGTGTTGACGGGCTTACTCGAGATTTATATCTCTACCGTTAGCAATAAAATGAACGAGGTGATGAAGGTCTTAACCGTATTTGCTTCTATTTTTATACCGTTGACGTTTATCGCCGGTATTTATGGAATGAATTTTGAGTACATGCCGGAGTTAAAGTGGAAGTGGGCGTATCCCACGCTTTGGCTGTCATTTGTAGCAATACCGGCGGTATTATTAGTGTATTTTAAAAAACGTAAATGGTTGTAATGGCCCAAAAAATTTTAGATTGTATGGAGAGTTTAAATGAGTGATGAGTTACCAGAAGAACATCCCGATGTGCTGTTATCTCGACTACACAAAGCGATAAAGTTTTGCATAAGAACGCTCGCTGTTTTGATGGTGGTCGTGATCTTTTGGGGCGTTTTAGATGTGGTCTACGTGATCTACACACAAGTGTCTAAAGCCCCCTACTTGTTGCTAGCGGTGTCCGATATTTTTAAAGTTTTTGCGGCCTTTCTGGTGGTGTTAATTGCGATCGAGATCTATCAAAACATCATCCTCTACCTGCGAACTGATGTTATCCCGATTAAGTTAGTGATTGCCACAGCATTGATGGCGATCGCCCGAAAAGTCATTATTATTGACCTTAAAGACGTGTCCGCGATACATATCTTTTCGATAGCGGCCGTGGTGCTCGCCTTAGGCGTGACCTATTATTTAGTGGGGCAACAACATAAAGAGTCGCTTTGACCGTGTTTTAATGAGTAGTTCCGGCTAACAGGTGGATAAGACTTACTGGTCGATTAATATTGGATGTAATGCAAAGAAGAGGTGCACAATGGAAATAAATGATCCCACGTTAAGCGCGTTATTTGACCAATTAGGTTTGGCTAGTACATCGGTAGCGATTAAGGAATTTATCAAGAAAAACGCGCCATTGCCTAGGGCGATAGCTTTACATCAAGCCAATTTCTGGAATGCGTCGCAATCGGCTTTCTTAAAAGAATCTATTGAAGAAGACTCTGATTGGTCTGACGTCGTCGATCAATTAAATATCATGTTGCGCTCAACACAAGGCTAAAACGGTCTTTTTAAAGGCTTAAGGTAAGGATGCCTGGCATCGAGGAAAATCAAAATCGACCTAGGCGGAATAGTGCGGCTTATGCTTTGCTTAAGGATCCTTCAAGTCAAACATAGTATTTAACCCTTAAAAAAAACAGGAACATAGTGATATGAGTAATGCACCTGAGAAGGATGACAAAGCAGCGCTTGAGGCGTTGGAAGAGTCGTTATATGACGCGTTAGAAGCGGCGGATCAACAGCAGGTCGCTGAGATTATTGAAGGTGCTTCAAACCAAGATATTTTACGACACGCATCGCAAATGACGGCGGATGAACGCGATCAATTGATATCAATCATGACGCCGGAAGCGGCGGCTGAGCTGATTGAAGAAGCACCTTCTGGCCTCGCTGTAGCAATGATTAAAGACCTGGATTCCTCCGTCGCGGCGAAAATCATGGAAGAGCTGCACACAGATACGCAGGCGGATTTAGTCAACGAAATGCGTAAAAGTGATGCCGAAGCGATTTTATCTGCGATGGATGTGGAAAGTGCCGATGATGTCCGAAAATTGTCGCAATACCCGCCAGATAGCGCGGGTGGCTTAATGGAGCTGGAGGCATTTACCTTTATCAGTACGGACTCTGTAGGTACCATTTTAAGACGCATGATCGAAGCGGATGAAGAGTTTGAGCGCCACCGCGGGCAACACCCGTATGTTTTAGATGAGACAGGCAGGTTGCTCGGCGTGGTGTCGTTGCGCGATTTGTTGCGGAGCAAACGGGCGGTGAGCTTGCTTGAGATCATGACACCGGCGTTATCGGTTAAGGCCGATACCAGTCAAGATGAGTTGGCGACATTGTTCGACGAAAACCCTTTTCTAGGGATTCCGGTGGTTGACGATGAAAAACGGATACTCGGGGTGGTGTCGCGCATTGAGCTGGCGGATGCAGAGCTGGTACGTGTTGAACATGAAGGCTTATCACGGCAACAAGTTGGTGACGAGCTGCGCTCAATGCCAACCTGGCTGCGTTCAAGGCGTAGGCTTGCTTGGCTGTCGTCTAATATTGTTTTAAATATTATCGCAGCCAGCGTGATTTCTGCGTATGAAGAAACCCTCACGGCGGTTATTGCGATTGCTGTTTTTCTACCGATGGTATCGGATATGAGCGGCTGTTCAGGCAATCAGGCGGTGGGTGTTAGTATGCGTGAGTTATCACTCGGTCTTACCCGTCCGGTGGATCTTTTCCATGTGTTACGTAAGGAATTAGGCGTTGGCATTATCAATGGCATTGTGCTCGGCGTACTGATTGGCATAGTGGCCTGGGTTTGGAAAGACAGCGTGTATCTCGGTATAGTGATCGGACTGGCGTTGTCGTTAAATACGTTAATTGCGGTATCTATCGGCGGTACAGTCCCCTTAATACTAAAACGATTTGGCATTGATCCTGCCGTTGCGTCAGGGCCATTATTAACCACGGTTACTGATATGGCAGGTTTCTTTTTGGTGCTTAGCCTGGCCTCTTTTTTCATGCCGCAACTATTGGCGTAAGTAAAAACTGATCTAGCTCCGGTTTTTGACAAATTCCCATTGTTATAGCGCGTCAACAGGCGCAGGATGTCAGTGGAAAGGCCTATTGAGTCAACGTCTATCGGCCACTGAAACAGCGGGTTATTGAGGGAAGTTTATGGCAAAACTAACGTTTTACGGCGCGACAGAAGGGGTCACCGGTTCGTCCTATGTTTTAGAAACAGCGGGCAAAACCATCTTGCTGGATTGCGGGCTTTTTCAAGGGGGACGGGAGGCGGAACAAGACAATAAAGCCGCGTTTCAATTTGATGTGGCTAGCATTGATGCGGTGGTATTGTCGCACGCGCACTTAGACCACTCGGGTCGCTTGCCTAAGCTGGTTGTGGCGGGGTACAACAAAGCGATATTTATGACCCACCCCACCAGTGATTTATTAGAAATCATGTTGAAAGACGCGGCCATGCTGCAACAACGCGATACCGAATGGGAAAACAAACGCCGTCGTCGTCAAGGAAAAGAGGAAGTTAAAGCGATTTATAGCGTAGAGGATGTAGAAACTACGCTCAGTCTTTGCGAAGGTTTAGCATACGGTGTTCGGCAGGAAATTTTGCCGGGCGTGTCGCTGTGCTTTCGTGACGCGGGCCATATATTAGGTTCCTCTATTGTCGAACTGTTTATCGAAGAAAACGGCGGCGAAAAGAAGTTGGTTTTTTCGGGCGACCTTGGCAACAGCTACGCGGCCTTGTTGCGCGACCCCGAGGTGGTAGAGCATGCTGATGTGCTGCTGTTAGAATCGACCTACGGTGACCGTAATCATCGGCCGATGCAGCAAACCTTAGACGAGTTTGAAGAGATTATCGTACAAGCGTCGCAAAACGGCGGTAATATTTTGATCCCGTCGTTTGCCGTAGGGCGTACCCAAGAAATCATATTTCGTCTGGGTGAGTTGTATCAAAAGGGGGTGTTAAAAAAGCAAGCGGTCTACTTGGACAGCCCGATGGCAATTGCGGTCACCGAGGTGTATCACCGTTACCAGAATTTTTATAATGACGACGACGCCTCAGTGATTCAGCGTGGGTATAACAGCAGTTTGCACTCTTTTTTACCAATTTTGCGTTATACGCCATCAACCGAAGAATCGATGGCGCTCAATACGATAGAATCCGGCGCGATCATTATTGCGGGTAGTGGCATGTGTACCGGCGGTCGGATTCGGCATCATTTTAAGCATAATATCTGGAAGCGTAATGCGCACGTCGTTATCGTGGGTTACCAGGCAAAAGGAACACCGGGACGCGCAATAGTTGATGGTGCAAAAACCTATCGTCACGCAGGCGATGATATCGCTGTGAAAGCGGCTATTCATACCTTGGGCGGCTTTTCTGCTCATGCCAGCCAATCGCAATTAAGCGATTGGATCGGCCATTTCAAACAACCACACCCTACGCTTTTTCTAGTCCACGGTGAAGCAGAAGCTAAGTTGGCGTTACAGCAACACCTTGGTGGACTGGGCTGGAAAGCACAGATTCCACAACAGGGGGAAAGTGCCGTATTTTAGAGTTAATCCGTTAGTAGCACTGATGGTTTGTTGCTGCTAAGTGTCGGTAGCGCGGTCGATAAGATGGCGGCGAACAAAATAAAGATCGAGGATAAGGCTAGGCAACTAGCCAGCCCATAGCATTGGTACAAATAACCGGATAAAACGGTGCCGAGCAATCGGCCGCCGGCGTTAGCCATGTAATAAAAACCAACGTCCATCGCTACTTGGGTTTTATCGGCATAACTCACGATCAAATAGCTATGGATTGACGAATTGACCGAAAAAAACAGGCCAAATAATGCTAAGCCAATAAATACAGCGTAGCTCGTGTGTAGATTGAAGTATAGCGCCGCCGCCATCAATGCTGGTGTCACAGCAAGGGTTAGCGCCCAATAAAATGCACTGATCCCATCTGGAGTAGAGGGGAGGCCTAGGCCGGTTAATCTAGGCGTTAGGGCCTGAATGCCGCCATAGCTAATTAGCCAGCTAGCGAGCAAGCTGCCGACCTGCCAGAAATCCCAGCTTAAGGTGGTTGATAAATACACCGGTAAAGCGACGACAAACCAAATATCCCTCGAAGCAAATAAAAAAAGGCGCGCAGCGGATAAATAGTTGATTGCCGAGCGTTTTGCAAAGAGCTGTTTAAATGTTGGTTTACTGTTGGATAGGCCTAATTTTTTGCTTAACGTCATTAGGCTAATTAAGCAGGCCACTATTAATAATCCCAGCATGAATAGTACCGCGCCTTGGAAGCCATATAGGCTGAGTAAGGTCCCGCCAAGAAAAAAACCAGCGCCCTTTAAGGTGTTTTTAGACCCAGTCAGCAAAGCGACCCATCTATAGAGGGTCGATTCAGCACCACTCGGCACGAGTAATTTAATCGAGCTTTTGGCGCTCATTTTATTCAAATCTTTGGCTATACCCGATACCGCTTGGGCGCACATGACCCAGCCGACCGTGAGCCAGTGGTTGGGAACGAGTAGCATCGATAAGGCGATTATTTGCAAGCCCAAACCGAGTTGCATGGTGCGGTTGAGGCCGATAACCGCACCCAACCAGCCACCCACTAAGTTGGTGATAACACCAAAGATTTCGTAGAACAAAAACAGCAAAGCTATTTGTAAAGGGCTATAACCCAGTTGATGAAAATGCAAAACTACCAACATTCGCAGTGCGCCATCGGTGAGCGTGAACACCCAGTAATTACCTGTGATGGTCAGGTACTGTTTGATGTCACTTGATAAGCCAGAGAGTAGGCTCATATTAGAAAGTAAGCGCATATTAAGGACTGATTAAATCCAATGCGCCAATCATGCGAACCAACTCAACGGTACGATTAGCGTAGCCCCATTCATTGTCGTACCAAGCGTATATTTTTACTTGAGTGCCATTAATCACTAAGGTTGATACGGCATCAATAACACTAGATCGCGCGTCGGTTTTATAATCGATCGACACCAAGGGCCGTTCTTCATAGCCTAAAATCCCTGCCAGTTCATTATCGGCAGCTTGCTTTAGCAACGCATTAACCTCTTCTGCTGAGGTACTGCGTTTAACTTCAAATACGCAATCGGTCAGTGAGGCGTTGGCGAGTGGTACGCGCACCGCGTGGCCATTAAGTTTGCCCTTAAGTTCGGGAAAAATATGAGTAATAGCAGTAGCAGAACCCGTTGTTGTTGGAATTAAACTCATGCCGCAGGCGCGCGCACGGCGCAAGTCTTTATGCGGTGCATCCAAAATCGTCTGTGTATTGGTTAGGTCGTGTATTGTTGTCATACTGCCGTGTTTAATCCCCAATTGGCGATGGATGACTTGAACAATCGGTGCTAAGCAATTAGTGGTGCATGAGGCGGCGGTGACGATACGGTGTATGTCTTTGTCATATAAGTGATGATTAACGCCTAAAACGACATTTAACACGCCCTCTTCTTTAACCGGCGCGGTGACGACGACCCGTTTAACGCCTTGATCAAGGTAGGTCTGTAACTGTGCCTTGCTGTTCATTTTTCCAGAGGCCTCAATCACCACGTCACAGGCTGACCAATCGGTGTCCTGAATGGCCGTATTTTGGCTGCAAGGCACGGAGTGACCGTCGATTAAAAGAGAGTTGCCTCGGTGACCGGCTTGATAGTGCCAGCGGCCGTGAACAGAATCAAAATTAAGTAGATGGGCCAAGGTAGCTGCATTAGCGGCTGGGTCGTTAATGTGTATAAATTGCAGATGTTGTGAGCCGAATGCAGCCCTAAAAGATAAGCGGCCCATCCGGCCAAACCCATTGATGCCAACTTTAATCGCCATACGTCCTCCAACTAAATTGATATGCAAATTATATATGAATAATCATATATATGTAAAAACATATATTTTAAGAGGGTGCGTAACTAGAGCTTAACTAATAGTGTTGCCTAGCAGCAGGCTTGATCACGGCCAGGCCTGCTGCGCATATTGGATAAATGGGCGAGGCTTTGTTGAAAAAAATCGGAGCCATTCTGGCGGGTCTTATCGAGTATATCGACTTGCCAATCCGCCAATAAGGGATGAATCCGGTAAAAAACCCATTGCCCTTGCCGGCGATCTGTGAGTAAACCCGCATTGCGAAGTTGGGCCAAATGGCGTGAGACTTTGGGTTGACCTTCTTGTAAGGCCTCCATAAGTTCGCACACGCAAAGCTCACCTTCTTGTTGTATCAACATCAGGCATGTTAAACGGGTTTGATCAGCGAGGCATTTGTAAAACTGCAGTGAATCCATGGACTGATTATAAGGCAGTTTTAATCCAAAGCGCCGTCAAAAAACAGCTTCATTAAGTTATTAAAGGCCGACTTTTGTTCTATCTGAATCCAGTGGCCGCAGTGGTGGAAAACGTGAAGTTGAGCGTTGGGGATTCGTGCAGTTAAATGGTAGGCATTATTAAGCGGGATAAAATAATCTTCACGTGCGTGAGTGATCATCATGGGGTGCTTGATATCAGCAAGTTGCTGGTCAGATAGCACAAAGGCGTCGATGCCTGCCTTGGTCCCTTCAGAAAACATGGCCTCAAACTGCACGCGTACCTCGTCTTGCATCACGTTTTTGAAACGCTCGCCCGCAATTTTTTGAATATCATCACCTAATAGCGCGGGGTTGTGGAGAAACTTTTGGATGAGTTCAAATAAGGCATTTTCAGAGGGGTCTTTATAAAACTCCCAGCCTTTGGTAAGCCCTTCAGTGGGTTCAAAAGGCGCGCCAACAGGGCCCATCAACAAGGCTTTTTCAAAACGGTCGGGGTGGCGGTCTAATAAATGCAAGCTGACCCCGCCGCCCATCGAATTACCAACCAAATGGACTTTATTCAGGTCTTTGGCATCTAATAAATCAATTTGCTGCTGCACCCATATGTCAATCCATTGAGTTGTTTGTTGCGGAGGGGCGCCATGTTGACTCTGGCCAAAGCCAGCGATATCGGGGGCTAAGCAATGATAAGAGTCGCTAAGAAAAGGCAGCGCGAACTGCCAATTAGACATTGCATTAGCACCAGGCCCCGAGCCATGGAGCAGCAAAATGGCCTCGCTATTCTCAATCCCTGCTTCATTTAAATGGGTGGTAAACGAGCCGGTTTGAATATGGGAGTTAATCATAATGAATTCCTATGTTTAAACAGCCTAAAAAATGGGCTGCAAATAAATTTAACACGTGGTCGATTAACCCATCATATAGTATTATAAGTAAAAGTGAATATATGTTAACTCGTGGAATGTCGGATTATGACCCAGACTAAAGTGCTTAATCGAACGATCAGTATCGTTACAAAATACACCACCTTGCCGTTATTGATTTTTGCTTCAACACCGGTGTTGGCATACCTTGCCGGAGGAGGTCTTTGGTATTGGCTAACGGTTTTTGTGTTACTGGCTTGTATTGTGTTGGACCCTATTGTGGGTAATGACCCAGTTAATGCGCCTGTTGAGATGGAGGCCGAATTAGAGGCGAGCCTGTTTTATCGCGTTATGCTGTGGTTGTATATTCCTGTGCAGTTTTTGATGACCTTGTTTTGTTATTCGCTCATTGCCAATACGCCGTTGGATATGTTTTCAGCACTGGGGGTTGTCTACCAGCCACTCAGCTTGGTAGAAATGATCGGCTTGACGCTTTCGCTGGTGTTGGTGACCGGTTTTGGCGCAACACCAGGGCATGAACTTTGTCATCATGGTAATGCTTTTGATCGGTTTATGGGGCAAGCCTTATTAACACCCATCAGCATGGCGGATTTTTATGTCTACCATAACTTCCACCACCATTTAACGGTCGCTACTCCGGAGGATCACGCCACCGCACCGTATGGTGAAAATTTTTGGCGTTTTGCCCTACGCAGCACGATTAGGAAATCCATCTGTGCCTGGCAGGTAGAAAGCAAACGCCTAGCACGTAAAGGCCTCAGTTGGCTAAATATAGATAATAAAATGATTAAGATTACGGCTGCTCAGTGGGCGTGGTTTGCCTTGCTGGTGGTTCTTTTTGGCTGGATTGCGCTACCTTTATTTATCATGCAATATATTTTTCCACGCATGCTATTGGCGACTGCAGATTTTGCTGAACATTATGGCTTGATGAGAAAACAGTTGGCTGATGGTAGTTATGAAAAAATTCGCCCAGAACACGCATGGGATGACAGTGCGATTATCAGCAGTTTTTTTATGTGTCAAATAGATCGGCATTCAGACCACCATGCAAATGTCGGGCGACCCTATCAAATTTTACGCGTAATGGAAAAGGCCCCGCGTTTACCGTACGGCTATTTGAATATTTTATTTGTTACGATGGTGCCCTCTGCATGGCGCAAATTAATGCACCCGATTATTGAAGAGTTTTATGATAACGCAGATATTATCCCCTATGCCTTGCCAGATACCTTGCCAGAACGGTTTAGAGATAGAGCGGTCATTGCGGATAGTAACTAGTTTTTTGTGATGTCGGTGCTCGCCTTAAAAGTTCCACCGCCAGTAGTAGCTTTGATTGCGGCAGGTTTAATGTGGTTGCTAGGCTATTATATTGAAACGCCGGTTATCGAGCTGCCCTATAAGTTAACGCTGTGTTATGTCTTTGTGAGCATGGGGTTACTCATTGATTTTTTTGCCATAGGGCAGTTTAGGCAAGCGAAAACAACGGTCAACCCATTAAGACCCAGTAATGCGACAAGCCTAGTTAATGCGGGTATTTATCAGTACACACGCAACCCAATGTATCTGGGTAATTTTATGTTCCTGCTGGCTTGGTTGGTTTGGCTGGGGACACCCTATGGTTTGCTCGCTTTGGTTTTTTATGTGGTTTATATGAATCAATTTCAAATCAAACCTGAAGAAAAGGCGTTGTTAGCATTGTTTGGTGACCAATACGCGGCCTTCTGCGCAGGCGTTAGGCGCTGGATTTAAGATAGATTGTATGACCTAAATCAAAGGCTTTAGCAGTTTAACTGCTAAAGTGTAAGGCAAAATATAAGGATGCAAGATGACGAAAAAAATTGATTATAAGGCGTTAATTCAGGCCGATAAGATTCATGGCTCTGTGTATACCGCCGATGAAATTTATGAAGACGAACTAGAGAAGCTTTTTTACAGTAGCTGGGTATTTATTGGCCATGACAGCGAAATAAAAAACGCCGGTGATTATATTACTCGTGAGATTGGTCGTTCATCGATCATTATGGTTCGCGGTAAGGACAATGACATTAAGGTGCTGGTTAATCGTTGTTCTCACCGTGGCAATATGCTGTGTAATGAGTCCAAAGGGAATAAGCGCAATTTCACTTGCCCCTATCACGGTTGGGTGTTCGGTTTAAACGGTGATTTGCTGGATGTCTCGTACCCCGGCGGCTTTGATAAGCCACTTGACTCACTTAATATGCAAGGCTTGGTGGTAGACAGTTATCGCGGTTTTGTATTTGCTTGTTTTAAAGAGCCGACGGTTAGCTTTGATGATTATCTGGGCAACGCGAAGAAGCTGATAGACCGTTCTTGTGAAATGTCACCCACAGGTAAAATTGACTTAAAGGCGGGCTGGATTCGCCAGCATTTTGATGCCAATTGGAAGATGTTGCCGGAAAATGATACTGATGGCTATCACGTGAATTACGTGCATCAGTCCTTTGTTATGGCCATCGACTCGCAATACGGCGAGTTTGTGGGTGCCGAGGATAGTATTAAAGGTGTGGTCAAAGATTGGGGTAATGGGCATACAGAAATTGATTTCTCTGCTGGTTACGTTAAACCGCTCGATTGGTTGGGGTCTACACTAGAAAAGTCCAAGACCTATGTCGATAACATGCGTGCAGCCTATGGCGAAGAGAAGGCCGATAAAATATTATTCGATGGCCCGCCACATGCGTGTATCTTCCCTAATTTATTTTTAGGTGAAATGAATATCGTTATCTTTCAACCCACCGGCACGACTTCTTCGGTTCAGTGGAGTACACCGATGTTTCTAGAAGGTGCCGAGGAATTAGACTTTAAACTACTTAGGCAGAGTGAAGGTGCGCTCGGTCCTGCGGCGTTTTTGTTGGCGGATGATGCAAGCATTGCCGAACGGGCTCAAAAAGCCTTGTTGGCGGGTGATCCTTGGTGTGATTTAAGCCGTGGTTTAAGTCGTGAAACAAAAGATGACGACGGGGTAATAACCTCGCATATGACAGATGAGGCGTCTAACCGGGGATTTTGGCACCACTATCGTTCAGTTATGCTGGGAGACAACTAATGGCGACGGTATCACATGAAGTAGCACACGAACTAGAAGCATTTATTGTTCAAGAAGCGCGTTTAGCGGACGAATCTAAGTATCAAGACTGGGAGGACCTATGGGCAGATGATGCAGTGTATTGGGTACCACTGCGTGAAGGTGATGATCCGACGAAAACGGTGTCGCACTTATACGATAACCGGACTCGCCTAGCGACCCGTATTCGGCAATTAAAAACAGGTTACCGTTATAGCCAAGTGCCTATTTCTGGTTTGCGTCGAGTCGTGTCGAATTATGAATACACAGAACAAGAGGATGGGCGCTACACGGTGGAGGCTAACTTCTATTTACCTGAATATTCGATTCAATCCATACATGATTTTAGAATCTGGTCGGGTCGGGTCACATATCAACTTAGTCGCCGCGGTGACAGCTTTCAAATACATATGAAAAAAATCGTGTTGGTGAACGGTGCCGAGCCCATTCCAACGCTGGCTTTCTTGATTTAATTAAGTTTAACGATGACAAAAAAAGGCGCATTATCGGCAGTAGTTGGACTTGGAATGACCGAGTTTACCCGCGATTATCAACAGCCGGCGTGGCAATTAGCCGTTAACGCTATTGGTTTGGCGATTGAGGATGCAGGCTTTAAGCATGCCGATATCGATGGCTTGTTGCTGAATAAAAGCCCCTTGGCCGAGTTAAAAGACTTTCCGATGGAAATGCAGGACTTTGCCGGTTTAAAAAACCTAAGTTTATTGAACGTGGTGGAGGCTGAAGGTAGCTCAATGGTGCAAACTCTGCAGCAAGCGACCATGGCGATTCAAAGCGGAATGGCAAAACGCGTAGTGTGTGTTTTTGCCGACACACCGTTGCAAGCCAATACCTCTGCCGGTGCGGCGTTTGCCGTGGCGA
>JAGPVU010000023.1 GCA_018066825.1 Cycloclasticus sp.
AATTCCGTAAGCGCTAAAACAAAAACTCCCGACGCTGATAAAAAGCAAATAGTCCAAAACATGTACCGGGCCGAACTGGCCTAACAGATGGAGAAACAATACCGCGGTCATAATTAGCACCATACCTAAAATCAATTTCGAAATGAGCCATTGGATTTCGTGTATTGGCGTCTGCAGAAGCGCAAGCAGCAGTTTTTTTTCTTTTTCCTCGGCAACCTGCACAGGAAGGATAATAAAGCCTATAAGCAAGATCAGCATCAACACCCAAGTAGGCAAGGCCTCTTTTTGCACATCACCCTTATGCAACGACTTGATATCGCCGATCCAATCAGGCGGGCTGCCTTCTGCTATTTTTTGTAACGCAGTAAACGTTTGCACGATCGCAATCGTATGCAGTGATTCTTTTTTCAACACTAACAGTTCAAGCGCGTTAGGTGCCTTTTGATTAACACTCAGCACCCCGTCTATCGCACGTTCCTTTAGTAATTTAGCGCCCTCTTCTTCGCTTTTAAGCCACGTAACTTCCAGGCACTTTGGACTTGCTTTGACGCTAGCGATAAACGCGGGCGCATAATTGTGCCCTTGAACCATGCCTATTTGTACTGCGTTCGACTCTGCGTTGGTCTGGTCTACCAGATTCAAGGTAACAAAAACGAACAATGGAATAAACAGAATCAAAAAAAAGGTTTTATTTTTAAATGCGATAGCTAAATCGTTGAGTACAAGGATTAAGGTATTTCTGATCATCATGCGTACAACTCTTCATGAACTTTAGATTGAAAGTAGTCATCTGGCGCCCCATCAAAGATCAGGCTGCCTTCATGCAGTACCATAATACGGGTGGCGAGGTTTTTTATTTCTTCAGGACGATGAGAGGTAAAAAGAATGGTTTTTTTTGCATCATGCATGGCGTTCAACAGCCGGTATATTTCCCGAGTCATCTCAAAATCTAGACCCGATGTTGGCTCATCCAGTATCAGCACCGGCGGATCTGCCAATAAGGCACGCCCGATGTTTACCCGTTGCTTCAAACCTTTTGACAACGACTGCACCTTGCTTTTGCGAAACGGCATCAGGTTAAATTCGCCTAAGATATCAGAGACCCGTTTGCCGGGTGATTGGGTCAGCGCGGCAAAGAGTTTGAGGTTGTATTCAACCGAGAAAAAATCGAATAGATTAGGGTCTTCTGGGATAAAGCCTACTTTTTTAACAACGGCATGCCTGTTTTTCAGGTCTATCCCGTCTATCGTTACGCTGCCACTGTCAGGTACGATCCAGTTGGCCAGCATTTTGAGTAGTGTGGATTTTCCGGCACCGTTATGGCCGACAATAGCGACCAATTCGCCTTTTTTTACATCAAAACTTGTTGGCCCAAGCCCTCTTTTTTGATCATAACGCTTTGTAAGATTGCGGATTTCCAACTGCATAGGCGATTGCTCTATCTTTTAACTACCAAAATCATGCACAACAGCACCAGATTTTCGGTCTGATGCTGCATAAATGATTACCGTTGATATTGCAAGCTTGATGGCTTCGCCAGTAACGGCAACCCCCTTACGATTCAGGAATTTCCTGAATTGCCGGTAATCCAGCATCGCAAGGTTTAGCTATAAACTACAATATAAGAATAAGAATAACGATAACTAGTAATAGTGCAACCATGACTAACTCCTTAGTATGTGGTGGGGGGCTGGTTAACGCCCATGTGTTTAAAACCTAATGACCGTCAGGAAATAAGATTTCAAACTCTCGTGTTAAACCGTTGCCTCGATGAACTTATGTTATTTTTATAATAATAACAACGAGAAGTACGACCAGTATTAATTCAACCATGATTGTTTCCTTAACTAGTAGAGTGGCCTGAAAACCCCTCTAGATTAATATTATTTTCTACAATTATCAGACCTATATTCTCTACTTATAGAGCCTTTGTCTCCGTACGTTAGCGTACATAACCTTAAAATACATTTACCAGCTTGTGGGTTACACGCATGATTGCGTCGAACGCAGGCGAATTCTTCCTTTTCTAGGTCTTTGTCTCTGTACATTTAGACATTGTTGAGATTTTTTCGATGTTGCTGGCAAGTTTAATTAAACGATTTGTCCATTGCATAAAGTTACCCTATGTATCCCAACGTACAGACCGTAGGTAACGATACTTTTATTCTAGGAAAAATAAACACCCACGAACAACACAGCGCAAAAGGAAATTCATAATGACAACAGCATCCAAGACATCATCACCCATACTGTGGATCGCATCCATTGCAATCATTCTGTTTAGTGCCGTGGGGATTGCAGCATTTATGGGCTGGTTACCTACGGCCTACGGCGAACAAAATGCAGACAGTACCAGCGAAGTGGCAGCGCACACCGACCGGCCTGTTACGAACAAGAGCATCTGCGCCGACTGTGGGGTTATTGTATCGACGCAGCTAATCAACAACGTCAAAAACACCAGCGGTATTGGTCTGGTTAGCGGTGCGGTTGTTGGTGGCCTGCTGGGTAGTAAAGTTGGCGGTGGTCGCGGTAAAGACTTAGCGACGGTTGCTGGAGCCGTGGGTGGTGCCGTTGCCGGTAATGAAATTGAGAAAAGCTCCAGTGCTACCCAGCACTATGAAATTACTGTTCGCTTCGACAATGGTTCGAGTCGCGTCTTTAATCAAGTCAACCAACCGACTTGGCAGTCTGGCGATCGAGTAAGAGTTATAGACGGTGTTGTCCGGTCGAATGGTTGATTGTTCGCCAACGTTTTAGAGCGTTGAAACAAGGGCGAATATCGACACTATTGCCACAGCTGTTGTTAAAAGTGTGGATAGCATAGACTCCTATGCTCGCCTACAAGAAAATGGCCTCTAAATATTTTCTTAATTAGGCCGCACCGAACCTGCGTAAAACACGTCACACTCGCCATCGGGCAAGATATTTTTTCCCTTTTCAAGTAACTTGAGTGCTGGACCAGCGAGAGATGTGAGGATACTCGGCTTTCCCACCTCGGGATTTTGAAAACTACCACCTATTGTTTGCTTCACCTCGACGCAACCTTTAGTGTTAACCAGTGCAACCGTCACTCCATCGAACTGTTCGTTGACGAAGTCTAATCCTCCCTTTAGAGCGATTCGGTTCTTCTCCGTCGCCATGGCTACGTCCAGTGCCTGTGCCACCCCGTGCTCGACCTTCCAGTCGGAGACAAGCGTGCGTATTTGGCTGTGGCCCTTAGACTCTTGCAACAGGTTTGCAAAGTTGTAACCCTTGCTTATCATTAAACCCACCGGGCCAGCAAAGAAGAAGGCGCCAGCGTCTATAAGATTGAACTGCTGACTGGACTCGAAACGGGCGAATGCCTGATCAAAATTGGTACCGTAGACCATCAAGTCGTCGCCGCGCAATGAGACCTGCCCTTTTGCTGACTGCCGTATTGTCGCCACACTTTCACCTTGCATCGACAGCGTCATGCTGAAATCCATCAGCCCTGCTGCGACCTCCTGCGGCACTTGCGTTTTGAAGAACGCCTCCACCTGGAACTGGCTTAGTGAATAATCGACATGGTACAGCGGAACAGCGCCCGAAAAGTCGGCCTGGATACTTCCTGACCCCTGCGCACCGAAAAGACGTTGGCTGACTAGCTTGAGATCGACGACCCCTTGATTTACCCTCGCTGATACCTTGATATCAGATACCATTAAATCATTCCTGCGCAGTTCCTTACAGCTGAGCTGTGCCGTAGATGAAAGCCCTTTCATCAGCTTAAAGAGTGTATCGTCCGACAATCGGATTTGCTTTACACCCAAGTTGCAACCACTGCTCTCGAAGACATCTCCAAATTGTTTATCGATGTAGACGAGACTTGCATCTGAAAGGGTTATTTTCGTCAATTTTTGAAGTGCTAAGTTTGCGCCAGATGCCTCAGGCTTGTCGAAATTAAAGTTGCCCGCGCCATCGCGCTCGATAGAAACTCTAAGTTGCTTCAGGGTCACTGAGTGGACCTCAATTGCCTGCTGCAGCAGAGGAATCAACTCAAGCCCAAACCGAACTTGCTTAACGAATGCGACCTCCACCCCGTGTTTGCGAAAAGACACCTCACCCAACGCGACGCGCAAAGCAGGATAAAAACCAAGCTTCATCCGGCCATCGACTTTGACATCCACGCCCAATGCTTTGGAAGCGGTCGCTTCTAGCTTGGTTTTATAGCCATTAATATCGACAAAAAAGAATAAAAACAGCGCGCCGATAAGCAGCAGTCCACTAAAAGTAGCCATGCTGAAGATAACAATTGCACGTGTTGTTAACATAGGCCTAATCCAAACTGGCAATCACTCAACCGGTTCCCGGTACAAACTGCTCAGCCCTTGAGCAACCAGTTTCACGTGCGATAAATATTTATTGTTGCCGGGCCAGCTTAAAGTGTTTAGTTTCCGACTTTAAATGACTGGTAAGCCAATTTTTCAGCTTCCTATGCCAATAGGTGTAAAAAACCGCGCGACCAAATCAATCTTACTCCCACTCTATGGTGGCAGGCGGCTTTCCTGAGATATCATAGGTTACACGTGAAATACCGGCTATCTCGTTAATAATCCGATTAGATACATGGCCTAAGAAATCATACGGCAAGTGAGCCCAGCGGGCGGTCATAAAATCGATCGTTTCAACGGCACGCAGGGCGATAACGTATTCATATCGACGGCCATCGCCGGTTACACCGACTGACTTTATCGGTAAAAATACGGCAAAGGCTTGACTGGTTTTTTGATACAGATCGTGTTTATAAAGCTCACTGATAAAAATATCATCGGCCAGCCGTAATAGCTCGGCGTATTCTTTTTTAACTTCACCTAAAATACGCACGCCTAGACCGGGGCCTGGAAACGGGTGGCGGTAGACCATATCGTAAGGCAAGCCTAGCTCAACACCCAGCTGGCGCACTTCATCTTTAAACAGTTCACGCAGCGGCTCGACCAATTTTAGCGTCATATCATCGGGCAGGCCGCCCACGTTATGGTGCGATTTAATTAAATGTGCTTTACCTGTTTTAGAGCCCGCAGATTCGATCACATCGGGATAGATAGTACCCTGTGCTAGCCACTTCGCATCAACGAGTTTTGCGGCTTCTTCATCAAAAATTTCGACGAATAAGTTGCCAATCACTTTACGTTTTTTCTCGGGATCAGAAACGCCCTTTAATGCAGACAAATAACGCTGTTCTGCATCGACTCGAATGACTCGAACACCCATGTGCTCGGCAAACATTGCCATCACTTGGTCGCCTTCGTTTAAACGCAGCAAACCGGTGTCGACGAACACACAAGTCAACTGGTCGCCAATGGCCTTATGCAATAAAGCCGCAACGACTGACGAATCGACCCCACCAGATAGGCCCAGTACTACCCGATCAGAACCCACTTGTTGTTGCACATCACTGATACTGGCCTCGATAATATTATGCGAATTCCATAGCGCTTCACAGCCACAAATATCCAGCACAAATCGGCTTAAAATTCTGCCGCCTTGTTTGGTATGGGTCACTTCAGGATGAAACTGTAGACCGTAGAATTGTTTTTCTTCATGCGCCATGCCTGCGATCGGGGCGCTGTCACTGCTGGCCATTAATTTAAACCCTGCTGGCAAATCAACCACTTTATCGCCATGACTCATCCAGACATCGAGTAAGCCAAAGCCATCGTCTGTGACATGGTCTTCGATGTCTTTTAACAGTGCAGTATGCCCCCGAGCGCGGATGCTGGCGTAGCCAAATTCTTTTTTATCCGACGCTTCAACGCGACCGCCCAGTTGTGCGGCCATGGTTTGCATGCCGTAGCAAATGCCTAAGACGGGTACCGCTAATTCAAAAACAACTGCCGGTGCTTGTGGTGCGTTGCCCTCGGTCACCGTTTCTGGGCCACCCGACAAGATAATGCCGTTAGCCTTAAAATCAGCGATCGCTTGTGGCTCAACGTCATAAGGGTAAATTTCACAGTACACACCTATCTCGCGCACGCGCCGGGCGATTAGTTGTGTGTATTGTGAACCAAAATCTAAAATCAGGATTTTATGGGAATGAATATCCCCATGTTGTTGTGTCTTCAAACTTAACCTCGTTGCTTACCGTTCA
>JAGPVU010000027.1 GCA_018066825.1 Cycloclasticus sp.
CGTTGCCTAACAGGTTTGGGTTTAGCTTTTTGGTTTTCTAGATTGATTTTATTCGATTTTAATGGCTTTACATCACCCATCAATTCACTAAATAAATTAGAATCATCAGTTGAACTTGGGTGTTTGATTTTATCTTCAGGCATAATAGCAGTGTATCAAATAATGGATATAAGTAATTTTTCCAGCTTAAAAAAACAATTCGCATGCATATTTTAATCAGTAATGACGACGGCTATTTAGCACCGGGCTTGCAGATATTAGCCAAACGTTTATCCGAGCTGGCTGACGTTACGGTGGTGGCACCAGATCGAAATAGAAGTGCAGCGAGTAATTCGTTGACCTTGGAAATGCCCCTGCGTGTGACTCAAATGGACAACGGTTTTTATAGCGTAGACGGCACGCCGACAGATTGTGTGCACTTGGCGATAACCGGTTTATTAGACGATGACCCCGATATTGTTTTTTCTGGTATCAATAATGGCGAAAACATGGGCGATGATGTGTTGTACTCCGGCACGGTGGCTGCGGCGACCGAAGGGCGTTTTATGGGATTGCCTTCCATAGCGTTATCCATTAACTCAAGTCAGCCCGCACATTATGAAACGGCTGCTTTTGTAGCAACCGAACTGTTTAAGGGCCTATTAAAAAAACCATTACCCTTTGATACAATTTTGAATGTAAATGTACCCGACGTGGCGATAGAGGATTTACGTGGCTTTAAAGCAACGCGATTAGGGCAACGCCATCGCTCCGAATCAGTTATCGAAACGCGAGACCCGAGGAATAAAAAAATCTATTGGGTTGGACCGCCAGGTGCTCAACAAGACGCGGGCGAGGGTACGGATTTTTACGCGGTAGAACATAAATACGTGTCCATTACGCCCTTGCAAATTGATTTAACTAACCACCAGCGAGTGGCTGACGTTAAACATTGGTTAGATGAGACAATGGCATGAATCACCATCAGGGTATCGGGATGACGTCGCAACGTACACGAGACCGTATGGTTCAGCAGTTACAACAGTTGGGCATTAAAGACCAACGTGTTCTTGAGGTGATGAGTAAAATCCCACGGCACTTATTCGTCGCTGAAGCCTTGGCGAGTCGGGCTTATGAAAATACCGCGCTACCTATAGGGCAAGGACAAACGATTTCGCAACCCTATATGGTTGCACGCATGACTGAATTATTGATCGAAGATGGCTTGCCTGAAAATGTTTTAGAAGTTGGTACTGGCTCGGGCTACCAATCGGCCGTGTTAGCGAGTTTAATACCGCGGGTGTTTTCGGTTGAACGAATACGCCCTTTGCAAGATAAAGCAAAAAAGGTATTAACTGAGATTGGCTTTAGAAATGTTAGCTTTAAACATTCAGATGGTGGCTGGGGCTGGAAGGCTTGTGGTCCTTATCAAGGTATTTTGGCAGCGGCGGCACCCACTGAAATACCAGCTAAATTATTACAACAATTATTACCTTTAGCAAAACTGGTGATCCCGATAGGTGAAGAGGGGCAACAAGTGTTACAAAGGATAACGCGTACTGATAGCGCGTATGAAGTTGAGACCATAGAGGCGGTGAGTTTTGTGCCTTTTTTAAAAGGCCGTGCCTAGGAGCGTGTGGTTTGTTTAAGCGTTTGTATCAGCGAGTTTTGAAAGCAGCAGAACACCCCAAGGCAAATCGCGTATTAGTGATGTTGAGTTTTGCAGAATCTTCATTTTTCCCTATCCCGCCCGATGTTATGTTAGCACCCATGTGTTTGGCTAAACCATCAAAAGCCTGGCACCTAGCTATGTTGACGACACTTGGCTCAGTTGCTGGCGGTGTGTTTGGTTATTTTATTGGCCTGTTTGCATTTGAATTAGTGCAGCCGCTAATAGAGCTAATGCACTATGAGGCTAAATTTGATTTAGTCAAAGTGTGGTTTGATGATTGGGGTTTTTGGGCGATCTTAATTGCAGGTTTTTCACCCATCCCTTATAAGCTATTTACGATAGCGGCTGGTTTGCTTGCAATGGCCTTTCTGCCTTTTTTGCTGGCATCATTAATCGGTCGTGGTGCGCGATTCTATTTACTCGCCTTTTTAGTATCGCTCGGAGGGGAAGGCTTGCGCCATAAATTAAATGATTCTATAGAAATCATTGGTTGGTCAGTGACTACGTTACTGATAGTGGGTTTAATAAGCTATAAATTACTATAACTAAAACGATTCGAACATTGATACTACGAACGCACATTAATTTAGTAGTGATGATTTTTTTGTCTGGTTTTTTATTAGCATCGTGTGGCAGCGCGAAGGTATACGCGCCAGTTTCTAATCAATATTCATCGATCAAACCTAGTTCAACAACGCATATTGTTCGTCGCGGCGATACGCTGTATTCGATCGCTTGGCAGCTAAGGCGAGATTACCGAGAGATCGCTCAATGGAACAACATACGGCCGCCTTATACTATTTATATGGGCCAGAAGTTAACGCTAATCGCGGCAAAACATCACCCCAAAAAGCATACTCAAACAGTAAATAAAAAAACTAAAACCCTTAAAAAACAACAACTAGCCAAGAAAAGCTCAAGTAATAACAAAAAAACATTAAAGTTATCTTGGGCATGGCCGATAAAAGTTAGGCAAGTTGAAAAAGATCGCGCTAATTCCGGTGTAACCCTTATCGGTAGCCCAGGTGAGTTGGTTCGTAGTAGTGAAAGTGGCAAAGTTGTTTATGCCGGTAATGGTTTAAAAGGTTATGGCAACCTACTGATCATTATGCACAACGAAGAGTTTTTGACGGCGTATGGCTATAACAAACGATTATTGGTGAACGAAGGAAGTGTTGTAAAAAAAGGACAGGCTATTGCCGAAATTGGCAAAGACAATAAAAATCGCCAAATACTTTTTTTTGAATTACGACGGCATGGTAAAGCTGTCACGATAAGTCAATATTTACCAAAATATGGGAGATGACAATGCAGGTTAATACTAAAATTAAATATGCTGATGGTGATATGCCCTTAGATGCTCCTCAGCAACAAAAAATAACGGTAGCCACCAGTTCTGCGAGTGATCCTACGCAACTCTATTTAAATGAATTAAGTAAGTCGGTTTTGTTAACAGCCGATGAAGAAATACATTATGGTCGACTGGTCCAGCAAGGTGATGCAGGGGCTAGGCAACATATGATCGAAAGCAACCTACGTTTAGTGGTCAAAATATCTAGACGCTATATGAACCGTGGGTTACCTATGTTGGATTTAATTGAAGAAGGGAATTTGGGTTTGATTCGTGCGGTTGAAAAGTTCGACCCTGAAAAAGGCTTTAGATTTTCGACGTATGCAACGTGGTGGATTCGTCAAACGATCGAACGAGCCATAATGAATCAAACGCGCACCATTCGCTTGCCGATTCATATTATTAAAGAGATGAATATTTACCTTAAAAAAGCACGTAAATTAAGTCAAGAACTAGACCGTGAAGCAAGCGCCGAAGACGTGGCTGCTGCGACAGGTAAGCCCGTTGAAGAAATTGAAAAAATGTTTCGTATGCACGCCGAAAATGTTACTTCCTTAGACGTCTCGGCTTCTAAAGATAGCGAGCAGCAGCTCCTTGATACGGTCGCAGATGATGACGCTAAAGAACCGACTGATATTCTTCAGTCTGAAGAAATTAAAGTCAGCTTAGACCAATGGGTTGAGCGACTCAGCGATAAACAAAAAGAAGTGATTTCTAGGCGCTTTGGTATCCGTGGTCATCACGCTTCTACACTAGAGCAAGTAGCTAATGAGATGGGCGTAACACGAGAACGCGTCAGGCAAGTGCAAATGAGCGCGTTAAAATCGCTCAGGGTTATTTTAGAAAATGAAGGTTTATCGCCGTCGTTGTTATTGCATTAAAGAATGGCAAGGTCGATTTTTTAAATATTTACGTTGACAGTTAAAATGCAGGTGAGTAATGTAGCGCGCTCTTATCTGTGTTCGTTAAATCGTAATTACCATGCATGATTTTGCAAGAATAAAACGCCTTCCACCCTATGTTTTTAATATCGTTAATGACCTAAAAGCACAAGCACGTGCTGCGGGTGAAGACGTTATTGATTTCGGTATGGGTAACCCCGATCAGCCGACACCCCAGCACATCGTAGATAAATTAACCGAAGCAGCGCAACGTGGTGATACCCATCGCTATTCTGTATCACGCGGTATTCCTCGCTTACGCAAGGCTATTTGTGGTTGGTATAAATCCAATTACGATGTTGAATTAGACTTTGATACGGAGGCGATTGTAACGATTGGCTCTAAAGAAGGCTTGGCTCATCTTGCCTTAGCGACGTTAGGGCCGGGGGATGCAGTATTAGTACCAAATCCTGCCTACCCGATACATCCCTATGGTTTTGTTATAGCGGGTGCAGATATCCGCCATGTACCCATTAGTCCAGACGTTGACTTTTTCTTGGAGTTGGAAAAAGCCATAAAAACATCGTACCCAAAACCCAAAATGTTGGTGCTTAATTTCCCGGGTAATCCAACCACTCAGTGCGTTGATTTGGACTTTTTTGTAAAGGTCGTTGAAATGGCCAAAGAACACGATATCTGGGTAGTTCACGATAACGCTTATGCGGAAATTGTGTTTGACGGCTACAAGGCGCCTTCTATTTTACAAGTGCCTGGCGCAAAAGATATTGCGGTTGAATTTTATTCACTATCCAAAACCTACAATATGCCCGGCTGGCGCGTAGGTTTTATGTGCGGCAATAAAGAACTAGTGGCGGCGTTAGCACGTATTAAGTCGTATTTAGATTACGGCATGTTTACCCCGATTCAAGTGGCAGCTATCGCTGCTCTTGAAGGCCCGCAAGATTGTGTGGATCAAATTAGAGCGTTATATAAAGAACGACGAGACGTACTTTGTGATGGACTGAATAGTATCGGTTGGGCCGTTGAAAAACCTAAAGCTACCATGTTTGTATGGGCCAAGATTCCTGAAAGGTACCGGGATATGGGGTCACTGGAATTTTCTAAAAAACTATTGAAAGATTCAAAAGTCGCTGTTTCACCGGGTATCGGTTTTGGTGAATACGGTGATGATCATGTGCGTTTTGGTCTGATAGAAAACACCCATAGAACCCGACAAGCTGTTCGAGGTATTAAACAAATGTTTCGTAACGACGAGTTAAAATAAGAATCGAATCCCCTTAATAAACAGGGGAAAGGCCTAGCGTCATCAATGGAATGATGACCGTCAACTAGAGACTTCGCCATCAACGATAAAGCTGTTGAACTCAACTTTACACTCACGGAGCATAAGTTTCGTCTTCAACGATAAAGCTGTTGAACTCAACTTTAAGCTCATCGAGATTACTGTATAATTAACCCCCTTGAGTAAACAGTGTTAGGGGAATGTGTTGAAAGTTGTAAAAATCGGCTTATTGGGTCTAGGGACTGTTGGCGGTGGAACGGTCAACGTTCTTGAACGAAACAGTCAAGAAATCTCTCGCCGTTGTGGCTATCAAATCGTGGTATCTAAAGCATGCGCTAGAGATATGAGTCGAGCTCGTATATGTAGCACCGACAGCCTCCAACTAACCTCTAACCCTGACGACATTATTAATGACCCAGAGATTCAAATCGTTGTTGAATTAATGGGTGGTGAGGAACCTGCTAAATCACTCATTTTGGCCGCTCTAGCTAACGGTAAGCATGTGATAACGGCAAACAAGGCATTAATTGCGACGCACGGTAACGAACTGTTTGCGGCGGCAGCAGACAATAAGGTCATACTAGCGTATGAGTCGGCGATTGCTGGAGGTATACCGATAGTTAAAGCCTTACGTGAAGGTCTTAGCGCTAATAAAATTGAATGGTTAGCGGGTATTATTAACGGCACGGGTAACTTTATTTTGACCGAAATGCGTGATAAAGGAAGTGCTTTTGAAGATGTATTAAAGCAAGCGCAACAGCTAGGCTATGCTGAAGCTGACCCCACCTTTGACGTTGAAGGCATTGATGCGGCGCATAAATTATGTATATTGGCTTCTTTAGCGTTTGGCATGCCGCTTAACTTTGAACGTGTGTATACCGAAGGTATTTCAAAGGTTACACCCTTAGATCTTACCTATGCGGAAGAGCTCGGTTATCGAATTAAACACTTGGGCGTCGCTAGAAAAACAGACGACGGGGTAGAGATGCGTGTTCACCCGACGTTGATCCCTAAAAAAAGGCTGCTCGCCAATGTCGATGGCGTTATGAATGCTATATTAGTAAAAGGCAATGCGGTTGGTGCCACGATGTACTATGGACCAGGCGCTGGTGCTGATGCAACAGCTTCGGCGGTCGTAGCGGATATCGTAGATATCTGCCGACAATTAGAGGTATCATCAGATCAGTATCTCGCTCCTTTAGGCTTTTTAAGTGAGCAATTGAAAGATCTGCCAAACGTGTCCATAGAGCAGGTTAAAACGGCGTTTTATCTACGTCTATCAGTGATTGATAAGCCGGGTGTTATGGCAGCAATAACGGCTATTTTGGCCAATAATGGCATTAGCATTGAGGCTGCTTTACAAAAAGAAATAGAACAGCACGGTGCGAATACTCAGGTTATTTTACTGACCGGCAGCGTGGTGGAACAATTGCTCGTATCCGCGCTTGCAGAAATTGAATCACTTGACTCAACCACCGGCCCTGCCGTACGCATCCGTGTTGAATCATTACAATAGGAACTCTTATGTCATCAGCTAATCGCTACATTGGTTTAATCGATAAGTATAAAAACGTTTTACCCGTTTCTGAAAGCACGCGTTTTATCAGCCTCGGCGAAGGGAATACCCCTTTAATCCAATTACAAAACATCCCAAGCCTGATCGGTAAGCAGGTTGATATTTATGTTAAATACGAAGGCTTAAACCCCACCGG
>JAGPVU010000036.1 GCA_018066825.1 Cycloclasticus sp.
AAAAGCGCTTGAAGATTACCCCGTTTATATCACCGATATCGACGTGCCGCACGAGGAGCTGGGCGTGATTGGGCGTGAGCAAGTGCAGACGATTCACTTTCTAGAATATAAGCAACGGATTGAGGCTAAGTTGAATGTATAAAACCGACCTTTTTAGCTGCAGTGGCAGGGGATAAAGAGGTCGGCTAGGTCTATTAAGCTTTCAAATGGTTGATCATGGTGTCTGCGTCGCTGCAGCTGAACGGGTCATCGGGGCAATTATCCGTTTTTCCTGGCTCGTCAAATAAAGCAGTAATTTTATTGTTTTCAACCAACATCGAATAACGCCAAGAACGATCACCGAAGCCGAGGTTTTCTTTCTTAACGAGCATGCCCATTAAACGGGTAAAGTGAGCATTGCCGTCAGGCAGCATTTTGACGTGCTTAACCGCCAAATTTTTACTCCATTGAAACATCGTAAACGCATCATTCACGCTTAAGCAATACACCTCATCAACACCGAGCGCTTTGAATTCGTCATATTGTGCGTCGTAACCCGGTAGGTGTGTACTCGAGCAGGTTGGTGTGAAGGCGCCAGGTAAGGCAAACAAGACGATTTTTTTATTATCGAAAATATCGCTTGAGGTGACGTCTTGCCAGCGGAAAGGGTTGTTGCCTAAAAGGCTGTTGTCTCTTACGCGGGTTTTAAAGGTCACTTGAGGTACATCAGTTAGCATGGTTTTCTCCATTGGGTTATTAATGACAATGGGGGTAGTCTAAGATGTTTTTATATAAAGATAAAATCGATTGTTTTTAACTTAACAATAGATTGTGTCTATTATTGTTTTCGTAGCTTAAGAATTATATTTTTTAAATAAGCCATAAGCTCGGTTCTAGGGCTGGTTTTTCGCCACACTAAACAAATTGCACGTGAGGGAGATGGTGAAGAAAAAGGAACATAGCGAATGCCGTCGTCTGTACCGTGGATGGCAATCTCTGGAATAAAGGTAATGCCGGTGCCCGCACGAACCATTTGCCTTAAAGTTTCTAGGCTGGTGCCCCTCAGGTCTTGTTGTTGATGGATGCCTTTTAATTGGCAAAATTGTAAGGCTTGATCACGAAGGCAATGCCCTTCATCTAACAAAAGCAACGCTTGATCAATTAAGTCGGCAGAGTTTACGAAGGCGTTTTTCGATAAAGGGTGTGAAGGGTAAACGGCTAATTTGAAGGGGTCTTCAAACAATACCTCAGCCACTAAGCCATCATCTTTGATAGGCGCTGCGAGCAAGGCGACGTCAATGCTTCCCTCCCTTAATCGATTTAATAAAACCTCGGTTTTCTCTTCCACTAGGATTAAACGCAGTTTGGGCAATTGTTGCGTTATCAATGGCACTAGGTCGGCCAATAAATAGGGCGCCAAGGTGGGGAAAGCACCCAATATAAGGTCGCCAGCTAACGGGTTCTGCGCGTTTTCACACAGGCTTTGCAGTTGCTCAATTTGCTGCAAAATCGTTTGAGCCGTGTCGATCACTTGCTGGCCAATGGGGGTGATTAATACACGTTTATTATTTCGTTCAAATATTTTTATGCCGAGAGACTCTTCAAGCTTTTTTATTTGCATGCTGAGTGTAGGCTGGCTAACGCAGCAATGCTCGGCCGCACGAACAAAGCTTTTTAAATCGGCGACGGCAACAATATACTGTAAATCACGAATATTCACGTCGAATAGGGCGCGCGTATGCCCACAGGCGCTTAGGCCAGCACCCTAAGCAGCCAATGCTTAATATCGACAATTTCTGCTGCAGATACCGAATGTTCCATGGCGTAACTGTGCCAGTCGATGGAGTAGCCTGCGTGTTCAAGAAACTGTTTAGAGGCTTGCGCTTGTTCAATAGGAATGACCGGGTCGTATTGGCCGTGGGCATAAAAAATGGGGATCTCGGCGTGGCCACTTTGTGCGGCATTAGGCAAGTTGTCTTGCATGGGTACATAGGTTGACAGCGCCATAATGCCGGCCAGTTTCTGCTGAAAGCAAATGCCGGTATTGATGGCGATAACACCGCCTTGAGAAAATCCAGCGATAACGATATCTGACGCCTTAAGACCGTCTTTAATTTGTTCATTGATCATAGCCGTGACAATCGCGGTGGAACTGGCAATCCCTTTACTATCAGCGCGTTTCATTAAGTCCATTTCAGTAATGTCGTACCAGGCGGGCATGCTCATGCCGCCATTAATGCTGACGGGTATGGCGGCTGCGTGAGGAAAAATAAAGCGGATACCCCGTTCGTTTTGGATGCCGAGTTCATCCACGATTGGAGCAAAGTCGTTACCGTCGGCCCCCAGGCCGTGTAGCCAAATAACGCATTTCTTTACAGGACCGGTTGGGTTAGACACAATGCTAGGCAGTGTAGTTAAAGACATAATTTATCGTTTGGTGGTTGCTTAATGAGGATTAGAGTATGCCAAAAAAGAGCAAACGTTTATACTGCTAATTATTAAATGATTAACGGGGTATTTAAGATGATACGTTTCTTAAAAGTAATGTTGATATTAGGCTTAGTTGCAGTATCAATAGGTTGTGGACAAAAAGGTAGTTTGTATCTGCCGAGCGAGTATGCTGCGGCACAATTGGGTCGTTAAGTGGATCATTTTCAATACCGTGACAATCAGCTATACGCTGAAAATACTTCAGTAAAATCAATAGTCGATCAGTTTTCTACGCCGACTTATATATACTCTAGAGCGACCTTCGAAAAGCACTGGAACGCTTTTGATCAAGCGTTTAACGGTAGACCTCATCTTATTTGTTATGCGGTTAAAGCCAATTCAAATATAGCCGTTTTGAATGTATTGGCGCGTTTAGGGTCGGGGTTTGATATCGTATCGGTGGGTGAACTTGAGCGTGTGTTGACGGCCGGTGGTCAGCCTGAAAAAATCGTTTTTTCTGGTGTTGGCAAACGTCACGATGAAATCCGACGTGCGTTGGAAGTAGGGATTCGTTGTTTTAACGTCGAAGTGTCAACAGAACTCGATCGTATCAATGACATTGCCGGCGATATGGGGCTGATTGCGAAGGTGTCGATTCGTGTAAACCCCGATGTTGATGCGCAAACGCACCCGTACATTTCGACCGGTTTAAAAGAAAACAAATTTGGTTTAGCCATAGAAACGGCTTTTGAGGAGTATCAGCGGGCAGATAAAATGCAGCATTTACAAGTGGTCGGTCTCGATTGCCATATAGGCTCGCAACTGACCGATGTGCAGCCTTTTGTTGATGCGCTCGATCGGGTGTTAAATTTATTGCAGCGTTTAAAAGCAACGGGTATCGAGATTCAACACTTAGATTTAGGCGGTGGCTTGGGTATTCGGTATCGAGATGAGACGCCACCAACACCAGCAGAGTACGTAGAAGCGCTGTATCAAAAATTAGGTGAACTACCGTACGAAATTATCTTAGAGCCAGGGCGCGCCATTGCCGGCAATGCGGGTATTTTAGTCAGCAAAGTGGAATACCTTAAAACTACGGCAGATAAAAACTTTGCCATCGTGGATGCGGCGATGAACGACTTAATGCGCCCCGCCTTGTATCAAGCTTGGCAAGAGATTGTTGTAGTTAATCTAGACTCATCCCATGCGACGCGGCAGTATGACATTGTCGGTCCGGTTTGCGAAACGGGTGACTTTCTGGGCAAGGATAGGGCGTTGGCACTGGCCGAAGGTGACCTCTTGGCCGTTCGCTCTGCGGGGGCTTATGGGTACACCATGAGTTCGAACTATAACTCTCGACCCAGCGCTGCTGAGGTGATGGTTGATGGTGACCAAGTGCACCTGATCGGTGCGCGTCAGGGTGTCGAAAGCTTATGGCAAAATGAAGCCTTATTGCCCAGTGAAACTGAGGAAGTGGGTTGCTAATTAATTTCAGTAAAATGCATGGCTTAGGTAATGATTTTGTTGTTATCGATGCAATCAATCAAACGGTTCAGTTAAATGCTGAGCAAGTTAAGCAGCTGGCCGATCGGCACTACGGTATTGGATTTGATCAGCTATTGCTGGTTAAAGAGGCGCAAAGCGCAGCTGATTTTCGCTATGTTATTTATAACGCCGATGGCAGTGAGGTATCACAATGCGGTAATGGAGCACGATGTTTTGCTTTGTTTGTTAGGCAAAAAGGCCTGACTAATAAGGCCAATATTCGGGTTGAAACAGGGGCTGGCGACTTACTGCTACACGTCAATGATGACCAGCAAGTAAGCGTAGATATGGGAGAACCCGTCTTTGCGCCGTGTGGCATTCCCTTACTGTTTGAGCAACAAAAAACCACCTATAGCGTTAACTTAAGCGGTAATGAAATTAATTTTTCCGCACTTTCGATGGGTAATCCGCACGCGGTTATTCAAGTAGCGGATGTTGCAACAGCTGATGTGATCTCGCTCGGCGCGCAACTTGAGAACCACTCTTTGTTCCCGGAGCGCGCCAATGTCGGGTTTAGCGAAATAATCGATCCCGCGCATATAAGGTTGCGTGTTTACGAACGTGGTGCGGGGGAAACCTTAGCATGTGGCAGTGGCGCTTGTGCTGCTGCGGTTGCAGGCATTCAATTGGGGCTTGTTAGCTCGCCAGTCAACGTAACATTAACCGGTGGTGACTTGAATATTGAGTGGCTCGGTGAGGGCTATTCTGTCAAGATGACAGGCCCTGCAAATTTCGTATTTGATGGTATGATTGAGCTATGAGTCAGCAACAAAACACACTGCATAACGTGAATTTAACAGACCAACAGGTACGGGAATACCTGCTAAACAACCCCGAGTTTTTTAATTCATACCCCGAGCTACTTGAAATAATTCAAGTCAACGACCAACAGCAAGGGGTCGTGTCACTAACGATGCGTCAATTGGCGTTATTGCGCAAGAAAAATGAAAAGGCACAGCAGCAGTTAGACTGTTTGTTGGATATTGCGCGAGAAAATGATGCCTTATTTGGTCGCATGCAGTTGTTAACAACAGCGTTAATCGACGCGCGCTGTGTTGAAGATGTTTTTGCTACTCTCGACGATATGTTGCGTGATTGTTTCGGTGCGGATTTTTTTGCTATTCGGCTGGTGGCTAATGAGGTTGCTCCGGATTTCCCTATTACCGATGTGGTTTGGCAGAGCGACTGTGCGCAGTTAGAAAGCTTTCAGCGTATTCTAGATTCACAAAAAATTAAATGTGGTCATCCAACGCATGCACAAGCCACGGCCCTGTTTAACGAACAGGCGGCAGAGGTGCAATCGGTTGCATTTATTCCTTTAAAAATCAATCAGCAAGACGGGCTATTGGCCATTGGTAGTAAAGAAATGGATAGATTCCATCCTACGATGGGGTCATTGTTCCTTGCTCATTTAGGCGAACTGGTCGCGAAACGTTTAGCGTCCTTGCAGCAACCCGACAAGGAATAACGTGAGCCCAGTAGCTGTTGATTTAGTGCAGCGGTTTATTGAAGTGTTAAGAGTCGAACGCCGTTTGTCGCCAAACACCTTAAAAGCATACCGGCGAGACTTAGCCCAATTGATCGACTTTTGTGCTCAGCAGGGGCTTAACCAATGGTCTGAATTAAACGGCCATCATCTTCGGCGATTTATCGCCGAGCGACATCGTGGCGGGTTGGGTAGCCAAAGCTTGCAGCGAGAATTATCGGCTTGTCGTAGTTTTTTTACCTATCTGATCAAAATACGCCAGCTAGTCAATAATCCAGCCGCGGGTATTCGTGCGCCTAAAGCGGCTAAGGCCTTGCCGCACGTGCTTGATGTAGACCAAGTTAACGCCTTGCTAGAAGTGGAGCCAATGGATGCATTGGAAACCCGCGATTTGGCAATGTGGGAGTTATTGTATTCATCAGGCTTACGCGTTGGCGAGCTGGTTAAGGTCAATTTAACCGACATAGATCTAAGCGGCCAGACCATTCATGTGGTCAGCGGTAAGGGTCAAAAATCCAGACTATTACCGCTCGGGCAAAAGGCGGTAACAGCGATACGCGCGTGGCTATTAGAAAGGATTGCGTGTCATAAGCAGGATGATATGGCGCTATTTATTAGTAAGAATGGCGCGCGTTTAAGTGCTCGTAGTGTCCAGTCGCGTCTAGAACGCTGGCGTAAACGCCAAGGCTTACAAGGGCGTCTGTACCCACATATGTTGAGGCATTCGTTTGCCAGTCACATGCTGGAGTCGAGTAGGGATTTGCGCGCGGTGCAAGAACTTTTAGGTCACAGCAACATCAGTACCACACAGGTTTATACCCACTTAGACTTTCAGCATTTAGCGTCGGTATACGATCAGGCGCACCCACGCGCAAAACAAAAAAAGAAGCCTTAATCCGGTCGCGGTAACTTATCGTTGGCCATGGGCTTGGAGTAGTCCTCTTCCGCGCTTGAGACGCCAAAAAGTTTTAACAAAAACCTAAACACGCGTTTAATGCCTCGCCATAACTTAGGTAGCGCCCAGATCATTAGCAAAATAAATAACACCAAACCGACGATGAAAAAGGCGGGGTGTTGAATAGACGCCCAAACACCCACAAAAACAGCAATGTCTTCAGCGATAGATGCGGTCCAGTTACTAAATGGTTCGGGTGATGTATTGATTAAGGCGCGACTACCTGCCTTAGTTGCGTGCGTGGCGGCAGCTAAGCTACCACCAACCAATGCTGCGGCAATTTCTGCGGCAGGGCCAATATCGCCAATGGCACCAGCGGCTAACATAGCACCAGCCGGTATGCGGATAAAGGTATGTAAAGTGTCCCAAGCGCTATCAACACCGGGTATTTTGTCGGCAAAAAACTCGATTGCGTACATCAGGCCGGCGGCAGTCATTACCAGCGGGTCGGCAACGATCATTAAGTCGCTAGGCAATACGATTTGCCCATTATGCGCCAATAAACCGATCATCAGAATGGTCGCGTATAAATTGATCCCGCTGCCCCATGCGGCGCCCATACTGAGCGCGAGCGTTTGCGAAAGTTGATTAAGTTCATCCACGGTACTTACTCCCTGCTTTAAACAGGCTTAAGAATATCATAACTAAGATGAATCCAGTTTAAACAAACCTACCGACACGCGACAGCTTTGATTTTTGTGTAAAATGCAGTGTCTAACGTAAACGCGGGATAAAACAGTGGATTTTAGAGGAACAACAATTGTTTCAGTACGGCGCGGTAACAGCGTTGTTATTGGTGGTGACGGCCAAGTGACCTTGGGCAACACCATTATGAAAGGTAACGCCAGAAAAGTACGTAGGATTGGTGGTGGTAGTGTTATAGCTGGCTTCGCCGGGGCAACTGCAGACGCCTTTACGTTATTTGAGCGTTTTGAAGGCATGCTGGAAAAACATCACGGTAACTTGACGCGTGCAGCCGTTGAAATGGCCAAAGACTGGCGTACCGATCGTATGTTGCGTAAGTTGGAAGCCTTATTGGCCATTGCAGATAGCAAAGACTCCTTGATAATTTCTGGTAATGGCGACGTGATCCAACCGGAACAAGACCTGATAGCGATTGGATCAGGCGGGCCATTTGCGCAATCAGCAGCGCGCGCTTTACTAGAAAATACCGAGTTAAGTGCTCGTGAAATAGTAGAAAAATCGTTAGGTATTGCAGGTGATATTTGTATTTACACCAATCATAACCAAACGATTGAAGAGTTAAATTTTGAGGAAACTACGTAATATGAGTCAAATGACACCAAAAGAGATTGTGCATGAACTAGACAAGCACATCGTAGGACAAAGTGCGGCAAAAAGAGCCGTGGCCATTGCCTTAAGAAATCGTTGGAGGCGTTCGCAAGTAGACGAAAGCCTACGCGCCGAAATTACGCCTAAAAATATCCTAATGATTGGCCCAACGGGTGTGGGTAAAACCGAAATAGCACGCCGTTTGGCGCGACTAGCGAAGGCGCCGTTTATTAAGGTTGAGGCGACTAAGTTTACTGAAGTGGGCTATGTGGGCCGCGATGTGGAGTCTATTATCAGAGACCTTGCCGACATCGCGGTAAAAATGACTCGTGAAGTTGAGCTGGAAAAAGTTAAACGTAAGGCCGAAGATGCGGCTGAAGAAAAAATACTGGATATTTTATTACCACGTGCTTCTAACACTGACCCTGATGATGACAGCGGCTCGGCAACGCGGCAAAAATTCCGTAAAAAACTACGTGAAGGTGAGCTTGACGATAAAGACATCGAAATAGAAGTGAAAGCCCCCAGTGTGGGTGTTGAAATTATGGCGCCCCCCGGCATGGAAGAAATGACCAGTCAGTTGCAAGGTATGTTTCAAAATATATCGGGCGAGAAAAAGAAAAAGCGCAAAATGAGCATCAAAAACGCGTTACAAATTTTAACCGAGGATGAAGCGGGCAAATTGGTTAACGAGGAAGAGCTTAAGCATAAAGCGCTGGAAAGCCTTGAGCAAACGGGTATCGTATTTTTAGACGAATTGGATAAAGTGTGTAAGCGCGGAGAGACGGGTGGCGCAGACGTGTCACGCGATGGTGTGCAACGAGATTTGCTGCCATTGGTTGAAGGCAGCACCGTAACGACAAAATACGGCACGGTAAAGACGGACCATATTTTATTTATCGCGTCGGGCGCTTTTCATCTTTCAAAGCCGTCGGATTTGATTCCAGAGCTACAAGGCCGGTTCCCTATTCGTGTTGAGTTAGACGCCTTAGTCGCAGCAGACTTTGTGCGTATTTTAACTGAACCTGACGCGTCATTAACCGAGCAATATGCCGCGTTATTGGCGACTGAAAATGTCAATTTAAGTTTCACTGACGACGGTATCGCGCAAATTGCTGAAATAGCTTGGCAGGTGAACGAGGGCACGGAAAATATTGGTGCGCGTCGTTTGCACACGATTTTGGAGCGTTTGCTCGATGAGGTGTCGTTTAAGGCACCGGCCGGCGAAGAGCTAAACATAGTTATTGATGCTGCGTATGTTGACGCTCAATTAGCCGAGCTTGCTTCGAACGAAGACCTGTCGCGTTATATTTTATAAACTAGCCATGATAATTACAGATATCGCTTTAGATCAAAGTAACCGCACCGTTTCCTTGAGTTTTGACAATGGGACCAGTGCGGAATTGAGTTGTGAATACTTACGTGTGCACTCACCTTCCGCCGAGGTGCGCGGCCATGGGCCGGGACAAGAAGTGTTACAAACGGGCAAGGAAATGGTCAATATTGTCGCCATCGAGCCGGTGGGAAATTACGCGGTTCGCTTAGTGTTTAGTGACGGCCATGATACGGGCTTGTACGCGTGGAATTTCTTGATCGAATTGGCTGAAAATAAAGACCTTAATTGGCAAGACTATCTCTCCAGACTGGAAGCGGCTGGCCACCAACGTAAGGCATAAAAGAGACGCTCATATGACAGATAAAACGACAACCCATTTTGGTTTTAAAGACGTTCCTGTAAGTGAAAAAGTGGGTAAAGTGCGTGAGGTTTTTAATTCCGTAGCGCCGTCTTACGACGTGATGAACGACCTTATGTCGATGGGTGTTCACCGCTTATGGAAACGCTTTACCGTTGAAATAGCTAACGTAAAGCCGGGTCATTTAGTGTTGGACTTGGCAGGTGGTACGGGCGATTTGTCGGCCTTGTTTGCTAAAAAAGTGGGTGAAAAGGGTAAGGTCGTACTGGCGGATATTAACGAAGCGATGTTGCGCGTGGGCAGAGATCGAATGATCGATAAAGGCCACATCAATAATATTAGCTATAACTTGGCGAATGCCGAAAGCTTGCCGTACGCAGCCAATCAGTTTGATCGAGTTTGCATTGGCTTTGGCTTACGTAATGTTACCGATAAAGACGCCGCCTTGCGGTCGATGTACGAGGTTTTGAAACCCGGCGGCCGTTTGTTGATTTTGGAATTCTCAAAACCGACTAACCCCGTGTTGGATAAAATTTACGATTTGTATTCGTTTAAATTACTACCAAAAATTGGCGAGTTGGTGGCAAAAGATGGCGAGAGTTATCAATATTTAGCTGAATCAATTCGTATGCACCCGGATCAACAAACGCTGAAAGGCATGATGGAAAACGCCGGTTTTGAACGTTGCCAAGTTAATAATCTGACTGGTGGCATCGTCGCTGTGCATACAGGTTATAAGCTGTAAGCAGTATGTCTTTGCTGGCACCCTTAATAAAGCCGCTACAAATTGTTATTAATCGCTATGTGGCGTTAGACCCAGAAGCTCCTAAACAGTTAGCGGCGATGCAAGGCAACGTAGTGGAGTTACATTTTAGTTTGCTCAATCAAAGTGTGTTTATCTTTATCAGCGCTGATGGCTTGGATTTTTCTGACGATTACAATAAACCAGCGGACACAAAAATTTCAGGCTCTCCCATTGCATTATCGATGATGGGCTTACAAGAAAACTCGGCCGCAAGCCTATTTTCGGGTGATGTGTTGATACAGGGCGATATTGAACTGGGTAATCAGTTTCAGCAGTTTTTAAACAATATAGAAGTCGATTGGGAAGAGCCGTTGTCGCAGCTAACCGGTGATGTAGTCGCCAATGGTTTGGGCGATATGCTACGCAACGTTCACCAATGGGCGCAGCAATCATCCAAGACAAGCGCGCTAGATGTGGCTGAATATTTTCGTGAAGAACAACACATGCTGCCTTCTACCTTTGAAGTCGAGCGATTTAAAAAGGAAGTGGATGAATTGCGCCTATCCACCGATAGATTAGAAGCAAACGTTCAGCGGCTTATCGCTAAAAAACAAAAAAAGACCGGTGTACTGGATAAGGATACGACGTGATAAAACCAACAACAGCTTTTCGATTAATCCGTATCCAACGTGTGTTACTTCGTCATGGTTTGGACGAATTTATCTTTAACTTACATTTGTTTAGGCCACTGCGCTATTTAACCTACCTGTCCCCTAGTTATTGGCTCGGTCGGCGTAAGGGGCCGCGAGGCGAGCGGATTCGCAAAGCGCTGGAAGACTTAGGCCCTATCTTTGTTAAATTTGGCCAAATACTATCGACCCGGCAAGATTTACTACCGCCAGATATTGGTGAAGAATTATCAAAGCTACAAGACAAGGTGCCACCGTTTGCCGATCAGCAGGCACGTCAACTCATTGAACAATCATTGGGCCAATCGATTGAAGACATTTTTTCCGAGTTTTCAGCCAGCCCGCTAGCCTCTGCCTCAGTTGCGCAAGTGCACACGGCTACGCTGCATACCGGGGAAGATGTCGTTGTTAAAGTGCTTCGTCCGGGGATTGATAAAATTATCGATGCCGATGTGGCACTGCTATACACCTTGGCGGAGCTCGCCAATAAATATTGGAAAGAGGCCAAGCGGCTTAAGCCATTAGAAGTGGTGCAAGAATTTGACCATACCATTCACGATGAGCTAGACCTTGTTCGAGAAGCGGCCAATGCCTCACAGTTGCGGCGTAACTTTGCCGGCTCCGATCAACTGTACGTGCCGGATGTGTATTGGGATTACACGCGTCAAAATGTGATGGTGATGGAGCGTATTTACGGCACGCCGATTGGTAAAATTGATGTGTTGCGTGAACGAGGCGTTGATTTAAAGCTACTCGCCGAGCGCGGCGTAGAAATCTTTTTTGCCCAAGTGTTTCGCGATAACTTCTTTCACGCCGATATGCACCCCGGCAATATTTTTGCCTCGGATGATGCAAAATATTTAGCAGTAGATTTTGGCATTATGGGTAGCGTAACCGTTGCCGATCAGCGTTATTTAGCAGAAAACTTTTTGGCCTTTTTTCAGCGCGATTACTTTCGTGTTGCCCAATTGCACATCGAATCGGGTTGGGTGCCAAAGCACACCCGAGTGGATGAATTTGAAAGCGCTATTCGAGCGGTGTGCGAGCCGATATTCGAAAAACCGCTGAAAGAAATCTCATACGGCCATTTGTTACTACGCTTATTTCAAACCGCGCGCCGTTTTGATATGGAAGTGCAACCGCAACTGGTGTTATTGCAAAAAACCTTGCTCAATATCGAAGGCCTAGGGCGTCAGCTGTACCCCGACTTAGACCTTTGGCAAACAGCTAAACCCTATTTGGAAGATTGGTACAAAGACACCCTTGGACCCAAAGCCACCTTTAAAAAGTTCAAAGAACACCTGCCCATTATGGCCGAAAAGCTGCCAGAGCTTCCGGAGATGATCTATCAAGTGCTCAGTGATGCGGCAAAAGGCGAGCTAGAGATCAAGTGGAAGTCGAAGCAGTTAGACGAAATTAAACAGCAAATGGCAAAAAACCACCGTAAAAATATCATGGCCATTTGCGGTAGCAGTCTGGTGATATCCGCCGCCATTATTTTAGGCTTAGATGGCTTTTCGCCACTCATGTTAGGCGATGCACCGCTAGCAACTTGGGCACTCGGCGGTTTGGGCGGCCTATTGCTTTTTAGTGCACTGGATTAGATCGGCTTTATGGCGCTCATGCATACACCGGTTTGTGATGTTGGCCTAGCAGCACCTGATTTTGAGTTGCTCGGCGTCGATGGTAAGCAATGGACGCGTGATAATTGTGCGGGTGAAAATGGCCTATTGGTGATGTTTATTTGTAATCACTGCCCCTATGTAAAAGCTATCCAGCAACGCTTGGTCGCCGATGTTAAGGATTTACAAGAAAACGGCATCGGTGTGGTCGCCATTATGTCGAACGACCCTAACGACTACCCAGAGGACTCGTTTGAGAATATGCAGCAGGTGGCTAAAGACAAAGGCTATCA
>JAGPVU010000042.1 GCA_018066825.1 Cycloclasticus sp.
TAAGCGCTAGTTACGTCCATTCATCTGTACTACCCTCTCCCATGGCCGTCTTATTGCAATTAGGCTTGTCGATCAAAAGCGGCGATTTACCCTACCATCTAGGCATTACCCTCGCTCGTTTAATTGTTAGCTTTTTGTTGGCCATGTTATTTGGTATTGCAATAGGCCTATTATTAGGTCGGCATAAAAAAACGGATGATTTTTTTGATAGCTGGCTCATCATCTTGCTCAATGTTCCCGCCTTGGTGACCATTGTCATGTGCTATGTCTGGTTTGGATTGGTTGAATCGGCCGCCATTTTGGCTGTCGTTGTTAATAAACTGCCTAACGTTATCGTCACCATCCGCGAAGGTGCAAAAAACCTTGATGAGGAACTGCTACAAATGGCTCAAGCGTATCGCTTTGGCCGCTTCAAGACTTTACAGCATGTGGTCCTACCTCAGTTGTATCCGTACATAATGGCATCAGCCAGAACCGGCCTTGCCTTAATATGGAAAATTGTACTGGTTGTTGAACTTTTAGGCAGAAGCAATGGCATGGGCTACCAAATCCATTTGTTTTTCCAATTATTCGATATTACTAGCATCCTCGCTTATACCGTTTCATTTATTGTGCTGATTCAACTTATCGAAATAAGCATTTTAAAACCTTTAGATAAAAGGTCTCGTCAATGGAAGGTAAGCTAAATGAGTCATTTGAGTATTGATATAAAAGACAAGACGTTCCCTCAACGTAATGATCAAGAGGCCTTCACCGCTATTCAAAACCTTCGTTTTGAGATATCAAACCATCAATTTATCTGCCTAGTTGGCCCATCCGGCTGCGGTAAAACCACATTGCTGAACATGATAGCCGGACTTGATAGTAAATTTAACGGGCTTATACGCAACAGCAATAAAGACGTCACTATAAAAAGCAGTTATGTTTTTCAAACACCACGCCTATTGCCTTGGCGTACTGTACTAGATAATATTCAATTAGCCATGGGAGAAAACAGCAGTCCAACATCGGTAATCGAGAGTCTGCTAGAAAGCTTAGGGCTAAAAAACTGCCTGTACAAATACCCCCAACAGTTATCACTCGGCATGCAGCGACGGGTCGCCCTAGCTCGCGCTTTTAGCGTTCCAAGCGACCTTTTATTAATGGACGAGCCGTTCGTTTCTTTAGATCAGGCGACCGCACGTAACGCGCGAAAACTTTTGCTGCGCCTATGGGCTGAGCAAGCAAGAAAAGTTATTTTTGTCACCCACGATTTGAATGAAGCCTTTGAATTAGCCGATCGAATTCTATTTTTATCGGAATCGCCAAGTCACATTATTGCCGACATTCCAATCGACATTCCACAACTAGACAGATCAGCCGCCGATATAAAAAAACTAAAAGAACGTGCTTCTATCGATCACCCAAGCATTAGCTCCTTACTTTAAACGCCTCCAATTGACGGACAAAAAAAAGCCGCTACCCAAAGGTAGCGGCTTAATTCTTTAAACCGTTAAACTTAAGCTGCTTTTTTAACTGCTTTTTTAACCGTTTCTTTTACTTCTTTAGTAACCGCTGCATTACTTTCTTGAACAAGTTTAATCACTTCTTCATTGTACGCTTTTACGTCGTCAGCCAATACTTTGCTGTCTGCTAATGCTTTTTCAAAACCACTTTTAGCCAGTTCAACTTGGTCTTTAACAAACGTGTTTAAGCCGTCAACGTCTTTAATTGCAGTCGCCGCTTTGATACGAGCTTCAGTTAAAGCAACATACTCTTTAACTGCAGATTGTTGTGCAGCAACTACTTTTTCGATTTGCGCTTTATTCAATTCAGCCATTCTTTTGGCAGGAGCCAATAAAAACTCTAGATTATTTAACATATTAATATCCTTTTACAGTTAGTTTAAATAAAAATACCGCTTTGTTGCAGTGCATTATAATGAGTTTTTATTGCGCCGCAACACTTTTTGATAATTTCATTAGTATTTTTTGTAATTTTAACTCCTGCGTATATAGCGAGTTGATATAACAACTTATGCTCAGTTCTTTAAGAAAAACACTTCAAGCCCTATTTTAAATCGATGGTTTCCTATTTAATCAAACCCTAATCAACGTCTATTCTGTTAGCATAAAATCGTTCATTTTAAATAACAAAAAACGCAACCATCAATGTATCAGGTATTAAGCAAAACAGATTCTTGAAATATGAGCCATCGTCCAAAACTGCTATTAGCCACCTTAGTTTTCGCCGTTTTCGCCGGGTCTTCTTTATGGTTTTCGGGCAACGCCATTGTAAACGCTCTGTTATTAACCCTCCCTGATACTCGCTTTGATATTTCTAATATGACGTCGGCGGTTCAGCTCGGTTTTATCTTAGGAACCCTTGTTTTTTCTCTGACCAATGTAACTGATCGCTTCCCAACCGGCCGAGTTTTTCTGATATCAAGTGTATTGGCTAGCTTAAGCAACGCCATTATTATTATCGTTCCATTAACTGATAATAGCTTACTGATCTCGCGCTGTTTAACCGGTTTTTTCCTTGCGGGCATTTACCCCGTTGGGGTTAAATTTGCCGCAACATGGTACCCACAGAACTTAGGCCGCGCACTCGGCTACATCGTTGGCGCTTTAGTCGCTGGCACGGCGTTTCCTCATCTTGTTAACTACCTAAATTTTTCGTTCGACTGGCAATGGGTCATTTTTTGTGCCTCTGCGCTTGCCCTTTGCGGTGGTCTGTCGGTGGTTTTATTTATTCCAGAAACAACACATAACAAACGCAGCCAACACCACGAAGGTAGCGCTTTATTGAACATTTTTAAGTCAAAAGACTTTAAAGCCTCTTCCTTTGGCTACTTTGGTCATATGTGGGAGCTGTATACTTTTTGGGCGTTCGTCCCAATGATACTTCTCTACTACAGCACTCAAACAGCCAACGAACTAAACATTCCTCTTTGGAGTTTTTTAATTATTGCGTCTGGGGCCTTAGGCTGTGTTTTGGGCGGCATCGTTTCGTTAAAACAAGGGAGTGCACGCGTTGCTTTTTACCAATTAGCCACCTCGGCCACTTGCTGCTTATTATTTCCAATCATGATCAACTCGCCAGCACCCATTTTTATCATTTATCTTCTGGTTTGGGGTATTACCGTTGCTGGCGATTCACCTCAGTTCTCGACGCTTAATGCAAAAACAGCACCGGCTGATGCCGTTGGATCCGCGATTACCCTAGTGATTTGCCTCGGATTTGCTCTAACCATCGTCAGTTTGCAGGTTTTCAATGCATTAATCAGTCACTTTAACTTACAGATTGCCGTAGTATTACTCGCCATAGGCCCTATCTATGGGCTAACGGCCCTGCGGCGATTAATGAAAAAAGAAGCCCAATTCAACTAAGTGAGTAATGTATGTTTATAGCAATGAATCGTTTTAAAATAGTTCCCGGTAAGGAAGATGCCTTTGAAAACGTGTGGCGACAACGTGAATCACGCTTAGACGGGGTTGCTGGCTTCACTAGCTTTAATTTGCTGCGTGGCCCCTCATCAGACGAACACACCCTATTTGCCTCGCATACCGTTTGGCAAAGCAGAGACACGTTTGAAGCATGGACTCATTCTGATGCATTTAAGCAAGTGCACGCTCAAGCAGGGCAGACTAAAGGTTTGTATTTAGGGCACCCGAATTTTGAAGGTTTCGAGGTTGTACTGTAACCGGCTATTTAGTGTCTTTATAGTCAATTTCAGGGTCATCTTCACGCTTGAATTCACCTTCTATAACATCCGAATCCGTGGTTTGTTGGAAGGAACCCGTCGTAGAATTAATGAATTGACTGCCTAACAGCGCCAAGGCCAGCCTGGTTCTTAATGCCGGCACTAAGCAAATAAAACCCAAGACATCGGTCACAAAGCCTGGCGTTAATAACAGCGCAGCACTAAGCAGTAACATAACGCCTTCGAGCATGTCTAGGGCAGGTATTTCTCCACGCGACAAACTCGCTTGCACCCGCTGCAAAGTTGTCATGCCTTGCAATTTAAATAAATAGGCCCCTAATACCGCAGTAAAAACAATCAGCAGTACTGTGGGAAAGGCGCCAATCATACTACCGACCTGAATAAGAAAGTAAATTTCCACGACAGGAACAGTAACCAGCAGGAGCAAGAAAAATGAAAAAGGGTTCATAACGAAATAGCTTACACAGGAACGTGGCTATTGTAAAAAAAGCTTATCAAATAATAAGATCCAGCCATAATTAAATTAAATTCACTCGGCTAGGCAATGCCAAGTAGCATTGCCGTTGATAACAAGGGTCACTTGAAAGATATGGCTTAAGCATAAGGTCCTCATGTGTGTCCCAAGTAAATCCATTATTTTGCAAACGCCCTAACAGGCTATAATACATACCTGTAACAAAAACACTGCTCCTGCAACCCAATAGCTAGATCGACATACCCTATGAACACAGCTTTACTTAAACGTTTAATTATTCTTCTAGGCCTTTGCTTATTGGCGACAGCCAATATAGCCAGCAGCAACGAAAAAACACTGCTGGGCGATTCGATAGATGCACTAGGCGGCCTATTTTCAAGTTCGAAACAGGGCGTAGGGAACCAACTGCTCGAACCTGACCAAGCGTTTAGTTTTACGGCTCACATCAATGAGCAACAAGACATTAGTTTAAATTGGCGGGTAGCCGATGGTTATTACTTATATCAAGATAAAATAAAACTCACCCCAATTTCGCCAAAAGACCTTGTTTTAAGGGCAATTAATTTCCCAGCGGGCATCGAGAAACACGATGAAATTTTTGGTGACACCCTCGTCTACTACGGTGATGTCACCGTTATTCAAGCCTTAGCCGATCCAATCACCGAACCACGCGAAATTAGCCTTCAAGTCTCTTTTCAAGGCTGTGCAGATATGGGTGTTTGTTACCCACCCATGAGTAAAACCATCAGCCTTCTTGTGTCCCCCGGCTCCAACACCGACGACAAATCTATCCCGCAAAATAAAAGCCCTTACCTCTCTGAGCAAGATCAAATTTCAAACGCATTATTTAATGACGCCCTTTGGTTAACTTGCCTCACCTTTTTTGGATTTGGTCTTTTGCTTTCGCTTACACCTTGTGTTTTTCCTATGATCCCGATTTTGTCCGGGATTATTATTGGCCACGGTAAAGCGTTAACCAGCCGCAAGGCCTTTTACCTATCATTCAGTTACGTTTTGGCGTCGGCCGCTACTTACGCCGCATTCGGTGTATTAGCTGGAATATTCGGTAGTAACTTACAAGCCACGTTCCAAAACCCGTGGATTTTAACTACCTTCAGCGTTATCTTTATATTGCTCGCCTTATCGATGTTTGGCCTTTACAACATCCAGTTACCTGCATCGATACAAAGCAAGTTGTCCCAGCTGTCACAACATCAAAAGCACGGTTCATTATGGGGCAGCGCCGCTATGGGCATCCTGTCCACCTTGATAGTGGGCCCCTGTGTCGCCGCGCCTCTGGCGGGTGTGCTCATTTATATTGGCCAAACAGGGGACGCCACATTAGGTGGCTTAGCCCTGTTTTCTCTTGGCCTTGGCATGGGTGTTCCGCTATTGCTAATCGGGATTTCAGCGGGCAAACTGCTCCCCAAAGCAGGACACTGGATGGAGCCGATAAAATATTTTTTCGGCATTTTATTGCTCGCCGTTGCAATTTGGTTAATGGAGCGCGTATTACCGGCAACCGTTATTTTGTTTTTATGGGCCAGCCTTTTAATCATTTGCGCTATTTATCTAAAAGCTACTGATCGACTGCCAGACGGTGCTTCTGGTTGGCTAAAATTCAGCAAAGGTATCGGCACCGTGCTGCTACTATATGGCGTTGTGCTGTTGCTTGGCGCCACTTCCGGTGGCACCAATCCGTTAAAACCACTCGCCAACTTTAGCGTGTCCCAAGGCAGTGCTAAACCACACTCTGTACTCTCTTTTCAAACCATAAGGTCCTTAGAGGAATTGAATACACAGTTGCAAGTAGCGGCCAACAACAAGCAACGGGTAATGCTGGATTTTTATGCCGATTGGTGCGTTTCGTGCAAAGAGCTAGAGGCCTACACCTTCAGTGACCCATCTGTTGCTGACGCATTAAACAACACCATGCTTTTACAAGCCGATGTAACGCTTAATAATGACAACGACAAAACCCTTTTAAAGAGGTTTTCGCTTATTGGTCCACCCGCTATTTTATTTTTTAACACCGACTCAACCGAAATCGAACAGGCTCGTGTCGTTGGTTATATGCCTGCTGACGATTTTTTAAAAAGACTCAACTCACTCCCCTAAATGAATAAATATAAACCACCACTAACATGGTCAGTGATCGTTGGCTTGCTTTTATTGGTCGCCGTTGCCGCTTACAACATTGAACACCCAGTTAGCGCCAACGCACTTACTGATAAAGCAACCGCCCTATCACGCCCTGATTTTTCCTTGCTGGATTTAGAAGGCGAAGTCCGACATATTAATGAATGGGACGGTCAATATATTGTGTTGAATTTTTGGGCGACTTGGTGCCCACCCTGCCGCAAAGAAATTCCAGAATTTATTGCCCTACAAAAAAAATATGGCTCCGCAGGCTTACAATTTATTGGCGTTGCTATTGATGACACTGAAGCGGTCAGTCAATTTGCTATGGAAATGGGTTTCAATTATCCCAACCTGATTGCAGAATCTGAGGGTATAGCATTAGCCAACCAGTACGGAAATACCTACGGCGCTTTACCTTTTTCTGTCATCATCAACCGCGAAGGGCAAATAATTGGCCGCCAGGTGGGTCTGCTCAGCACGCAAAAAATATTACAGCTTACGCAACTGCAAGACGACTAACTGCTTCTATCTTGCGTTTATTTGTCTTTATCTTACGCTAACTAAGTATTTTTCTAGACTTTCGATCCGAGCTTTGGCAAAATCTACGACTAACACGTATAAAATACAGTTAAATTTACCCGAGTGAACTCTTTATATGGCCATTATTTCTGTCATTAACGGACCCAACCTAAATATGTTAGGCAGTCGAGAGCCCGAGATATATGGCGCCACAACATTGGCCGACATAGAAATCGACTTGAAAAAGCTCGCTGAACAACATGGGCATACGGTCGTTTTTTACCAAAGCAATGCTGAACACGATTTGGTCAATACGGTGCAACAAAGTAAACAAAACGGCGTCGCTTTTATTCTATTGAACCCTGCCGCCTTCACACATACCAGTGTTGCTTTGCGTGATGCCTTATTAGCCAGTGACACACCTTTTATTGAATTACACCTGTCAAATGTACACGCCCGCGAATCATTCCGCCAACACTCGTACTTTTCAGATATCGCCAAGGGCGTTATCTGTGGTTTCGGGCCAAATAGTTATCAATTAGCGCTACTAGCTGCTATCCCCTTAATTGAACAACCAGCAAGAGATTAATCATGGATATAAGAAAAGTTAAAAAACTCATCGAATTAATTGAAGAGTCCGATATTGCAGAAATTGAAATTCACGAGGGTGAAGAATCAGTGCGCATCAATCGTTACTCATCTACCCAGCCTGTTACTGTCGCGCAAGCGCCTGTAGCCGCTGCGGCAAGTTTCGAGTCACAACCTGCAGCAAGCCCTATCGCCGAGCCTTCAGGCCATACCGTCAAATCACCGATGGTAGGCACGTTTTACAATGCACCTTCGCCTGGCTCGCCTGCTTTTGTCAGCATAGGGCAAACCGTTCAAAAAGGTGATGTGCTGTGCATTATTGAAGCGATGAAAATTCTTAACCAAATCGAATCGGATGCCGCCGGCGTGGTGAAGTCGGTTTTATCAGATAACGGCCAAGCCGTTGAGTTTGACCAACCTTTATTCATCATAGAATAATTGATCTTTTAATTTATTCATCGACGAGAGAAATATGTTCGATAAAATTCTTATTGCCAACCGCGGCGAAATTGCTTTGCGTATTTTACGTGCCTGCCGTGAACTGGGCATTCAAACCGTGGCCGTTCACTCGAGCGCCGACAGAGACTTAAAACACGTTCGCTTGGCTGATGAGTCCGTGTGTATTGGCGGCCCCTCTTCAACCGAAAGCTACCTTAATGTCCCGGCTATTATCAGCGCGGCTGAAATCACCGATGCCGAAGCGATCCATCCAGGCTACGGTTTTTTATCCGAAAATGCAGATTTTGCTGAGCGTGTAGAACAAAGCGGATTTACCTTTATTGGCCCGCGTTCAGAAACCATTCGCTTGATGGGTGACAAGGTATCAGCGATCGAGGCAATGAAAAAAGCCGGTGTACCCTGTGTTCCGGGTTCTGATGGGCCACTCGGCGACGATAAACAAAAAAATATCCAGATTGCACGTAATATAGGTTACCCGATTATTATTAAAGCCGCCGGTGGTGGTGGTGGGCGTGGCATGCGTGTTGTGCACACCGAAGCAGCGTTACTGAACGCTATTTCGCTGACCAAAACCGAAGCCAACAATTTTTTTGGTAATGACATGGTGTACATGGAGAAATTCCTAGAAACACCACGCCACATTGAATTTCAAATATTGGCCGACAAACACGGCAATGCTATCCATCTTGGGGAACGCGATTGTTCAACGCAGCGCAAACATCAAAAGGTTATTGAAGAAGCACCCGCTATTGGTATTAGCGAACAGGTCCGTCAAGAAATCGGTAGTCGTTGCGCTAGAGCCTGCGCTGAAATTGATTATCACGGCGCTGGTACTTTTGAGTTTTTATATGAAAAAGGTGAGTTTTATTTCATCGAAATGAATACTCGCGTTCAAGTAGAACACCCTATTACCGAAATCGTCACCGGCGTTGATATTGTTGCCGAACAGCTCAAGATTGCTGCAGGCGAACCACTGAGCTACCGCCAAGAAGACATTAAAATAACCGGGCACGCAATTGAGTGCCGATTAAATGCAGAGCATTCAAAAACCTTTATGCCGTCACCCGGGAAAATCACCCAACTGCATATACCGGGCGGCCCCGGCATTCGTTTCGATAGCCATATTTATAATGGTTACACCATTCCGCAATACTATGACTCGATGATCGGCAAGTTGATCTCTTTTGGTAACTCACGAGAATCCGCACTGGCTCGGACCAAAACCGCACTGAGTGAAACCGTCATTGACGGCATTAACACCAATATCGATTTGTTGAAAGAAATCGTTGTTGACAAAGACTTTTCATCCGGGGTGTACAACATTCACTACCTTGAAAAGAAACTTGGAATGTAAGGCACATGGCGTGGCAACAACTGACCATAGCAACAAACCCCAAACTCGCCCCTTTATTTGAAACCTTACTTGAAGAACTAGGTTCACTGTCCGTCACCATGACGGACGGTGCCGACCAGCCGATCTACGAACCACCCTTAGAAACCACCCCATTATGGCAGCAGGTCGTCGTTACCGGCTTGTTTGATGATCAGCACGACCTTAGTCAATCAGAACAGTATTTTCGCCATCATCTAGCAACAGAAAAAAACTGGTCACTCAACATACAGCGCCTTGAAGACCAAGTGTGGGAGCGCGTGTGGCTAGACGATTTTAAGCCCATCGAATTTTCCAATAACTTTTGGGTTTGCTCGACCGAGCACGAGGTACCCGAACCTAACGCCACTATCATGCGCTTAGACCCTGGTTTGGCGTTTGGCACGGGCACTCACCCAACAACCGCACTTTGCCTTGAATGGCTAGCTAGTCATCCCCTGTCAAACGCTCGTGTGGTCGACTTTGGCTGTGGCTCCGGCATCTTGGCTATCGCCGCCTTACTGCTGGGTGCCGAACGCGCTATCGGCATTGATATCGACCCGCAAGCCTTAACCGCCAGCAATAACAACGCTCTACTCAATAAGGTACAAGGCAAACTCCAGGTCTTCGACGCTGAACAATACCCACGAGATGCCGCGACACATGTTATCGCCAACATTTTGGCCGAGCCCTTAGTCACACTCGCCCACGACATATCAAATTTAGTCGAAAAAAACGGCCATCTATTATTGTCTGGTATTCTTACTGAGCAAATTGAACAGGTTGTTAACGCTTACAGTGATAATTTTAACTTCGACCCACCGCTCATTAAAGGAGAGTGGGCCTGTCTTCATGGCTGCAAAAAAACATAGCTTATGCACTATGCACGCTGCCCAGACTGTTTAACTACGCTACAAATCACCGAGCAACAATTATCACTCAAAGCTGGCCTCGTCCGTTGCGGCCATTGCCAACAAGTGTTTAACGCTCACGACAATAAAATCACCCCCGTTAGCAGAGCACCCATCGACATAGATGACCCCACAGTCAGTGCGCAAGCTAAACCCGACCTAAAAGACGCAGTTCTCGGTCAAGCAGACCCAAGCCTAAGCGCTGCTGCTTGGGAAACGTCAAAAGCCCCGTTTATTCGCTCCTTACCCTACGGCTTGCTGTGTTTTTTATCGGTTTTGCTTTTGTTAACACAGTTTGTGTACCACCAAGCTGACACCCTTACTCAAAATTCGAGCCTACAACCAGCTTTTAAGCGGTTGAATAGCGCCTTTAATTTAAATATTCCTGGCTATAAAAACTTAGATGAAATCCTTGTGCTTCATCGTAAGTTAAGCCCCCACAGCAACTTAAAAGATACACTTGAACTTCAGCTTACGATTAAAAATTCCGCACTCGTCGAACAGGACTTTCCCAACATCCACATCAGCCTAAGCTCTAAAACAGGCGAAACCGTTGCTAACGGCCAATTCAGTAAAAGCGATTATTTAGCTAAAGACGACATCCACGATTTTTTTGAAGCCAATGAAGTAAAACAATTCAGTTTACTATTCAAAAAACCTCTACAACAAGCCGTCGGTTTCGAAATTTCTTTTAGCGAGTAAACTTGTTCCGTACAATGGTTTTTTAAATCAACTTTATCGCTCTTCAGGCAAGGCAGTTAGCACCCGAGCGCACTGACTTTTATGAAAATTGGTCCCCACACTCTCAGCAATAATTTAGTTTTGTCGCCAATGGCCGGCATAACTGACCGCCCTTTTCGTCAACTTTGCCGTGAGCTAGGTGCAGGCCTAGCCGTATCAGAAATGACCGCCTCTAACCCAGCATTAAGAAAACACCCACGCACGCAATTAAAACTTGACCATCAGGGTGAAGATGGACCACGTTCCGTGCAAATTGTAGGCACCAACCCATCTCAAATGGCTGAAGCGGCGCTCTACAACCAAGGCCGTGGCGCGCAAATCATCGACATAAACATGGGTTGCCCGGCAAAAAAAGTCTGCAACGTCGCAGCAGGGTCGGCGCTATTACGTGATGAAGCCTTAGTAGAACAAATTCTTCAAGCGGTTGTTGCAGCGGTGGACATTCCAGTGACATTAAAGATTCGTACCGGTTGGGACCAACAAAATAAAAACGCAACCACCATCGCCAGCATCGCAGAACAATCAGGTATTCAAGCACTAGCAGTCCACGGCAGAACCAGATCCTGCAAATACAATGGGCATGCCGAATACGACACCATTAAAGCCATCAAAAAAACCGTTTCCATCCCAATATTTGCTAATGGTGATATCACCAGTGTTGAGAAAGCGCAGCAGGTTCTTGACTATACCAATGCCGATGGCTTGTTGATCGGCAGAGGCGCACAGGGTCGCCCGTGGATTTTTAGGGAGATCGCGTATTTTTTAAAAACTGGACGACACTTAGCTCCCCCCGAATTGGATGAAATAAAGATGCTCATCAATCGGCACATAATTGAACTGCATCAATTTTATGGTGATATTATGGGCGTTAGGATTGCCAGAAAACACATGGCTTGGTACTTTAATCATCTTGATGCTTCCTTATTGCCGCGTGTAAAAGAGGGCTTTGCCTTACATGAACCACAACAACAATTAGATTTTATGGACACTCTTTTTCAAATGCTCAGCAATAAAAATCATCTCGCCGCATGAATTCAGACAGCATACAACAGCCTTTGTGCGAACAAGTGAAGCAAGCCTTAGATACGTACTTTAAACAACTTGATGGGCAAGATGTAGTCAATTTACACGCCCTCGTTATCAGTGAAGTTGAGAAACCTTTGTTTGAAGCGGTGTTATTGCACACCAAGTCCAACCAATCTAAAGCAGCTAAGATGCTGGGATTGAGCCGCGGCACACTTAGAAAAAAGTTAACCAGTTACAACCTCGACGGCTAACTCAACTTTGCTACGACCAAGCAGGTAATCGTGTAGTGATAAACCACCTTAGTGACTAAAAAGCCCAGCAGGAACGGCTGATTTTCGATAGAATATCCCGTTTCGAAATAGGTTATACAACCTAATCTAACATTAGCAACAGGGCATTCAATGAGTAACAAAATTTCACGTGCATTAGTCAGCGTATCCGATAAAACCGGCATTATTGAGTTTTGCCAACAACTGAGTGATTTAGGCGTTGAAATTATTTCAACCGGCGGTACCGCTAAATTGTTACAAGATAATACAATACCTGTTATCGAAATAAGCGACTATACCGGCTTTCCTGAAATGATGGACGGACGCGTCAAAACACTACACCCCAAAGTACACGGCGGTATTTTAGGCCGTCGTCATATTGATCAAACTGTCATGCACGACCATGACATTAAACCGATCGACCTAGTGGTTGTTAATCTCTACCCTTTTCAGCAAACAGTGGCTAAGCCCGATTGCGACCTTGCCACTGCGATAGAAAATATCGACATCGGTGGACCCACCATGATCAGAGCCGCGGCAAAAAATCATCGCGACGTAACAATCATCGTTGACCCTAGCGACTACCAATCAACGTTGGATTCTATTAAGACCAGCGGTGGTGTTGATGACGCCACACGCTTTAATCTAGCGGTTAAAACATTTGAGCACACCGCACAGTATGATGGCGCCATTGCTAATTACTTAGGCGCTATTAATGAAAATAACGAAACATCAGATTTTCCGCGCACGATTAATATGCAATTCAAACAAAAGCAAGTGATGCGTTACGGCGAAAACCCGCATCAAAAAGCCGCCTTTTTTACTGAACAAACACCTGCACCAGGTTGCATTTCATCTGCCGAGCAACTGCAGGGTAAAGAGCTATCTTATAACAATATAGCGGATACCGATGCCGCGCTTGAATGTGTAAAGCAATTTAATGACTCACCCGCTTGTGTCATCGTTAAGCACGCTAACCCCTGCGGCGTCGCACTCGGTGACAACCTATTAGAAGCCTACAATAAGGCCTATCAGACCGACCCTGAGTCAGCGTTTGGTGGCATTATTGCCTTTAATCGCCCACTCGACGTAGCCACCGCCGAAGCCATTATCGACAGACAGTTCGTTGAAGTAATTATAGCCCCGGGCGTCGAGGCTCAAGTCAGCGACATCATCGCTAGCAAAAAAAATGTCCGTTTACTCGATTCAGGCCAATGGTCATCTGACACTAATTCGCAACAAGATTTTAAACGCGTGAATGGTGGTTTATTGGTACAAACTGCCGATAACGCACTGTATGCTGAATTAACCGTCGTCACTAAACGTCAACCCACAGAACAAGAAATGCAAGATTTATTGTTCAGTTGGCAAGTGGCTAAATTTGTTAAATCTAACGCCATTATTTACGCTAAAAATAAAATGACGATTGGCGTTGGCGCTGGACAAATGAGCCGTGTTAACTCTGCCCGCATTGCCGCCATTAAGGCACAACAAGCCGGGCTTGAAGTCACCGGTTCTGTTATGGCATCAGATGCTTTTTTCCCTTTTAGAGACGGCCTAGATAACGCAGCAGAAGTGGGTGTGCGCGCTGTAATCCAACCAGGCGGATCGATGCGCGACGAGGAAGTGATTGCCGCTGCTAATGAACACGATATAGCGATGGTATTTACTGCGATGCGTCACTTTAGACACTAACATAGGACAGCTGATGAACGTATTAATCGTAGGTGGCGGCGGACGAGAGCATGCGCTTGCTTGGAAAGCCAAACAATCCAGTCAAGTGAAGCTTGTTTACGTAGCACCTGGTAACGCCGGTACCGAGCTTGAGGACGGCATCCAAAACGTCGACATAAGCGCAGAAGATATTAGCGGCCTACTGGCTTTTGCCAAGCAGCAGCAGATTGAACTGACCATAATTGGTCCTGAAGCGCCATTGGTGGCCGGCATTGTTGACCAATTTACCGCCAACGGTTTGCGTTGTTTTGGTCCCAGTCAATTGGCCGCTCAACTAGAAGGATCTAAATCCTACTGCAAAGATTTTCTTGCCCGGCATAATATTCCTACGGCTGATTACCAAAGCTTTACTGACATTGACGCGGCGTGTGATTACATTCGTCTTAAAGGCGCCCCAATCGTAGTCAAAGCCGACGGTTTAGCCGCTGGTAAAGGTGTCATCCTCGCTCAAACCGAGCAACAAGCAATCGATGCCGTGACCGATATGCTGGCTGGCAATGCCTTTGGCGAAGCTGGGCACCGCGTGGTGATCGAAGAGTTTTTGCTTGGCGAAGAAGCCAGCTTTATAGTGATTGCCAATCATCACCAAGCCCTTGCAATGGCGTCATCGCAAGACCATAAAGCCCGTGATAACGGCGATTTAGGCCCGAACACAGGCGGCATGGGCGCTTACTCCCCAGCGCCGGTTGTCAGTGAGCAAATGCACCAAAGAATTCTCCGCGACATTATCCAACCAACTTTAGACGGTATGATGAAAGACGGCATTCCATACACCGGCTTTTTATACGCCGGGGTAATGATCGATGCCCAAGGCGTACCCAAAGTACTTGAATACAATTGCCGCTTTGGCGACCCTGAAACGCAACCTATTATGATGCGGTTAAACAGCGACTTAATCGAGCTATGTAATGCCGCGCTGGATAATAAACTTGAGCATATTACGGTTGATTGGGACCCGCGTACCGCTGTTGGCGTCGTACTCGCTGCAGGCGGCTACCCGTTTGATTACCACAAAGGTGACGTAATCAGCGGCATTCCCCAAGCAACCGCAGAATCGAAGGTATTCCATGCCGGCAGCAAAATGCAAGGGGACAAAATCGTTACTAATGGCGGTCGAGTGCTATGCGCCTGCGCCTTGGGTGATAGCGTTAAGCAAGCACAACAAAAAGCCTACCAGACTGTTGCAGCGATTCACTGGGATAAGGTGTATTTTCGTACGGATATAGGCCACCGCGCCATCGCACGGGAAAGCCAAACTTAAAAAATCTAGGCTTAAATTAGCATTTATCCGACACAAAAAAAGGGCGTTTAATACGCCCTTTTTTTGTGTGTAAGAAAATATATTAACGCTTCATTGATGCGAAAAACTCGTCGTTTGTTTTAGTTTTCTTGAAACGTTCCAATAAAAATTCAATCGCGCCCATTTCATCCATCGGATTAAGGATTTTACGCAAAATCCAAGTTTTTTGCAGAATGTCCGGATCAACGATGTACTCTTCACGACGTGTACCCGAACGATTAACGTTAATGGCCGGATACACCCTTTTTTCAGCTATTTTACGCTCGAGGTGCAGCTCCATATTACCGGTGCCTTTAAACTCTTCGTAAATAACGTCATCCATTCTAGAGCCTGTTTCAACTAAGGCCGTAGCAATAATCGTTAAGCTACCGCCTTCTTCAATTTTTCTAGCTGCACCAAAAAAACGTTTCGGGCGCTCTAAAGCATTAGCATCGACACCACCGGTCAAAATCTTACCGGATGATGGCGCTACAGTGTTATAGGCTCGACCTAAACGGGTAATAGAGTCCAGTAAAATGATGACGTCTTGCTTATGTTCAACCATCCGCTTGGCCTTTTCTATTACCATTTCAGCCACTTGAACGTGGCGAGTTGCTGGCTCATCAAAGGTACTAGAAATCACTTCGCCTTTTACTGTGCGTGACATCTCGGTCACCTCTTCGGGGCGCTCATCAATTAATAGGACAATCAGGTAACTTTCGGGGTTATTTTCAGCAATCGAGTGCGCCAAATTTTGCAGGATCATCGTCTTACCTGCTTTCGGTGGTGACACGATCAAACCACGCTGACCTTTGCCAATGGGTGCGACCAAGTCGATGATACGTGAGGTTAAATCTTCAGTCGTTCCATTGCCAATTTCAAGCTTTAACCGCTCATTAGGAAATAAGGGTGTTAAGTTTGCGAAAGCAATTTTATTTTTTGCGTGTTCCGGCGTTTCGTAATTAAGGGTATCGACTTTTAATAACGCGAAGTAACGTTCACTGTCCTTCGGCGGGCGAATTTTGCCAGAAATAGTATCCCCAGTCCTTAATCCAAAGCGTCTGATTTGGCTTGGCGATACGTAAATATCATCCGGCCCTGCTAGAAACGAACCGTCTGCCGATCTTAAAAAACCAAAACCATCTGATAGCACTTCAAGAACACCGTCGCCATAAATGTCGTCACCTTTTTTGGCGATCTTCTTAAGGATTTGAAAAACGGTATTTTGTTTTAATGTGCGACCGGTGTTTTCAACACCTAATTCTCTCGCAATTTCTAGTATTTCACTGGCTGGTTTACGTTTAAGTTCGGTTAAATTCATATAAATTCAAATGATAGTAATGGGAATATTTGGCGTGCCCAATGAGCACAGGAGATTTTTAATTGTATTTTTGATTGATCGCACGGCAAAACGCGTGCTTAGGGGTCTTATGTGTGGAAAGGTAACACTAAAAATCGCCTTCGTCTACATTTAGCTACGACGAAGGCATTATATTTAAATATTACTATCGATAAAAGCAGCTAATTGAGATTTTGAAACCGCACCAACTTTTGTCGCTTCTACTTCACCTGCTTTGTAAATCATCAATGTAGGTATGCCACGTACACCAAAGCGTCTTGGCATGCCTGGATTCGAGTCAATATCCAGCTTTACAACCTTAAGCTTACCGACATATTCGTCTGCGATTTCGTCAAGGATAGGGGCTATCATTTTGCAAGGACCACACCATTCAGCCCAAAAATCAACTAACACCGGTTGCTCAGAACCCAATACATCTTGCTCAAAACTGTCATCGTTCGTATGAACTACATTTTCACTCACTATTTTCTCTCCGTTCAATTAATACTATGCACCGACACATGATAATAGAGTACGATGTCACTTCTATTGCTATAGCTTATCATGAATGTACGTTTGCTAAAATCCATTTACTCCCCACCTTTTTACTTAAATAAAAAATAATTTATGTCTTCCACACATCTAACGGATACCCAATTTTCATCAATAGGCTTAAGTGATGTTTTAATCCAGGGTTTAAATGATGCCGGTTTTATTAACTGCACCCCTATCCAAGAACAAACCTTACCTATCAGTTTAAAGGGCTGCGACGTCGCAGGGCAAGCTCAAACGGGGACGGGGAAAACCATTGCTTTTTTACTCGCCACCTACCACAAGCTACTTACCAATCCATGCCCAGATAATACAAAAGGTGTTAGAGCATTGATTTTGGCTCCTACGCGTGAACTAGCCGTGCAAATTTATAATGACGCGATGATTATCGGCAAGCACACAAACGTTCGTGTGGGATTAGCTTATGGCGGCACGGATTATGAAAAACAACGTAAGAGCATTGAAGACGGTGTAGACATTCTGATAGGCACGCCGGGGAGGACTATCGACTTTTTCAAACAAAACGTATTTAATTTACGGACCGCTGAGGTTCTAGTTTTAGACGAAGCCGACAGAATGTTCGACTTAGGTTTTATAAACGACATCCGCTATTTGTTGCGCCGACTACCAGACCCAGATAAACGACTGAATTTACTGTTTTCAGCAACACTTTCATTTAAGGTAACAGAGCTTGCTTACGAGCACATGAACAACCCTGAAATGGTTCGCATCGAGCCTGAACAAATCACCGCTAAAAAAGTTGTTGAATCGGTGTATTACCCCGCCGACAATGAAAAAATTCCCTTATTAATAAAAATATTAAACGACGAAAAACCCGAACGCGGCATTATTTTTATCAATACCAAACATAATGCTGATCGACTTAACCGATACCTAGAAGGCAACGGTTTTGAAAACGCCGTACTATCGGGTGATGTACCACAAAACAAACGCCAGTCCATACTCAAACAGTTTCAGGATGGAAAACTCCCCTTACTGATCGCGACCGATGTGGCCGCACGTGGCTTGCATATTCCCGCCGTAAGCCATGTTTTTAACTTCGACTTGCCGCAAGATGCCGAAGACTATGTTCACCGGATTGGGCGTACGGCGCGTTCAGGCGCCAGCGGTATCGCCATTAGTTTTGCATGCGAAACCTACGCCTACTCATTACCTGATATAGAAGCCTATATCGCGCACAAAATTCCGTTCAATCAAATAGACAGCAGTTTATTGCCCGATGTAAAACCCGCCACAAAAAGAGCCTATAAACCTGTCGCTAAAAACCGTGGCGCCAAGCCGCAAAATAGAAAACCAGCCTCACGCAGGTATTAATCTGGCATTATTTTACCCAGGTCTTCAACCGCGGTAAAATCGTGCACAATGCGGGTGGGTTCGCTGCTATCAGGCTGGGTAATGGCAACCAAGTATTCAACGCCAAATGTATCTGCGGCTTGCAACACGCTCAAACTGTCATCAACCATCAACGTCTTTTTCGGATTAAACTTTTCAAGCGCGTGGAAGGCGCGCCAGAAGCCTTGATTTTCCTTAGGGTAACCCAAGTCATGCGCTGAAACGGTGGCGTCAAAAAAACCGATCAAGCCTGTTTTTTTCATTTTTATCCGCAAACTTTCTGTGTGTGCGTTCGTGACTAATACACAACGTTTGCCCGACTCATTAAGCGCCTGTAAAAATGGCCGGGTAGTCGGAAGCTCACTGATCCCTTCTTGGGCCTGTACTTTTAGACCCGCTATATCTAGCCGCAACTTATCACTCCAGTAGTCTAAACAGTACCAATTTAACAAGCCTTCTTGCGACTTAAAGATAGGAGCCAAGTAACTAACCGCCTGTTCAAACGATAGATTCTCATGTTCAGCGTAGCGGCTTGGCACTAAGGTTTGCCAAAAATGATTATCGAACTGCAAGTCCAACAAGGTGCCATCCATGTCCAGTAAAACTGTTTCTATATTTTTCCAATTAACCATCTACTAACCCACCGTCTAACGTTAAATAATGACTTGATTTGTCGATTTATAAACACCTTATCTTAAACCATTCCCTACCACCTTGATGTTTTTAACTCGTTCAAAACCATCCCTCGCTACGCCCTGAAAGGACTCTAGCTTCTAACAAGCCCTTATTGAAAAGCACACTATGGTTGTATATAACTGGGTATACTGTGGAAATACACCGTGAACCAATAGAGCGCTTCTACGCACCCTTTTCCTCTACGAGTCATGATAAGGGTCTGTCATTTGGTTTTGCGCGACACACCATGAGCCTAACAAAAACCAATCGATAATGTTAATCACCCAATGAACAAACAAAAGCGTTTTGAACTATTTCAGCGCCTCAGCGAGGCAATCCCAAACCCAGAAACTGAGCTCAATTACAGCTCGCCCTTTGAACTTTTAATTGCCGTGATCCTTTCTGCACAGGCAACGGATAAAGGCGTCAACAAAGCCACCGACAAACTCTACCCAGTAGCCAATACGCCCGAAGCTATTTTTAATCTTGGCGAAGAGGGGCTCAAGCACTACATTAAGACCATTGGCCTTTTTAATACCAAGGGTAGCAACATCATAAAAACCTGCAGACTTCTTATTGATCAACATGCTAGTCAGGTCCCTCATACTCGTGACGAACTCGAAGCGCTCCCCGGTGTCGGACGAAAAACGGCTAATGTCGTGTTAAATACCGCCTTTGGTGTGCCCACGATCGCTGTAGACACCCACATTTATAGAGTGAGCAATCGAACCAAAATAGCGGTCGGAAAAACCGTGCTCGAGGTTGAAAAAAAACTCGATAAAACCGTACCCAACGAATTCAAACTTGACGCACATCATCTACTCATTCTTCATGGCCGTTATACTTGTATTGCGCGAAAACCCCGCTGTGGCTCTTGCGTCATCGAAGACCTCTGTGAGTTCAACAAAAAGACCGTTGTCTGATACAGGGCTTGTCTAGCCTCACTTAGATAACGATCACTATCGAACCAGCAAAAACATTAAGTTAACGACGCGTGAAAGTTTTTTTAACTTTGCTTGGTCTATTAAATCGCATATAGTTAACCGGTCAGGTCTTGTCGGTAGCTATGCAGTTTGACTGGATTTACGGATACTTTTTTCAACATTAAAGGACACAGATATGAAAAACATTACAAAAAAACCCTTAGCAGCTGCATTAGGCGCAGCGTTTGTAACCTCCATGGCATTTACACCAATGGCAAGTGCCGACACTAACCCCTTCGGCGCAACAGAACTAGAAACCGGCTATATGGTATTGGCAGAAGGCAAATGTGGCGAAGGCAAATGTGGTGATAAGGCAGCTAAAAAAGCAGCGAAGGCTGAGGCTAAATGCGGTGAAGGCAAATGCGGTGAAGGCAAATGTGGCGCGAACAACGCAGCAGATACTGCTAAAAAAGCCGACGGTAGCTGTGGCGCTAATAAAGCAGCCGACACCGCTAAAAAAGCGGAAGGCAAATGCGGCGAAGGTAAGTGCGGCGAAAAAAAATAAACCGTAACAAACCGTGTCGATAAACTACCCTGTTTTTGGGGCGGGCCTCGGACTAAGGCGGGCCATGATTGGCCCGCTGATCGAGACCCCTGCGACAAATGTTGATTTTTATGAACTCGTGCCTGAGAACTGGATTCATGTTGGCGGCCGTTATGGCAAACAACTGCGGCAGTTAACCGAGCAACATCCCTTTGTTGCGCACGGCCTATCATTGAGCATTGGTAGCCCTGACCCGTTAGACCTTCAATTTGTCCGCGACATTCGTGACTTTTTAAAATTACATCACGTTAAAATATATACTGAACACCTCACATATTGTAGTGATGGCGGCCATATGTATGACTTGATGCCGATCCCATTTACTGAAGAAGCCGTTAACTATGTCGCCAATCGAATTATTCAAGTGCAAGATATTTTGGGCGAGCAGATCGCTATCGAAAACGCGTCATACTACGCAGCACCCGGTAAAGAAATGGAAGAAATTGACTTTATCAATGCCGTTCTAACTAAGGCTGATTGCAAACTGTTACTTGATATCAATAATATTTATGTAAATAGCGTTAACCACCAATATGATGCAACGCTGTTTATGAAGCAATTACCGGCAGAGCGCATCAGTTATTCGCATATTGCAGGACACTATAACGAAGCCGAAGATATTATTATCGATACTCATGGCGCCGATGTGATCGACCCTGTGTGGGGCTTATTAGACACGGCCTACGAACACTTTGGTGTTATACCTACGTTATTAGAAAGAGACTTTAACATCCCACCGTTAGCTCAGCTACTGAAAGAAGTTGACACCATTCAACACGCTCAAAGACTCGCTCAATCCCTTAGCAAAAAAAAACATGCCCTTGGATAAACCTAGTTTCATCCAAACACAGCACCAGTTTACGCAATATATTCGCTCGCCAGAATCTGCGCCACTACCTATCGGCATCGAAAAGAGGCGCGCTGAGGTTTATCGTGATTTATTGTTTAACAATATTGAAAGCTTTTTAGCTGACAATTTCCCCGTTTTACGACAGATCACGAGTGATCAAGACTGGCAGGCATTGGCCAGGGGCTTTTTTTCACAGCATAGCTGCCTAAGCCCCTACTTTGCCGACATACCGGGTGAATTTATTAACCACCTTCAAAACCACCGGATCAATAGCCCACAGGCTAAAAATGATTACCCCTTTATGTTGGAGCTGGCGCATTATGAATGGGTCGAGTTAGTGGTTTCTATCAACGACGCACCACAAGATCAACAAGCGATCATTGAGCCAAACAAGCAGCTTCTCACCGTCGCCTCATCGGCTTGGTCACTCTGCTATCAATACCCCGTACATGAGATTTCGGCCAGCTTTCTTCCCGATAAACCACCCGCACAAGCGACTTACCTTGTGGTGTACCGCAATAGTGATGACGACGTAGTCTTTTTAACCACCAACCCCATGACTCATGCCTTGCTTAACCTGCTTAGTGACAATAAAGACCAACTAATAGAGCCCTTATTAGAGAAACTGGCCATTGATACGCAACACCCCAACCCATCGCTGGTGATACAAGGCGGTACATCCATCGTAGAAGACTTTATTAGCCGCGGTATCATTATTTCTGCCAATTAGCTGCACCAGCAAACGTCACCCTAGAGCTCAACCACCTTAAACCAAGTTCAGCTTTCTGATGAGGGCATCCCAGTAAACGCTTATAATGGCACCCAACCTATTTATTATTTAACAGCTATGACGACAACTTACACAGCATTTCAACAAGCACAACAACATATTCCAGGCGGCGTTAACTCACCCGTCAGAGCCTTTAAAGGCGTTGGTGGTGATCCGCTTTTTATTGATCATGCCAAAGGTGCTTATATTTTTGACACCGACGACAAACGCTACATTGATTACGTGGGCTCTTGGGGGCCAATGGTTCTAGGCCATAGTCACCCCGATGTTATTAACGCCGTAAAAACAGCTGCGGATAAAGGCTTGAGTTTTGGCGCGCCTACACTGATTGAAACCCGCATGGCTGAAAAAGTTTGCAGCCTTGTACCGTCCATAGAAAAAGTACGCATGGTGAGCTCTGGCACTGAAGCAACCATGAGTGCCATCAGACTAGCTCGCGGATTCACTGGGCGAGATAATATTATAAAGTTTGAAGGCTGCTACCACGGCCACTCCGACTCATTGTTGGTGAAGGCGGGGTCCGGCGCATTAACCTTTGGTGTCCCCAGTTCGCCGGGAGTGCCTGCTGCGCTGGCTGAACACACCTTAACGCTGCCTTATAACGACATCCAAGCCGTTGAACAACTACTCAAAGAACACGCCACAAGCGTTGCCTGCATTATCGTAGAGCCGGTTGCTGGCAACATGAACTGCGTCCCCCCTGAGCCGGGCTTTTTAGAAGGCTTAAGACGCTTGGCCACGCACTATAACATCGTACTTATTTTTGACGAAGTTATGACGGGCTTTCGTGTTGCCTTGGGCGGTGCTCAACAGCACTATAACGTTAAACCTGACCTGACAACGCTCGGCAAAGTGATCGGTGGCGGCATGCCCGTCGGTGCCTTTGGCGGACGTGCGGATATTATGGCGCAACTAGCGCCTGACGGACCGGTATACCAAGCGGGTACGCTATCGGGCAATCCACTGGCTATGGCGGCAGGGCTTAGCACGCTTGACTTAGTTAGTCAGGCTGGTTTTTATCAATCCCTTAGCGGCCGTACGCAGCAATTAACAGACGGCTTGAACACGCTAGCCAAACAAGCGGGCATCCCCGTTAGCACCAATCAGGTCGGCGGCATGTTTGGTCTGTTTTTTTCTGATCAAGCATCCATTAGCCGTTTTGATCAAGTCATGGCTTGCGACCAAGAACGCTTTAAGCATTTTTTCCACCTGATGTTAGATCAGGGAGTTTACCTTGCCCCATCAGCTTTTGAAGCAGGATTTGTCTCCGCAGCACACAGCGAGCAAGACATCGCTGACACCTTAGCGGCTGCAGCCATCGCGTTTAATCAGCTGTAATGGAAGAAGGCGCCAAACCAGGGCAGCTGTATAAGCTAACCCAATATGAAAAACTAGGTGGGGAAGCCGGTGTGCGCCAGCTAGTGACACATTTCTACCACGCAATGGACTCAGTAGCAGACGCAAAGCCGATTCGTGATATGCACGCGGCTGATTTAAGCCCATCCGAAGAAAAACTGTTTTTATTTCTCAGTGGTTGGCTTGGCGGGCCTTCGCTGTATATAGAAAAGTATGGCCACCCGCGCTTACGCGCTCGCCATTTGCCATTTAGTATTGGAGCAAAAGAACGCGACCAATGGTTACAGTGCATGGACGCAGCGCTGGGTAAAATGAATATAGAACAAGCCATGCATGATGAATTGATGCAGGCCTTTTTTAATACCGCAGATTTTATGCGCAATAAAAACGAGTAATACAAGTACGTTTATGTTCGCCGAGTTCCTAGCGTTTATCACTCAATTAATACAACAACACCCAACTTGGGCTGGCAGTATCGTTTTTATCGTTGCCATGGTCGAGTCACTCGCAATTATCGGCTTTGTCGTACCCGGTGTAGCCATGATGTTCGCCATTGGCGTGCTCATCAGCCAGGGGAGTTTAGATCTAATCAGCACCATTATTTGGGCCGCAGCAGGTGCGTCTACCGGCGACGCTTTAAGCTTCTTTTTGGGCTATCACTATAAAGAAAAGCTTTATCGACTACCGTGGTTTAAACAGCATCAAAAATTAATTGATGACGGGCACCGTTTTTTTGAGAAATATGGTATTTACAGCATTTTAATTGGCCGTTTTATTGGCCCTATTCGCGCCATTATCCCGTTGATTGCAGGTGCCCTAGGGATGCCGATTAAACACTATATTCCCATCAACGTTATTGCATCGGCTTTGTGGGCCCCCGCTTACCTTTTCCCCGGCATAATGATTGCGGGCACGGCATCCATCATTCCTGATCGCTGGTTAAGCTTCTGGCCTATCGCCTTATTGATAGGTATTATTGTTGTTATTAGCGTGTTGATTCGCCTTTATAAATACCCGGCAGACCGCTTATAAGTGTATTAATTCGGCAGTAACAAACTCCCTTTAATCAAGCCCACAACGATCACCTGTCTGCTAACAAGGCCTGAATTGTATGCAACCTACCTATCGCGTCATCAATTTCTAATAAACGCTGTTTTAAAACATTGTCTAACGCGCACGCTTCAATTAAGCGATAAGCCAGCCAATTTGCATTATTACAATTTTGTTCAAACACACTCAGACTGGACGCCTGGTTTTTCATCGTTCCGTATATAAAATCTTTTAAGTCATAAAAAACCCGGGGGACCGGTGTTTTTGTCGTCTCATCTAACGCCTTAATCGTCGCTATAATTAATTGATTGGGTGCAACCTGGCTTTCAATCACTCTAAAGCGTTGATAACCTTGCGCCTCGATTAACAGCATGCCATCAGCCGCCTGATCCCAATTTATAATTTTGGCTAAGGTGCCAACTTGATAACACTGTGCGGCTTGACCAATTTCTTTCCCCTCCACAATCATGCTAACGCCAAATGGCCTATCATGCTTGAGACAGCCACTGACCATATCTAAATAACGCGCTTCAAATATCCGCAACGACAGTAAACCCTGCGGGCATAAAACCACAGATAAGGGAAAAATAGGTACGTTTTCAATAACGGTTGGCATCATGGTTTACTTCGCTAACAAATCCTCGACGGTTAGATGGATTTCTCCAAAGCTACCGTTACTCATAAACAAAATATGGTCGTTTGGCTTAACGTCCATAACTAGCGCCTCGATTAAACTTTGTAACTTATTGAAGCATTGCACATGGGCATGGCCCTCTAGGTCAATTTGCCAGCCCATTTTCTCCGGCAGATAGATAAATGCCTGGTCGGCAGCCTGTAACGATGGTAACAAGGTGTCCTTATGAACACCCATCATCATGGTGTTTGACCGCGGTTCTAATACCGCGATAATGCGCTGCTGCCCCACTTTGCCACGCAAACCCTTTAAAGTGCTAGCAATCGCCGTTGGGTGATGAGCAAAGTCGTCGTACAAGGTTATCCCATTAACCATCGCACGCACCTCCATGCGACGCTTAACGTTTAAGAAATCGGCCAAGGCTTGAACCGCCAGCACAGGGTCCACCCCTACATGATTGGCTGCGGCCAGCGCGGCCAACGCATTAGACACATTGTGCTCGCCTGTTAAAGTCCAACTTACGCGCCCCAATAATTGGCTTTGATAATAGACGTCAAATTCTGTTTCACCTGCCGCCACATTCGCAGCTCGCCAGGCCGTTTCAGGCAAGTGCCCCATACCGATTTTTTCTTGCCTGGTCCAACAACCTTGCGCCAACACATCGTTTAGGTTTTGGTCCGCCGCTGGGCTTATCAAAAGACCGTTATTGGGCACGGTGCGTACCAAATGATGAAACTGGCGTTTAATCGCATCCAGGTCGTCAAAAATATCTGCGTGATCAAATTCCAAATTATTTAACACGCAGGTTTTCGGCCGATAATGCACAAATTTTGAACGTTTATCAAAAAAAGCCGTATCGTACTCGTCAGCCTCAATAACAAAATAATCCGATTCACCTAACCGCGCAGAGATATCAAAATTTAGTGGTACCCCCCCAATCAAAAAACCGGGTTTGAGTCCTGCGCATTCCAGTATCCAAGCCAACATCGCGCTCGTAGTGGTTTTACCGTGGGTGCCTGCTACGGCTAAAACCCAACGATTTTGCAATACATTGTCGGCCAACCATTGCGCACCTGAGGTGTAGGGCAAGCCTTGGTTTAATACCGCTTCCACTTCTTCATTACCGCGCGATAAGGCATTACCAATAACCACTATATCGGGCTTTACTGACAGGTTATCAGCGCTATAGCCGGACATAAGCTCAATCCCTTCTGCTTGCAATTGGGTGCTCATCGGTGGGTAGACACCGCTGTCCGAACCAGTCACTGTATGGCCTAAACGTTTTGCCATAACCGCCAGCCCGCCCATAAAAGTGCCACAAATACCTAAAATATGTACTCTCAAATCCTGTTTTCCTAGATAATAGCGTTTGTTACCATCTTACTGCAGATGGCGTTAACGGTTATAAATTCTTTATGGTCCAAGACCATACGTTTATTCAGGTCGGCTACGCTTAATGGCCAACCCACTTATTTCAAATTTATTGTGACATACCTATGAGCGAATCTAAACTTCAAGATATTCAAGTGAGTGTTGATACCACCTACATTCCTTCATCTTCAGAACCAGAGGCCGCGCGCTACGTTTTTGCTTATTCAATTACGATTGAAAATAAAGGCAGCATTGAAGCTAAATTAATCAGTCGTCATTGGCTTATCACCGATGCTAATGGTAAGAAGCAAGAGGTTCATGGTGAAGGCGTTATTGGTGAACAGCCTCTCATTAAGCCGGGTGAATCGTTTGAATACACTAGCGGCGCGGTTATTGAAACTTCGGTGGGTGCCATGCAAGGTAGCTACGATATGTTAGACGCCAACGGCGAAAAATTTAGCGCGCAGATTCCCGCCTTTTCTTTGTCTATTCCACGCACGCTGCACTAAACCAAGCCGCTATGAGCACCTACGCCATCGGTGATGTTCAAGGGTGTTACGACCCATTACGACGATTGCTCGACAAACTCCAGTTTGACCCAGCCCAAGATCAACTCTGGTTTACCGGCGACCTGATAAACCGCGGCCCCCAATCCCTTGAAACCCTACGCTTTGTTATTTCCTTAGCCGAGAACGCGAAAACTATTTTAGGTAATCACGAATGCCATTTTTTGGCGGTGGCACGCGGCCATAAAACGGCACATCGAGCCGATACCTTTCAACCACTCATCGATGCACCAGATGCCAGCGCATTAATCGACTGGCTACAGCAACAGCCCTTTTTGTACGAAGACAGCACCCTAGGTTACAGCATGGTTCATGCGGGCTTGCCACCCCAATGGTCAATGACCGACGCTAGGCAATGTGCTGTAGAATTGGAAACAGTTTTTAAAAGTGATGCTATCGACGCATTTTTAGCCGTTATGTACGGTGATCAACCCGCTTGTTGGGATAGTAGCTTAAAGGGAAATGAACGACTTCGGTTTATCATTAATTGCTTTACCCGTTTGCGTTACTGCGACGAGCAAGGGCAGCTAAACCTTAAAGAAAAGGGTGCCATAGGCAGCCAAGCTGAGGGGCTTATTCCCTGGTTTGATGCCCCTAAGCGAAAAACCATCAACGAAAAATTGCTATTTGGTCACTGGTCTACCTTGGGCTTACAGCAAAAAAATAATGCCATTTGCCTCGATAGCGGTTGTTTATGGGGCGGGCAACTCAGCGCTATTAAACTGGATGGTAGTGAACAAATAATCTCTCAACAATGCGAGCGTGCGCTAAAACCTTTTTAAGCTTTTTGATAGGTGATAAAGGTAAAACGGTAGGCGTGCTTTTCATCTGCGGCGTGTTCCACGGTATCCATCACGCGCCATTGTTCGCTGTTAATTTCTGGAAAAAACGTATCCGCATCAAAACTGTGGTGTACCTGCGTCACATAGAGTTTTTCGGCTAAGGGGAGCATTTGCTGATAAAAACTGGCACCGCCGATCACCATCACTTCGTCGATCTTCTCAACCGCAGCTAACGCCGCCTCAATACTATTGACCACGGTAACGCCGTCTGCCGAAAACGTTGGGTCTTTACTAATAACAATATTTTGTCTACCGGGGAGCGGTTTACCAATCGACTGATAGGTTTTACGGCCCATTAAAATGGGCTTCGCCATGGTGACCGCTTTAAAGTGTTTAAAGTCATCGGGCAAATGCCACAACAACTGATTATCTTTTCCGATGGCTCGATTATCAGCCATCGCGACGATCATCGAAATCATTTATATCGCTACCGGTGCTTTAATCCCAGCGTGTGACTGGTAGCCGACAATCTCAAAGTCTTCATACTGATAATCGAATAAAGAGTCCGGCTGACGGGCTATCTTTAGTTGTGGCAAGTCAAACGTACTCCTTGATAACTGTAATTTGGCCTGTTCAAAATGATTGTTGTACAGGTGCACATCACCACCGGTCCAAACAAAATCACCCACCTGTAAACCCGCTTGCTGTGCAACCATATGGGTTAACAACGCGTAGCTAGCTATATTGAACGGCACGCCCAAGAAAAAGTCGGCAGACCGTTGGTATAACTGACAGGATAAGCGCCCCTCCGCCACATAAAATTGAAATAATAAATGACACGGCGGTAAGGCCATATCGGGTATCTGCCCTACATTCCAGGCACTTACGATTAACCGGCGAGAGTCTGGTGTTTGCTTGATTTGCTCTAACACCTCACTGATCTGGTCTATGCTTTCACCCGACGGGGTAGGCCATGACCGCCATTGATGGCCATACACCGGGCCCAAATCGCCGTTTTTATCGGCCCATTCATCCCAAATACTGACGCCATTTTTCTTTAAGTAGGCGGTATTTGTGTCGCCATTTAAAAACCAGAGCAATTCATGAATAATCGAACGTAAATGCAGTTTTTTGGTAGTGACTAGAGGAAAGCCTTGTGACAAATCAAACCGCATTTGGCGACCAAAAACCGAGCGCGTTCCCGTGCCTGTTCTATCTTCTTTATCCGTGCCGTTATCGATAATGTCTTGCATTAGTGCTAAATACTGCTTCATTTCACTACCTTTTTTTGATAGGCCATAACGATTAAATATAGGCCTAATAATAACATCGGGATGGTTAAAACTTGACCCATCGTAAGCCAACCCATCGCTAAATAGCCTAAATGCGCATCCGGTAGGCGTACAAACTCAACTAAAAACCTAAACGCGCCATACCCTAGTAAAAACAACCCTGAAACGGCCATCATCGGCTTCGGTTTTGCGGAATAAAACCACAGTATTAAAAACAGCACCACGCCTTCTAGCGCAGCCTCATACAATTGGGAAGGGTGCCGTGGTAAACCCGACAAACCGGGCACCAACATACCAAAGGCCGAATCTGTAGGCTTACCCCATAATTCACCATTAATAAAATTGCCAATGCGGCCCGCGCCTAAACCAATCGGAACCAGCGGGGCTATAAAATCGGTGATGGTAAAAAACCTATGATGGTACTTACGGCCAAATAGGTACATCGCCAATAGCACACCGAGTAAGCCACCATGGAACGACATGCCACCTTGCCATATTTTAAATAAAATAATGGGGTCGGCGATAAACGCAGAAAAATTATAAAACAGCACGTAACCGAAACGGCCACCTACAACCACCCCCATCGCCGCATAAAAAATCAGGTCGTCAATTTGCTCGCCGGACCAGCCTATACTTTTCCCGCGATAACGGCCCAATAACCAGGCCCCTGCAAAGCCCACTAGATACATCAAGCCGTACCAATGTACTTGAAGGGGGCCTAGTGCGATGGCAACGGGATCGATAGTTGGATAAGACAGCATAATATGACCAGTGTTTTAGCTTACATTCTATAGCGCAATACGTTTGATGAATAGCATTTAACAAACGTATGTTTTCATGCTCCCTTGATCAACGGTGATGACGTTTTTTTCAGTTAATCAAACTCATTCATCAATGATTCAGCTTAATCTAAATAGAATTCAATTGCTTACACGACAACTTGTCTAATGGGTTAACAAAAAAATGGTGAGCTTAGGAATGTTATCTCTATATTGTTTGAAACTAATTTAATTAATAAAAAGGGGATTTAAAAATGAGCATTATGTCTGAATTTAAAAACTTTGCAGTAAAAGGTAACGCCATTGATATGGCCGTTGGTATCGTCGTGGGTGCAGCCTTTGGCAAAATTGTTTCATCGTTTGTAGGCGACATTATCATGCCCCCTATAGGCATGCTGCTTGGCGGTGTCGATTTCAAAGATTTAACTATGGTTTTACAAGAGGCCACCGTTGATAGTGCTGCAGTCGCGATAAAATATGGTAGCTTTATTCAAACCGTGGTTGATTTCACGATTATCGCGTTCGCCATTTTTATGGTGGTAAGAGGCATTAACTCGCTGAAGAAAAAAGAAGAGGCTGCGCCAGCCGCCGCTCCAAAACCGACTAAAGAAGAAGTGTTATTAGCTGAAATAAGAGACCTACTGAAGAATAAATAGTCTTAAAACTTTATTAAAAAGTGACTCAAGCTTAAATAAAAAGGCGCCCTTATTCGGTCGCCTTTTTTCTTTCTGTGCTGATAAAAATTATGCCGATTTTTTATTGTCGACGCTTACCTTTAAGCTCTTTTGAACGGCTTCAGATAGTTGAGCAAATAATTGCACATCAAAGTCGTGTAGTGGTGATGGCTTTGCAAGGCCATATCCTTGCGCATAATCAACACCCATTTCATGAAGCAAATGAATCACTTCCTGTGTTTCTACAAATTCCGCAACCGTTTGCATCCCAACCGCATGACCAACATCATT
>JAGPVU010000051.1 GCA_018066825.1 Cycloclasticus sp.
GCGGCAACCACTGGGTCTTTTAACGGTTCAGGTTCTAAGTCTTGTAGACTAAAGTCACCACGAACTAAGGCAACTGATACTAAATAAGGCACGCTAAATTGTGCTTCATAAGCACAGGTAGGGGCTTGTTTATCGGCTAATGGTTCACAGACCGTCTTCACGACTTCTTCAGGCACTAGGGCAACTATGTGATCAACCTGGTCGGCAGTTAGGCTATGTTGTTTTGTTAACGTGCGAGTGGCATCGATAACCGCATGAGTGAAATGACACGATGGGTAAGGTTTAATGCCGACATTCATCACTTCCCAAACTGTATTTAACCCAGTTGTGGCGAGCGTATAGTCGCACTGAGGTTCAAGCCCGATCAAGTGACTTTTATACAAACCAAAACGCCCTTCATACGGTAGCTTAGGGCCGATATAGCCAGCTTTAGCGAAGGTTGATGCCATAATGCCAGATACCGCTGCCCAGCCTGGATGATAACGTTTAGTCCATGCGCCATCATTCAGAAATTCAAAATTTCCGGACGCCATACTCAAGGCAACGCCCTGTGCCATGACCATTTGTTGTGACGATAGTTTCATCAACATGCTGGCGACTAGGCTGCATGCAAAAGCACCTGCGATGCCAGTAGGGTGGTGTCCGACTTGATGGAAAGCTCCTTTAGCCACCATGCCTAACCTAGCACCAACCTCCATACCAGCAATATAAGCCGCTAGCATTTCTTCGCCTGTTGAGTTTTCTTTTTCACCGACGGCTAGAACGCAAGGCCAAACTGCTGAGGTCATATGTACCACGCCTGCAACGTGGGTATCATCAAAATCAAGTCCGTGAATTAAGAGACCATTGGCTAACGCTGCGTCCCTATAGGTCATTCTTTCACCCGTGCCCAAAACAATGTGTTCGCCTTTTTCCTTAAATAAGCGTAGCGCAGCCAACCCGGTTTTACTGAATTCATACTCACTGGACGCATAAGCAATACCTGTTGCATCTAAAATTAGATTGAGCGCATATTGTTGTACTTCATCCGGTACCTTATTGAGTTCAAAACGGCTAACAAAGTCTGCTAACTGCTCAGAGATACTGTTGTTTAATTGGTCGGTCATCTTTAATTACCTATTGGCTGGTTATAAACATTAATTTTGTAGAAAAATACCATAAAAACGGATAGAATTCTCATTGAATCTAACAAATGTTAGTAATTTAATACATTACTTAGCGATCCATCAATTATTACAGGAAAAACCAATGGACTTTAACTTTACTGAAGAGCAACTAGCCATTCAGCAAAGCGCCAGACGCTTTGCTGAAGAAAAGTTAGCACCTGAATACCAAAATAACGATAAAAGGCACACCTTTGATCGTCAGATGCTTAAAGAAATGGGTTCATTAGGATTAATTGGTGCTGAGTTATCTGAAACTTATGGTGGTTTGGGGTTAGGTTATATGACCGCTGGAATCATCACCGAGGAAATTGCACGTGCTGATTTTAATGTGGCGTATATTCAAATTTTAGCCGGTTTAAATGGCGGTATTATAGAAAAATTTGCCGAACCAGAGCTGGCCCAATATTGGCTTTCAAGAATTATCAGCGGTGAGGCGATAGTTGCTGTTGCGCTAACTGAACCAAGTGCAGGCTCGGATGCAGCTAATTTAAAATTAAAGGCGCAACGTAAAGGTGATGTGTATGTGCTGAATGGTGAAAAAACCTCTATTTCAGCGGCTGCGCAGGCTGATGTTGCCGTTGTTTTTGCGCGTACCGGCACTGTAGAAGATAAAGCCAGAGGGGTCAGTGCCTTCTTGGTTCCGCTGGACAACCCGAATATTGAACGAACACATTTTGATGACCTAGGCGAATCTGTCGTGGGCCGCGGCTCATTGTTTTTTGATAATGTAGAGGTGCCAGCAATAAATATGCTGGGTGATGAGGGTATGGGCTTTATTCAAGTGATGCAAGGGTTTGATTACAGTCGCGCCTTAATCGGTCTAGAATGTTTAGCCGCAGCAAAAGTGTCATTAGAGGAAGCGTGGGAACAAGTAACAACACGTGAAGCCTTTGGTAAAAAGATTTCTAAATTTGAGGGCGTCAGTTTTCCTTTGGCTGAAGCTGAAACCTATGTCGAAGCGGCCAGACTGCTTTGTTACAAAACACTTTGGCTCAGAGATCAAGGTCAACCTCATACCTCGGAAGCAGCGATGTGTAAATGGTGGGCACCCAAGTTAGCGTTCGAAACGGTGCATAATTGCCTACTCGCCCATGGCCATGGCGGTTACAGTAAAGACTACCCCATCCAGCAACGTCTTCGTGATGTGCTCGGCCTACAAATAGGTGATGGCACGGCTCAAATTCAAAAAATAATCATCGCACGTGAAAAAATTGGCCGTGACGGTGTCCCTTACTAATATTAATTGATAACAGGAATCAGTATGACAAATGATGTGGTTGTAACCGCAGTAGATGGCCATGTTGGCTTGATTATCATCAATCGAGCCGATAAGTTTAATTGCCTATCTATGGCGGTACATGAAGCCCTTCAATCCGCCCTGAAAGCACATGAGGCAAACCCGGCGGTTCGCGCGATTTTATTGTGCTCTGAAGGTAAGCATTTTTGTACCGGCGCTGATTTAGCGGAAGTGCACGGTAAAATTGAATCAAAAGACGAAGAAGCCTTACGTTTTTTTATTGAGCTCGGACATAAAACCTGTACCGACTTCGAACAGAGCGCTTTGCCGGTAGTTGGTGCTATTCAAGGTTTTTGCTTGGCTGGGGGGATAGAAATATCACTCGGGTGCGATATTCTTTTTGCCGCTGAAGATGCCGTATTTGGTGATCAACACGCAAATTATGGCTTGATCCCTGGTTGGGGTGGCAGCCAGCGCTTACCAAGAATAGTAGGCTTTCGCCGTGCGCTAGATTTAATGTTCTCAGGTCGGCGCGTACAGGCCAATGAAGCTAAAGATTGGGGTATGGTTAATTACATTAGCCCAACAGCTGAACTTAGAAGCCAAGCATTAGACTATTGCCAGCAATTAGCCTTAAAAAGTGCAGAAGGCTTGGCCATGATGAAAGAGCTCGCGTATGCCGGTGCGGATTTAAGTTTGCCAAAGGCCTTAAGCTTAGAAGTGAATGAAGCTGTTAACGGTTTACAAAGTGATGACGTAAAAGAAGGTTTAGCCGCGTTTGGTGAGCGACGCGAGCCGGCATTTAAGTCGCGATAGATACAAATTAAATTATATTAAATTAACAAGGAATAACCATGGATTATCAAGATATTACTTATGAAGTAAAAAACGGTGCGGCTTATGTCACCATTAATCGACCTGAGGTATTTAACGCTTTTAGAGGGATTACTTGCGAAGAATTAATTCATGCGCTAACGAAGGCCGCTTGGGATAAAAGCATTGGTGTTATCGTGCTGGCTGGTGCCGGTGATAAAGCGTTTTGTACCGGCGGTGATCAAAGCGCACATGATGGGCAATATGATGGTCGCGGTATCGTGGGTTTACCAGTAGAAGAACTGCAAACTATTCTGCGCGATGCACCCAAACCCGTGATCGCTATGGTACAAGGTTACGCCATCGGCGGCGGCAATGTCTTGGCCACTATTTGTGATATGACTATCGCCTCTGAAAAAGCTATTTTTGGCCAAGTAGGGCCAAAGGTTGGTTCTGTTGATCCGGGCCACGGTACAGCCTATTTGGCGCGTGTAGTTGGTGAGAAGAAAGCGCGTGAGATTTGGTATATGTGTCGTAAATATTCAGCACAAGAAGCCTTAGACATGGGGTTGGTAAATAAGGTCGTGCCGCATGAGCAATTAGCCGATGAAGTGCAGAAATGGTGCGATGAGATTATGGAAAAAAGCCCGACTGCGTTGGCAATAGCAAAACGTTCTTTTAATGCTGATACAGAAAATATTCGCGGTATTTCAGCTTTAGGTATGCAAACATTACAGCTGTACTACAACACCGAAGAGTCACAAGAAGGTGTTAAAGCATTTAATGAAAAACGTAAACCAGATTTTCGTAGCAAGGTAAAATAAAGAGCTAAGCTGGTTGTTAACACCCAGTAAGTCGAGATGAAAATAATACAACAGTTATTACAGGATAAATCATGGATTTAAATTACAGCCCTGAAGAGCAAGCATTTCAATTAGATGTGCGCGAATTTCTACGGCAGAACTACCCGAA
>JAGPVU010000053.1 GCA_018066825.1 Cycloclasticus sp.
TTTCAATCGGTCTTTCAGGCAAGCCGCTTATCGCAATACCACCTAGCCAGTAGTTGGCCAACAGGCAGTATGGTGTTGTGGATAGGTGTTATTTTGGGTGGTTATTTATTGGCGGATATTTATTTTAAATGACGGCTAGTAAGCTAAAGTCGTTATACAAAAAAACTTGTTTGCTTAAACAAGTTTTAATCGAAGAGCTCCCATCTGTAGGCAATACACGCGTCTTTACTATTGGCCTTTAAGAACAAGGTTAGGCTTATATTAAGTTGTTGTTCATGTAAATAATGTTAACCTGCCCCCCCGTTATTTTAATCGAGCAAAGAATATAAATGAAAATTTGTGGTGTAGAGCTGTCCGGCAATGATGCGGTTATTTGTTTGCTTCATTTAGAGCATCAAAGTTTTAACTTACCCGATTGTAGGGTGCGAAAGTTGAGTTTGCCTAAAGCCCATTCAAGGGTCGATTTACAGCATTTTCAAAAAGCATTTGCACAATTGATGAGTGACTACGGGGTTGAAAAGGTTGCGATTAAAGACCGTCCTCTAAAGGGTAAATTTGCCGGTGGTGCGGTCGGTTTTAAGTTAGAGGCCGCTATTCAACTGATGGTAGACATTGATGTATTAATGGTCTCACCACAGGATATTAAATTAGTGTTGTCGGAAAACCGATTACCCATTAGCTTTGCTGATACGGGATTAAAAGGATTTCAAGAAACTGCATTTACGGTGGCATATGTTGCACACGTGATGGATTAAAAGAGCTTAATAATAATTAGACCTGATTGTTTAATAATAAAAAGCCAAATGGGCTGACACCTTTGTGCCCGGGAAGTAGTGTGGATAAATGAAAGACTCGTATGAATTCTTAAAATCAGTGATAGACACAATTGCTGAACATGTTGTGGTGATAGATAACGAAGGTGAAATTGTTTTTGTAAACAATAGCTGGGTATTGTTTGGGCAACAAAACGCCTGTCTAATCAACAAGACATGGGAGGGCGTTAATTATTTAAAAGAATGTGACAAGGCCGCTGCCATGGGCGATGACGTAGCGGCTAAAGCGGGCAGTGGAATTAGGGCCGTAATCAGTGGCGTTAAAAAAGATTTTTATTTTGAATACCCCTGCCATAGTCCAGATGAAAAACGTTGGTTTATGATGCGTGTTACCCCCTTGGCTTTACAAGGAGGCGATTTTTTTGTGCTTTCTCATCATAGTATTGTCGAACGAAAGCTTATCGAAGAAGAAATGTTAAATCTTTCACGTATTGATGGTCTTACGGGTATTCCAAATCGACGATATTTTGATGAATTTCTAGACAACGAATGGAAGCGCTGCAACCGTCTTGGTTTGCCAATCTCACTTGCGATACTTGATCTTGATCATTTTAAATTATTAAATGATACGTACGGGCACCAAGCAGGTGATGATTGCTTAAGCTCAGTTGGAAAGGTATTAAAAGATTTTTGCAAAAGACCGAGTGATCTCTGCGCTCGCTACGGTGGGGAAGAATTTGTAATAGTGTATGGGGACACAGATTTGGATCAAGCTAAAGTCTTGGTCAGTAAATTACTTAAAAAGATTCGTTCATTAAACCTACCCAATGAAAAATCACCCACGTTGCCTACCTTAACCGCAAGTATTGGATTAGCGTCAATGCATCCAAGCTATAAAAATACTGAGAATGACCTCATTAAACAAGCGGATAAATCACTTTATTTTGTGAAGGAACAGGGCAGAAATAATTTGTCTTTTTATTGGAATTCACAACAATTAGGCCCAGAGTAAAAAATTAAAGAGCCGAGTACTTATACAAACGATAAGGCTGTTCGCCTTATTTAAAGTAAAAAGCGTGTTGTGTTGTAAGGGAAAAGCTAAGCTCAGGACAGTGATGGCTCTAAGTGACTCTTAGCAACAATATCTTTTTATCCAACATTCAACAAGATACCCAATGATGTATCATCAACCGGTAGGGTTATTTATTAAAATGCATAAAAGTTAGAAACCGAAACCATCATAAAATCACTGGAGGTTATACCTTCATGAAAAATCGATTCATTTTTGCGTTTCTATTATCATTGATTTTGGCTACAGCTTACGTCATTGCCGGTGAGGGCGATAAGGCGATGGCCGAGCGAATTAAACTGCAGCTAAAATCTCCCGGGCGAGACCAATATGACGCGATAAAGGACCCTAGTAGAAAACCCCTAGAAGTAGCTCAGTTTTACGGTTTACAAGCGGGTATGACAGTGCTTGATATGACCACCGGTGGTGGCTATAACACGGAGATTTTTTCTGCCGCAGTGGGCGCCAGCGGCATTGTTTACGCGCATAATTACCACTATGTATTACAGTTGATTGACGGCGCACACCATAAAACCATGCTGAATAGGTTGCAAAATGATCGACTGCCAAATGTAAGGTACATGGTGGTTGATGCCGAGGATATGCCATTTGAAAATTCGATTGATATGGCATATTGGGGATTCAATATGCACGATATCTATAATTCTGAAAAGCCAGGTGATGGCGAACCTGGGGTTCAAACCTTCCTTCAGGGTATTTATAAAGCCCTTAAGCCAGGCGGTACTTTAGGTGTCAGTGATCACGTCGGAGAGGCAGCTTACGACAATGTTAAATTCCATCGTATCGAACCAAGGATCATTAAACAGATGATAGAAAAGGCGGGGTTTACTATTGAAGCAACGTCTGACCTATTGGCCAATCCAGCGGATGACCACAGCCAATCTATTTATACGGACGGTTTACGTTACAACACCGATCGTATTTTAATTAAAGCAAGCAAACCTAAATAGCATTTTTATTAACCAGCAATAAAAACAAGAACGGCGTTGTGCTTTGATCAAGTTTTTTGTAAAGGTAACGGCTTTTGAGAAAGCAATAAAAGGGCCGCCCTATGGCAGCCCCCTTTAATACGTTTATAGACGTTTAGAAGTGATAAGCAATACCGATACGCAGGCTATCTTCATCATAATCTTGTTTTTCAAGATAGCCGTCACCATAAGCCACTGATGCATCCAAGTGTTCTGTCGAATACTCTGAGTATCTGTACTCAATACGGGCTGATAAATTAGTCGTCACAAAGTGTTCAACACCCAGTCCTGCAGTCCACCCATCATTCCATTTTGAGTCTGATGAAACATCTGCAGGGTAGTCGATGTCGTAGGTTTTTCTATCAATTTTGGCCATTGTGTAACCACCGGTGGCATAAACGAGAGTTTGATCATTATTAAATACATAGCCGACACGCCCTCTTATGGAGGCTGATTCGTTTATTTCAGTTTTATAGGGGTAGTCTGTATCAGGGATGCCGTCATCATCTTGCACTGTAGAGTCGTCGGCATCTTTATAATCGTAGTCAATTTCAATGCCTACTAAAATATTGTTATCTAGGACCTGATTTATTCCTGCCGTAAGACCAAAAACTCACCATTGGGTGATGTATCCTGAGTGTAACTAGTTGGGTCACCGTCGGAATATTCTCGTCCGTCGTCATTACCCTCGGCATAACCTATTTGAGCGCCAACGTAGGACCCTGAAAACTGACTGTCAGCAAAAGCAGTGCTTATTGACGCCGCGCAAAGCACAGTAACAAAAAAATATCTATTCATATTAACAAACTCCCTTTAGTTATTATATTTTGAATTATGCTTAAGATTAAGCGCTTTCAATATACACCATCTAGTTCTTAAGGCAAAGCTCATCACAATAAAGGATAGACAGCTATAAGTTGACCATTTATGTTAGTTATTTTTGTTTTTAACGAACAGCTTTAATAAGTACTCTGGCCACTTTAGGGGGTCTTGCTCTCGTTCCTAAGCAATAAATGTTAATTGAAACGTTATTTTATAGTCTTTTACCTTGACGGGTTTTAAATGAGTATTTTTTGGTGACAATTTTTTGGCGGACTAGCGTGGTACATGCCTATAATAAAGACCTGAATTTGACAGGGTGTTAAATAGGTTTTCTAAGTCTTTGTTATTGAATTAGTTATTAAATGGCATAGCAATTGCTTGGAATAATTTTAATCATAATAGTTGAGGTGGACGATGGCTGAAGAAGAACAACAAGACGAGTCGGTAGATCTGGAAGCGGGTTCTAAGAAAAAACTTATCATTATTATTGCTGCAGGGGTGATGGCCTTGCTGCTAGTTACTGGCGCCGTATTATATTTTATGGGGATTTTTGACGATGAAAAGCCGTCTAAATCATCCGACCCAGCTAAAGAAGAATCTGCAGAAAAAGAAGCAAATGATGAGTCTGATGAAGACGACTCAGTGGTGTCGACTGCAACTTACTTACCGCTAAGCCCAGCTTTTTTGGTGAATTTTAAAACAGGCAACATCCGGGTTCTTAAAGTAGAAATAAGCTTATTAGCAACCGATGATAAGGTGATTGATGCGGTAAAGCTTCACGATCCGGTAATTCGTAATAACATTTTATTATTGCTGTCTAATCAAGACCCTGAGGCCCTTAAAACGCTTGATGGAAAAATGGGTTTACAAGCGGCGATTAAAGGTGAAATTAATAAAGTGCTGGCTGATAAGCAAGTGCCATCTAACGTGAAGGATGTTTTTTTTACCGAGTTGGTGATGCAATAAATGTCTGACATGGACTTATTATCGCAGGACGAAATTGATGCCTTATTGCACGGCGTTGATGACGGTGGTATTGAAACCGAAACAGGGGTTGAAGCAGCATCAGGTGAGGCACGCCAGTATGATTTCCAAAGTCAAGATAGGATCATACGCGGTCGTATGCCGACGCTTGAAATGGTTAACGAACGTTTTGCGCGATATTTTCGGATCAGCTTATTTAACCTGTTAAGGCGATCCAGCGAGATTTCTATCTCGGGCATTCAAATGCTGAAGTTTTCCGAATACGTGCACAGTTTATTTGTACCGACCAATTTGAATATCGTCAAAGTAAAACCATTAAGAGGGTCGGCGTTGTTTGTTTTAGATCCTAGTTTAGTTTTTACCATTGTTGATACGTACTTTGGTGGCGCAGGGCGTTTTCATAATAAAGTGGAAGGGCGTGAGTTCACGGCGACTGAAATGCGGGTTGTGCGAATCGTACTAGATATTATTTTTAAAGACCTAATAAAAGCTTGGGAACCGGTTTTAAAACTAAATTTTGAGTACGTTAACTCGGAAGTGAACCCGCAGTTTGCCAATATAGTGAGTCCAACCGAAATCATGATCGTTTCTACTGTTCACCTTGAGCTTGAAGGCGGTGGTGGCGATATTCAATTTAGTTTGCCGTATACCATGCTTGAACCGATTCGTGAATTGCTTGACGCGGGTATTCAAAGTGACCGTGGTGACACGGATGAACGATGGAAATCGACCTTAAGAAAAGACATTACGACGGCTGAAGTGGATTTAGTCAGTACCTTAATAAAACAGGAAAAAACCTTGGGCGATGTGCTGAATTTTAAAGTTGGCGATATTTTACCTTTAGAGTTACCCGAACACGTCTTGCTCGAATCGGGGGATATGCCGTTATTTAGGTGCAAGCTGGGTGTCAGCAATGGTAATTTTGCCGTGCAATTGCTGGAAAAAACAGAGCGTGATGAATTTAAAAGTGTGATTAAAAATGAGGCTTAACGATGAGTGATGATGACAATAAAGACAACGACGGTGCGGACTGGGGTGACGCCCTCGAGGAACAGGCCGCAGGTGAATCTGAAGCTTCTGGTGCAGATTGGGGCGACGCATTAGACGAACAAGCGTCTGGTGAGGCGGATTGGGGTGATGCATTAAGTGAGCAAGCAACAGCTGAAGCAGCATCGTTTGACGCGTTAGCGGATACAGGTGGCTTGGCCGGCATCAGCGGTGAAGTTAACCTTGATGTTATTTTAGACGTACCCGTTACCATTTCAATGGAAGTGGGTAGCACGCGAATTAGTATTCGTAATTTGCTGCAGTTAAATCAAGGGTCGGTTATTGAATTAGACCGCTTAGCGGGTGAGCCGATGGATGTGTTGGTGAATAAAACCTTAATTGCGCGTGGTGAGGTGGTGGTTGTAAACGATAAGTTTGGTTTACGCTTGACTGATATTATCAGCCCGGCTGAGCGCGTTAAAAAACTAAAATAATGCGCAAACTGTCATTATTTTTACTGATCGCGCTATCAAATACACTGATGGCGGCTGAGCCTGTTGTTGTAGGTTCCAAGAGTGTTGACCCCTTATCGACGGCCAACCTCACTCAATGGAGTGTTGGCCTTATGTTCGTGCTACTGCTGATCGTTGTTGTTGCTTGGCTAGCTAAACGCTTAACAGGGTTTGGGCTAGGTCAGGTCGGTGCATTAAAAGTCATTTCTGGGATTTCTTTGGGTACACGGGAAAAAGCCGTGTTAATACGCGCAGGAAAACAGTATTTGTTACTCGGCGTGGCACCTGGTCGGGTGGTTAAGCTACACACCTTTGATGAAGGGGAAATTAACGACAGTGATACGCAACCCGCTGGAAGCTTTCAGCAGAACTTGCAAAGCATGATGAGCAAAAAAGGCGCCGAATGAAAACGTTAATCGTAGCGGTGCTATTGTTTATGCCGAATTTGGGTTTTGCTGCAGGAGGTATCGAAGCCATTACTATTGCCGGTGATGGCAAAAGTTATTCCGTAACGTTGCAAATTTTAGCGGTAATGACCGTGTTAACGGTGTTACCCAGTTTGCTTGTCATGATGACCTCGTTCACCCGAATTATTATTGTTTTTTCGATTTTACGTCAGGCGATGGGCACGCCACAAACGCCGAGCAATCAAATTCTTTTGGGCTTGGCGCTGTTCCTTACTTTTTTTATTATGTCACCAGTGTTTGAGCGCGCTAATGACGAGGCTTTACAGCCTTACCTGAGCGATCAAATATCGGCCGATATTGCTATTACCAAAGCGCTATTACCTTTTCGTGAGTTTATGTTGCGACAAACTAGAAATGATGACCTAGACATGTTTGCTCGAATTTCAGGTGCAGAACCTATCAACGATAGCAGTGAGGTGCCCCTTTCGCTTTTATTGCCAGCCTTTGTGACAAGCGAATTAAAAACGGCGTTTCAAATTGGGTTTATGATTTTTATACCATTTTTGATTATTGATATGGTGGTCGCCAGTGTGCTGATGTCGATGGGTATGATGATGTTGTCACCGCTGATTATCTCTCTACCATTTAAGTTAATGCTGTTTGTTTTAGTGGATGGTTGGGCGCTGATTATGGAAACCCTTGCGGCTAGTTTTTTCATTTAGCAGAGTTAAAATATGACCCCTGATAGCGTAATGGATTTAGGTGAAAGAGCTCTGCAACTGACGGTTCTGTTGTCGGCACCTATTTTATTGTCTGCGTTGGCGATTGGTTTGCTGGTGGCAATGTTTCAAGCGGCAACTCAGATTAATGAAATGACCTTAAGTTTTGTGCCTAAACTACTCGTTACTGTCATCGTGCTGTCGGTTGCAGGACCTTGGATGTTGCGTTTAATTATTAATTTTACCCGGCAAACATATTTGCAAATTCCTGAATTAATCGGCTAACAATGACAAATATGACGTTTTTTTATCATGGTTTTTAGCGAACAACAAATCATGGTATGGGCGTCTAGTTTTTTTTGGCCCTTATTAAGAATTAGTGCCATGTTTGTTTCCATCCCAGTTTTTAGCGGACGATTTGTCGATTCAAAAATTATCGTTGGAGCAGCCTTATTGGTAACAGTGTTTACCATACCCCTGTTACCACAAGCACCCGCAATTGAGGTGATGAGTCATGAAGGGCTTGTTACGGGATTTCAGCAAATTTTAATTGGTTTGCTGATGGGGTTTGTTTTACAACTGGTGTTTAGCGCGGTGATATTTGCAGGGCAGGGCATTGCTTACAGTATGGGCCTTGGCTTTGCTTCAATGGTGGATCCTGCAACAGGTGTTAGTGTGCCGGTGATCAGTCAGTTTTATTTAGTGTTATCGACACTATTATTTTTAACTTTAGGTGGGCATTTGTTGTTAATCGAAATGTTGATCGATAGTTTTCATAGCTTACCGATAGGGGTCAACGGCATTGAACGCTCTGACTTATGGTCGGTTATTGCATGGTCCAGCCGTTTGTTTTCGGCCGGGCTTTTAATGGCTATGCCAGCCATTACGTCGTTATTAATGGTTAACATTGCTTTTGGCGTGGTTACACGAGCTGCACCACAGTTAAATATTTTTGCCGTCGGCTTTCCTATTACCTTAGTGCTAGGTGCCTTGCTAATGTGGTTAACACTACCGTCGGTGTTGAATAATTTCACGAATTTGTTAGTTGAAAGTTACAGCATAATTGCTGATTTTTTACGGATAAGGACCTAACGTGGCTGAGCAAGAAAGTGACCAAGAAAAAACCGAGGAACCCACCGCCAAACGAGAAGAAGACGCGCGAAAAAAAGGTGATATTGCGCGTTCGAAAGAGCTTAATACAGTGGTTGTTTTGATGATGGGTTCGGTGATGATTTGGATGACCGGTGATCGAATTTTTCTTGGTCTGTGGTCGGTGATGGAAAGCGCCTTTTCTATTGATCGTGCGACCTTATTTGATCCCATGGCAACGGTCACGATGCTGGAATCATTTATGCAGCAAGCATTAGTGTTTGTGGCCCCGTTTTTGGCGGCGATGATGTTTGCAGCGCTAGCAGGGCCTATTGCAATGGGAGGGTGGGCGTTCAGTGCTGACGCCTTTACCCCAAAAGCCAGCAAAATGAATCCTTTGGCTGGTTTAAAACGCATGTTTGCTGTTCGTAGCTTGATCGAGCTGGTCAAATCGTTACTCAAGTTTTTATTGGTCTTAGGAGTGATGTTTTTCGTCAGTGACATTTACTTATCAGAATTTATTAATTTAAGTCAACTTACCTTACAAGCAGCGATGATTAGAGCGAGTGAAATGATGACACTATCGTTCGTTATTTTATGTGCGTCATTGCTACTTGTTGTCGCTATCGACGTTCCTTTTAGTCTTTGGGAGTATAAAAAGAAATTAAAAATGACCTTGCAGGAAGTTAAAGATGAAATGAAACAAACGGAGGGTCGGCCAGAAGTTAAAAGCAAAATACGTCAATTACAACAAGAAATCTCTCAAGGCAGAATGTTAGAAGAAGTGCCTAAGGCCGATGTTATTGTGACAAATCCAACGCATTTTGCGGTGGCGTTAAAATATGAAGACGGTGGTGCAGCTGCGCCAATAGTTGTGGCTAAAGGTGGCGACTTAATGGCTGCACAAATTAGAAATATCGGACTCAGCCATGGTGTTACTTTGGTATCCTCGCCCCCCCTGGCTAGGGCGCTTTTTTATACCACTGAATTAAATGAAGAGGTGCCAAAGGGCCTGTATTTAGCCGTGGCTCAAGTACTTGCCTATGTCTACCAACTAAGAATAGCAACCGAAAAACGCTGGAAAAAACCTACACCGCCAGACAGTATTGCGATTCCCGATGAGTATCAAAAATACGCCAATAGGACACACTAAAATTGATTAACTATTTAATACGATGAACTTTAACGATATTTCAAAACTACTGCTCGATTTTGCCCGTAATGGCTTAGGTGCGCCCATTTTAATTATGGTTATTTTGGCGATGCTGGTATTGCCGCTACCGCCTTTCATGCTGGATTTGCTTTTCACCTTTAATATTGCGCTGTCGTTGATCGTTCTATTGGTGGTGGTGTACGCCTTGCGGCCATTAGACTTTGCCGTTTTCCCTAGCTTTATATTGGTAGCAACGATACTGAGGCTGAGCTTAAACGTCGCCTCTACGCGTATTGTTTTACTGGAGGGACATAATGGGGGGGATGCAGCGGGTAAGGTTATTGAGGCGTTTGGCTCGTTTGTTATTGGAGGAAACTACGCCGTTGGTTTAGTGGTGTTTAGTATTTTAATTATTATTAACTTTGTGGTGGTCACCAAAGGTGCTGGGCGGGTGTCTGAAGTGAGTGCTCGATTTACCTTGGATGCAATGCCCGGCAAACAAATGGCGATTGATGCCGATTTAAATGCAGGTTTGTTAACTCAAGATCAAGCACGTGACCGGCGGGCAGAAATAAGTCAAGAAGCGGATTTTTACGGGTCGATGGATGGGGCCAGTAAGTTTGTACGTGGCGATGCCGTCGCGGGTATTTTAATTCTTTTAATTAATATAGTCGGCGGCCTAGCCGTTGGTACGCTACAGCACGATTTGCCTTTTTCACAGGCGATGGAATATTACACCTTGTTGACAATAGGTGATGGTCTCGTTGCTCAAATACCGGGCCTTTTATTATCCACAGCAACGGCTATTATCGTCACGCGTGTTAATAGTGCGCAAGATATGGGTGAGCAAGTATCGGTTCAAGTGTTGAGCAACCCGAAAGCCCTGGCCATCAGTGCAGGGATTATTGGGGCGCTTGGTTTAATACCCGGTATGCCTAATCTGGTATTTATTATTTTGGCCTTATCGTTGGGTTACTTAGCCTATTCTGTCCATAATAAACAACGTCTTGAAAAACTAGTGGCACTTGAGCCGGCACCCAAAGTTCAAACGATGCCTGAAGAACCTAAAGAGCTCTCTTGGGATGACGTTGCGCCAGTTGATATGATTGGTCTAGAAGTTGGTTATCGCCTTATTCCGTTGGTCGATAAGACCCAAGGGGGCGAGTTAATGTCACGCATTAAAGGTGTCAGAAAGAAACTTTCACAAGAACTGGGTTTCTTAATTCCTGCGGTGCATATTCGTGACAATTTAGACTTAGCACCGAATATATACCGGCTTACCTTAATGGGCGTTAATATCGGTGAAGTAGAGATACACCCGGATAGAGAGATGGCGATTAACCCGGGGCAAGTATTTGGTGATGTGCAGGGCATAGCAACAAAAGACCCGGCCTTTGGTTTGGACGCAGTGTGGATCGATAAGACGCAAAGAGACCAAGCGCAAACCATGGGTTATACCGTGGTTGACCCGGGTACAGTGGTTGCGACTCACCTCAGTCAGATTATACAAACGCACGCGCATGAGTTGCTGGGCCATGAAGAAGTACAGCAAATGTTAGATACATTGAAAAAATCAGCACCCAAATTGGTCGAAGATTTAGTA
>JAGPVU010000060.1 GCA_018066825.1 Cycloclasticus sp.
GATTCATCGTTTTGCTTTACTTCAAAAGAAAGGGCGTATTCGTCTTGCACGCCTTTTTGGAAAATAGCATTCCCTGGTGTTTTATTGCCTTTATCAATGCGCGAAAAAACCGAAGCGTCTTCCATGCTAACCAAACCGCAGGGACCTAACAAATTACTCGATTGGCGAATACGGTGGCGGATCATTTCTTCGTCATCGTCTTCGTGAGTAAAGTAGGCATAATGAACTTCCAGCCCTTTAGGGCCTTTTGGAAAGGCGTAACGAATATTCAACATGTCCATGTGCTTACTGTATACGGTCAAAGGAAATTGCATTTGAACAATGGAGCCGGTGCTCGTTTCAGTACCTTTAAAATCAAGGATAGAGCCGTCTTTTAACGCGGTTATTTCATCCGGTATCTTTAGCTCTGATTCAAATGTTAAATGACCATTTTCACTGACTTTTTGGAAACCTTTACCACCCTGCCAATTTAATAAGGCAAAGGCTTTATGCAATAGTGGCGCGTGGTAGCCATCATTGTCGCAATAGGCCTTCCAGTTACAGTCATACATGACCTTTTGGTAACCAATGAGTTTCAAGCGGCCATCACCACCTAGCACACGACTCAGCGGTTCATAAAAAGTCTCTCCAAGGTATTCTTTAAGCGGTGGCGTTTTTTCACTCATGGTGACAAAAAATAAGCCGTAAAACTCTTCCACGCGTAATTGCGCAAGGCTGAAGTCTTTCTTATCAAAATCGGGCGTAAACTCGCGGCTATTAGGGCAGCCAACGAGATCACCTTCCAGGTTAAATAACCAGCGGTGATAAGGGCATTCGAGCTCTTTTTTGTTGCCAGAGCTTTCCGTCACTAATGAGGTGCCACGGTGGGTGCAGGTGTTTTGAAAAACCCTGATTTGACCGTCCTCGGCGTGTACTGCAAAAATAGGCATTTCACCCAGTTCAGCGGCTTTATAGTCACCGGGATTCGGAATTTCAGCGCGGTGTACGATCGGGTGCCATTCCTCGCCATAAAAAATGGTTTCGAGTTCTTTCGGCCAGAGGGCTTCTAACTCGAAGACTTCTTTCGGTATTTCATTGTATTTTGCGGGCCATTCTAGCGAAATTTTATCGGGTATTTTGGACGACATGCGTGCTCCTCAAGGTAATTTATTAATAACTATAACTAACTTCTCGTTAACTGCAAACCACGCAGCTAATAAAATATGACAAAAATCAATATGACGAACACTGGGCAATTTTTTCTAAGCCCGTCCTGTCAATAATTTGAATTAAACGACCGGTTTTTGTAATACACCCACTGTCAATTAGCTTGGTAAATGAGCGGCTGACCGTTTCAACCGCTATGCCCAAATGACTGGCCATATCTTGGCGAGACATATTTAAGTGCAAATCCGATTGTTGGTAGCTGAGTTGGTTCGTTCGCTGGCTAAATAAGATTAAAAATTGAGCTAAACGCGAGGGTGCGGAATGAATGGATAAGCAGTTTTGGGTATCTTGCGTGGTCGCGAGCGCCTGGCTGTAGATTTTAACGGCGAGATCAGACAGGCTAGGGAACTCTCTTCGTAAAAGAGCGAGAGGCCGGTAGCTTATTTTACAGGCCAGGCTGGGTTCTATGGCGATGCTACTATTTAAGGTAACACCCCCCGCCATACTTTCTAAGCCAATAATATCACCCGATAAATAAAAACCACTGACGTGGGCGTCGCCAAATTGATTAATGATCTGCGTTTTAAATGCGCCGGTTTTAACGACGTAAAGGTTGGCCGCTTTTACGCCTTGCTTAAATAGCACGTCGCCCGTGGAAAAGGTCTGATTGGTGCTAACGATATTAGTAAAGCGATATAAGTCTGTAACCGGTATGCCGGAAGGCAGGCAACGTTTGGCTAGAGTGCAACTAGAGCAATCAGCGGTTATTTTTTTATCAGGCATATTAGGGAATTTATCTAGAGCGATTTTGCTACATTAGTAGATGCTTAACTTTATATCAAAGAAGCCATTATTTAAAGTATTTTTTAGGCTTTCCGCGGGCTTGTGGGCGCGGCTATACATTGGGAGTAAATGCATAATATTGATACAGATCATTTCTTCTATGTAGGGCGAGGGGTAAAGTTTAACACTTACAAACCAGGGTTTTGGTTTCAAGATAAAAAGGAAAGGGCATGAAAGCAATTAAACAATTAATTCAACAAGATGGCGCCATTCAAGACCGCTCCATTTACTGGGATGAAGACGTGTACCAAAAGGAAATGGAGCATATTTTTGCGCGTTGCTGGTTGTTTTTAACGCACGACTCGGTGATACCAGAAACGGGTGATTATCAGGTGACGACGATGGGGGAAGATAATGTCATTGTTGCGCGGCAGAAAGATGGAGGACTAAAAGCTTTTTTGAACTCGTGTACCCACCGCGGAAATTACGTATGTTTTTCTGAAGGAGGCCATGCGCGCTCATTCGTTTGTCCTTATCACGGCTGGGCTTTTGGCATAGATGGCGAATTAGATGACGTGCCCCTTGAAGAACAAGCCTATTTTAATGACATCGATAAAAAGGCCCTTGGCTTAAGGCAAGCGAGAGTTGAAAGCTACAAAGGCTTTATCTTTGCCACCTTCGACGAAAAGGCGCCCTCGTTAACCGATTATCTAGGCGGTATGGCGTGGTATATGGACTCTTTCATGGATGTGCCGGGTGGGATGGAGCTAATTGGCCCGCCAATGAAGTCGATATTAAATTGCAACTGGAAGAATCCGTCAGAAAACTTTGTTGGTGATGGTTACCACGTGGGTTGGGCGCACGCCTCCGCTTTACAGATAGCGGGCGGCGCGTTAGAGAAAATGAAAGGCTTAAATGACTACGACCCAGCTTCTGGCCTACAGGTAACGGTTCCCGAAGGCCATGGCTTTGGTGTTATTTGGGACGCCGCAGCGGCGTTGCACCCTGGCCCACCTGGGGTGGTCTATCAAAAATGGTTAGACCAACGCTCTCCAGCAGTACGAGAAATAGTCGGTGAAACCAGAGAAAAGTTTTATAACGGCCACTGGGACGCCACTATCTTTCCTAATTGTTCTTTTTTATACGGCACCAACACCTTTAAAGTATGGCAACCAAGAGGGCCGCGGGAAATAGAAGTGTTTACCTGGACCCTGGTTGAAAAAGAAATGCCAGAAGAGCTAAAACAAATGATTCACGCAGATAATATGCTGACTTTTGGTACTGCGGGCATTTTAGAAAGTGATGACGGTGAAAACTTTGAAAATTGCACGAATTCTAATAGGGGTTATTCAACTCGACAAGGCAGCCTTTATTTAGGCATGGCGAAAGGGCGTGAACGGACGGACCCTGAAATGCCCGGCTTGGTCAGCGATGGCTGGGTGAATGAAACTTCAACCAGGGGCATGTATCGCCGTTGGGCCGAATTAATGCAAGGCACGCCCTGGGATGCGCTTTCAAAAACGGCTAAAACAGACAGTCAGGCCTAGGAGACAGAAATGAGTGCGGAAAATAATCAACATGTTGCGGGAAAAGCGGTGAACCATATTATTCACTTTGAAGTGGCCCAGTTTCTGACCAGAGAAGCGCGAGCGCTGGATGAAGAGAGGTACCACGAATGGCTGGATCAGATGATTACCAAAGATATCAGTTATCAACTGCCTACCGAAGAGGTTCGCTATCGGCGCGATAAAAAGGTGATTGGCACGGCGCAAACGACCTATTTATACAACGATAGTTATGAGGTGTTGTGTATGCGCGTTGCGCGCTTTGATACGGGGTTATTGTGGGCTGAAGACCCGCCTATACGCATTAGGCGTTATATTACAAATGTTGATGCGGAGTGGGCAGACGCGCCAGACGAAGTAGAGGTGTGGTCGAACTTTATTGTTTATCGTAGCCGTGGGCAACGCGATGACTCAACGATGTATGGTCGCAGAAAGGATCGGCTTAGAAAAGTAGATGGAGAATGGCGCTTAGCGGCGAGGGTTATTACTCTGGATCAGCGGGTTATTCTTGACAAAAACGTGCATTGTTTTTTCTAAATAAAGTGGCTGTATAAGTGTTTTAAAGGGTTCTGCTTATAACGATGAATCGATCGCGGAGAGTCGTATTAATTGCGTTAGATCGATAATGTTTATTTGCCGATTCTTTTTTTCGATGCAGTTATTGTCGACCAGACGAGAGAAGGTGCGACTCGTTGTTTCAGAGGCCAGCCCCAGATAGTTACCGATATCCTGGCGAGACATCGGCAGGGTAAAATTTAATTGGTGGTGTTCAGACCTGCTGGTACGTTTTGAGATCAGCAAAATAAAGGTCGCGAGTCTTGAAATAGCGGAATGGTGGGACAGGCAATTGAAAAAATCATGGCCTGATGCCAGCGACTGACTGAATAAATTAACGGCCCAATCGGATAAGGCGGGGTTATTTTTTCGCAATTTTGCCAATTCAGCGTAGTCTGCCTTACAAAGATAGCTATCGGTTAATGATGTGGCGGTACTTAAATATTTACGTCCAGCAATGCTTTCAAGCCCAACGATTTCACCAGGAAGATAAAAGCCGGTTATATACTCGTCTCCGCACGAGTCCGTAATATAGGTTTTGACGGCCCCTGATTTAACGACGTGAAGTGATTGAAAGGGGTCTCCTTGTGAGTAAATGACCTGCTTTTGGTCGAAACGCTTGTCAGAGGCTACG
>JAGPVU010000070.1 GCA_018066825.1 Cycloclasticus sp.
TGTTCTGACGAATTTCTCGACAGGTGCTTTCATCACAGACATCAACATGCTAATTGCTTGGTCTTTTGTTGGAAGTTTAGCTAATCGTCCAAGCTCTGAAGCAGCTAGTAATTGACCGCCAACAGAAACAAATTGTGTTTCTAGTTTAGCGTGGTCCTTACTAAAATCCTTCACAAGTCGAGCCGCAGCGCCAGGGTCATCCATAGAAAACGCCATTACTAACGGTCCAACTAATGCGTCTTGAATACACGAAAACTCAGTATTCTCAACAGCTCTTTTAACTAAAGTGTTTTTTACAACACGTAAATAAACACCTGATTCACGAGCTTTTTGACGCAGCTCAGTCATCTCTCCAACAGTCAAACCACGGTATTCTGCGGCAACAGCGGAAAACGCTTTTGCAGCAATTTCAGCCACTTCAGCAACTACAGCTTCTTTTTGCTCAAGATTTAGTGGCATACGTACCTCCTTTGACTACTGATTGGTAACAACCTAAGTTACTACCGTTTAAAAACCCTCGAAAGGGCACCCAATTAACGGGGCCATCCTAACTATTTAAGGACTTACCGCCTGCGTAGGATTATTAAGCCATAAGCCCCTACGGTCTTTGACGATTGCTGAAAACAGCAATCCAAAGCTCTACTCCATTACGGAGCAATCTATCCTATTGTTAGGCTAGATTGATCAACAACAATGCCTGGTCCCATTGTGGTTGATACACTAATTTTTTTCAAATAAACGCCTTTTGATGCGGCTGGTTTAGCCTTCACTAAATCAGCCAATAGCGCTTCAATATTTTCTTTTAACGACTTTTCGTCAAATGTAGTTTTACCCACACTACAGTGAATTATGCCGGCTTTATCAGTTCTGTATCTAACTTGACCAGCTTTTGCATTTTTGACCGCTGTAGCCACATCGGGGGTTACCGTACCAACTTTAGGGTTAGGCATTAAACCACGCGGACCCAACACTTGACCCAATGTACCTACGACTCGCATCGCATCAGGAGAGGCAATGACAACGTCAAAATTCAAATCACCGCCTTTAATTTGCTCAGCAAGATCCTCCATTCCAACAATATCTGCACCTGCTTCTAAAGCGGCTTCAGCATTTGGGCCTTGCGTGAATACGGCAACTCGCACGACTTTACCTGTACCATTTGGCAATAAGGTTGACCCTCTAACGTTTTGATCAGATTTGCGTGCATCGATGCCTAGGTTCACACTAACGTCAACAGACTCTTCGAATTTTGATGTAGCCAATTCTTTTAGCAAGCCAAATGCACCGGTCACCTCATAGGCTTTTCCAGCTTCAACTTTTTCTCTTATTAGTTTTGCTTTTTTGCTTAACTTAGCCATTACACACCCTCCACATCAATACCCATACTGCGCGCACTACCGGCAATAGTTCTTACCGCGGCATCCATATCAGCTGCCGTAATATCAGGCGCCTTCATGGTAGCAATCTCTTCTAATTGTGCACGTGTAACTTTCGCAACTTTAACGGTGTTAGGCGTACCACTTCCACTCTTAATTCCCGCTGCTTTTTTCAATAAAATTGAAGCAGGTGGCGTTTTAGTAATAAATGTAAAGCTTTTATCTGCGTAAACTGTAATAACAACCGGTATAGGAAGACCTTTCTCTACCGTTTGAGTCTTGGCATTAAATGCTTTACAAAACTCCATTATATTCACACCGTGCTGCCCTAGAGCCGGGCCAACTGGTGGACTTGGGTTAGCTTCACCAGCTTTTACTTGTAACTTAATATAGGCACTAATTTTCTTAGCCATGGTTTCTCCTTATTGGGTCGAACACCTTTCGGCTCCCCTGTTAAAAAATCAGACCTTCTCGACCTGACCAAATTCTAGATCCACTGGCGTAGCACGCCCGAAAATCAAAACTGATGCACGTATTGTGCTTTTATCGTAACCAACCTCTTCAACCGTCCCATTAAAGTCTTTAAATGGTCCGTCTTTAATTCGAATCACTTCACCAACTTCAAACAATACTTTAGGACGTGGTTTTTCAATCCCTTCCTGAATACGGTTTAGGATTTTATTTGCTTCTGTTTCGCTAATTGGCGAGGGACGATCACTTTTCCCACCAATAAAGCCAAGCACCTTCGGCACATCTTTAACTAAATGCCAAGTTGCATCATTTAAGTCCATCTGAACCAACACATAACCAGGAAAAAACTTTCGCTCACTCCTTTTTTGTTGCCCAGATCTCATTTCGACAACTTCTTCAGTAGGTATTAAAATTTCACCGAACTGATCCTGCATTCCTTCACGGTCAATAGCCTCCTCCAAGGAAGCCTTAACACGGTGTTCGAAATTTGAATACGCGTGAACTACATACCAACGCAATGCCATATTGATCGCCTTAACCCGTTATCAACCCAACGCCCCACATCAGTAGGCCGTCGAACATCCATAATAAAATCCCAACAAACAAAACCATCACAACAACGATCAATGTCGTTTGGATGGTTTCTTTTTTTGTTGGCCATACGATCTTTTTAAGCTCAATACTTGAGCCTTGCGCAAACAACCAAAACGATCGCCCAAGGTCTGTGGTATACACAAGCCCAACCGCCAACATTAGAATGACCAGTAAACCAATCACCCTTAATAATAAAGACTGCTCCGCAAAGTAATAGAAACCAACAATAGCAGCAACAGTCACCGCGACAGCAAGTACTAACTTTATCAGATCAAATTGCCCTGTTTCTTGCTCTATCTCTGCGCTCATACTTCTGTTTTCCACCGTAATAGTTTATCTAGCCATAATTTATCTAACGGCCAATGGCAGGCCAGGAGGGAATCGAACCCCCAACCTGCGGTTTTGGAGACCGCTGCTCTGCCAATTGAGCTACTGACCTATAAATCTATCGCTTTTATTTACTTTATTTAACCGTGAACTTACTCAATTATCTTAGAGACAACGCCAGCGCCAACTGTGCGGCCACCTTCACGAATAGCAAAACGTAAACCGTCTTCCATCGCTATCGGTGCAATTAACTTAACGGTCATTTTAACGTTATCACCCGGCATCACCATTTCTACGCCTTCTGGCAAATCACATGCGCCCGTTACGTCTGTCGTTCTAAAGTAAAACTGCGGACGGTAACCGTTAAAGAAAGGTGTATGACGACCACCCTCATCTTTACTTAACACATACACTTCCGCTTCAAAATGCGTGTGCGGTGTAATTGATCCAGCTTTCGCCAATACCTGACCACGCTCAACATCTTCACGCTTAACACCACGTAACAAGATACCTACGTTATCGCCAGCTTCACCTTGATCCAACAACTTACGGAACATTTCAACACCAGTACACGTAGATAAAACCGTGTCTTTTATTCCAACAATCGCTATCTCTTCACCGACTTTGACTATACCACGCTCAATACGACCAGTAACCACAGTTCCACGTCCTGAAATCGAAAACACGTCTTCAACCGGCATTAAGAAGTCACCGTCAACCGCACGCTCTGGTAACGGAATGTATGTGTCTAACGCTTCAACCAACTTAAGCACAGCCGGAACACCAATCTCTGATGTATCACCTTCTAAGGCTTTGAGCGCTGAACCAATAATGATCGGCGTGTCGTCGCCTGGAAATTCATACATGTCCAATAACTCACGCACTTCCATTTCAACCAACTCAAGTAATTCTTCGTCGTCGACCATATCCGCTTTGTTTAAAAATACAACGATATATGGCACACCCACTTGACGTGACAATAGAATGTGCTCACGGGTTTGTGGCATTGGGCCATCAGCAGCCGAACAGACTAGAATAGCACCGTCCATTTGCGCAGCGCCAGTAATCATGTTCTTAACATAATCGGCGTGACCTGGACAGTCAACGTGGGCGTAATGACGCGTTGCTGACTCATATTCAACGTGTGACGTCGAAATGGTAATACCACGCTCACGCTCTTCTGGTGCGTTATCAATCTCGTCAAAAGCTTTGACTATTCCGCCCATGGCTTCTGACATCACCTTGGTTAACGCTGCCGTTAATGTTGTCTTACCATGATCAACGTGGCCAATCGTGCCTACATTTACATGGGGCTTGTTTCTTTCAAATTTTTCTTTAGACATTACGCACCTTTTTGTAAAATTAAATTAAAACCGCACCTTTACTAATACCATTTAAGCTTGGAGCCCATATCCGGACTTGAACCGGAGACCTCTTCCTTACCAAGGAAGTGCTCTACCTCTGAGCTATATGGGCCATTTCCACACCTTTTGGAGCGGGTGATGGGAATCGAACCCACGTGTTCAGCTTGGAAGGCTGACGTTCTACCATTGAACTACACCCGCGTTCTACTCGGCCCTATCTATACAATCTTGGTGGAGGGGGGAGGATTCGAACCTCCGAAGGCTGAGCCGTCAGATTTACAGTCTGATCCCTTTGGCCGCTCGGGAACCCCTCCTAAAATTAGCCGCTTATTGTCTTTTATTTAAATTTCACTGTCAACAAAGAAAACCCTTAGGCGCGAAATGAATTTAATCAGAATGCAAATTTCTCATCGCTTTTTCTATTTCACCTTGGCAAAGCAACGGTATTTCATGTAAAGCGCGATCCATTGCTGACTGAATTAAATCAGCATCCTGCTTAGGCGGTGCCTTTAATACGTATTGAGTGACTTTATTACGATCACCTGGATGACCAATACCAATTCGCAACCTATTAAACACCTTAGATCCCAACTGCTGAATAATATCTCTTAATCCATTATGCCCGCCATGACCACCGTCTTTCTTAATCCGTACCACACCGGCTTCCAAATCAAGCTCGTCATGCACAACCAATATTTGATCAACCGCAATATCGTAATAACTAGCAAACGCCGATACCGACAAACCACTTTTATTCATAAATGTTTGCGGTTTGATTAAATACACAGGCACTTTATCAAGCACACATTTGGCCACATCCGCTTTAAATCTAGATTCGTAGGCAAACCTAACGCCTTCCCTATCGGCCAGTTGATCCAATAATAAAAACCCGGCATTATGCCGGGTTTTTTGATACTCACTGCCAGGGTTACCGAGGCCAACAATAAAGTTAATCACTAACTTATTCGCCCGTTCCCTCTTCAGCACCTTTTTCAGAGTCTGAATCTGCTTCTGCATCCGTATCCGCATCATCAGCTAAATCCGCCGCCGTAGCCCTGTTAGCCTGAATCGCAACAACTTGAGCATCGTGCTCAGCACCTTGAGACAAGGCCATTATCTGCAAGCCCTTAGGTACAACAATATTAGACAAATGCAAGCTATCGCCAATTTCTAGAGAAGAAATATCCACTTCAATGTACTCTGGCAAATCTTTTGGTAAACACTCGATTTCCAAATCAACCATATCGTGCGTTACCACGCCGCCTTGCTTAACACCTGGCGCAATCTCTTCACCAATAAAGTGTAAGGGCACATGCACTTTCAGCTTTTCTTTCATACTGACGCGCAAAAAATCCGCATGCATTAACAACTGCTTACTCGGATGGCGTTGCAGCGCCTTAATAATGACCTTTTCTTTCTTACCATCAAGGTCCATAGACAAGATGTGAGAGAAAAACGCCTCATTTTCCGTGCTATGCAATAATTGATTGTGCGTCAATGTTATTGAAACAGGCTCTGCACCCGCCCCATAAATAACGGCCGGAACCAAGTTCTGTCTGCGTAAACGGCGCGTCGCACCTTTACCTAAATCTTCACGAATCGATGCCGCCAATTCAAAGCTGGTACTCATCAAACTTCTCCAAAATAAAAATTAATGTCACTAAACAGCGCATTTTGCCATATTTTTTAATCTACGTATAGCGAACTTACCGAATCACCATCTACCATACGTCGAATTGTTTCCGCCAACATCTCTGCTATGCTTAATTGACGTATTTTTTTACAGTCCATAGCGTTCTTTTGTAACGGAATTGTGTCAGTCACCACCAACTCATCAAGCACTGAGTTTGATATATTATCTATTGCCTTGCCTGATAACACCGGATGCGTACAGTAAGCTTTAACACTTAGCGCACCATTTTCCTTAAGCGCCTTAGCCGCCAAGCACAGGGTGCCCGCCGTATCAACAAGATCGTCCACGATAACGCACTCCCTACCGCTCACATCGCCAATAATATTCATCACTTGTGATTCATTAGGCTTTGGCCGACGTTTATCTATAATCGCTAAATCCGCATCATCTAGTCGTTTTGCTAAGGCACGCGCCCTAACAACACCACCGACGTCTGGCGACACAATCATTAAATTATTTGTTTTACGCTGCCAAATATCACTTAGCAATAAAGGTGAGGCGTAGACATTATCGACTGGGATATCAAAAAAACCTTGAATTTGATCTGCGTGTAAATCTACAGTTAACACATGATCAGCACCCGCAGTTTCTATCATTTTCGCCACCAACTTCGAAGTAATAGGCACACGAGCTGAACGCGGCCTACGATCTTGTCGCGCATAACCATAGTATGGGATAACTGCCGTAATGCGACTGGCGCAAGCCCGCTTCAAAGCATCAATAATCACCAATAACTCCATGATGTGATTATTGGTTGGCGCACACGTCGGTTGAATAACATACGCCTCTTTACCTCTGACGTTTTCGCCTATTTCAACCATCACTTCACCATCGCTGAAAATTTCAACGATCGCTCGACCTAGGTTAATATTCAAATGGCGTGCGATATCATCAGCTAAAGGTCTATTTGCATTACCGGCAAATACCATGATGCGATTATCTAGCACATTTAACTCCTAACCAAAGAATACTGATGATTGAAAAAATAAAGAATGGCTGGGGCGCCAGGATTCGAACCTGGGATGCGGAGATCAAAACCCCGTGCCTTAACCACTTGGCCACGCCCCAAACTTTATGCAGTAAATTATACCTAAGTTGTTCTATTTAAAGAACCGTTTAAGTGACATCTGTAACGGTGATTCACTCACCCCTTTCACTATCCACTTAGCCCAATCACTAGGTAATTGATTGGACAACGCTGCTGCCTGCGCCCGAGTATCGCATTTTGCAAACATACTCGAACCGGTGCCCGTTAAAAAAACATCACTGAATTTAGAGAATTTTCGATACACCGTCTCTAAATCTTTATTCATTTCCAACACAACCGGCAAACAATCATTTTTCATCTGCCCACCGAGAAAGTCGCGTATTGTGATGGCTGAATTATCTCGTGTCAAACGGTTATGCTGAAAAACTTCTTTTGTTGAACAATGACACCCCGGGTTAACCACTACAAACCACTGCTCAGGTAGACTTATCGGCGTCAGCTTTTCCCCAACACCCTCTCCCCATGCTGATCGCCCATGCACAAAAACAGGCACATCTGCACCAAGCTGTAAGCCGATCCCAGCTAATTCTTCTGTCGTTAGCCCTAAATCCCACAGGTGATTTAATACCACTAGGGTTGTCGCCGCATCAGAACTCCCCCCGCCCAAACCCGCCCCTTGAGGTAAAATCTTTTTAAGGATCACAACGGCGCCCTTTGCCGTTCCGCAATGCTGCTTTAATAACATCGCAGCACGCACCACTAAGTTCTCATTGGCCTCGATTTTCATTCCATCACATCGTAATTGAACGTCACCACGCTCAAGCAAAGAGAAATTTAGCCAGTCTGATATCGCAATGAGTTGGAAGACCGTTTGCAACTGATGGTAACCATCCTCACCTCGCCCTGTAATATTCAGCATTAGGTTAAGCTTTGCCGGAGCCGGCCACCAATGCTCTTTCCATTGTTCGTTTGTAAGTTTTAGCCCAGCCATTGATCGACCACTATTTTAATTTTTACCTGCGCTTTTGATATCGACATTTTGCCCGGCAAGGAGCCATCGTCAAAAGCGCCAAAGCGTTCCAAATTGACACGCCAACCATCTTGTAAAAAGCGTCTCACACCAACTGGCGCCATATCAAATTGAACACTCAACATCGGGCTTGGAATACCACGGACCCAAAACTTTAAATGCTGAATAGGCGGCGAGTAACCCAACAATGATTCCAGCTCTTGCTCTGAAATAATACGCTCCACCTTATCCGGCTCTAGCAACACAATAACGCCCGACGCATAACGCAGCTTTGCAACCACACCACCTAAAGTTGTGGATAAGATTAAATAATCTTCCGCCTGATTATGCCGCCATTCTACGCTCGTAAACCATGACTCCCTATCGTTACGCATCGATAAACGACCGATAAGTCGCCAATAGGTTTCAACCATGACTTTATTCGTTTCATGAGCCGTTATCCGCCCCTCAACCTCATGTGTTGGCAGCGAGGAACAGGCCATTAGAAATAGGGCTAATAAGCCATAACAAAAGAATTTTTTCACTTCAGCCTCTGTAGGACCTCGTGCAAATACTTATCGTCAGGGTCGTTCTTTAAACCATCCTGCCATATTTTTTTTGCCTCTTCTTGCCGCCCTAGCATCCATAAGGTTTCTCCAAGGTGTGCCGCGATCTCTCCTTGCGGAGATTTCTTATAGGCTTTTTGCAATAAGGCTAAAGCTTCTTCGTATTGGCCTTCACGGTAGTTTAACCAGCCCATACTATCGATAATCGCAGAATCTTCCGGCATTAACGACAAAGCTTGCGCCAAGTACTGTCTGGCTTCTTCAAATCGAAACGTCTTACTAGCCAAGGTATAACCCAGCGCGTTTAATGCGTTCACATTATTTGGGTCTTGCGCCAAGATAAACAATAAATCATTTTCTGCTACTTGCAGCTCCCCTAACTCAGTTGCTGCGATAGAGCGAGCGTATCTTAAGGCCAAATCAGTCGCGTGTTCGTTAATCGCTTGACTCATCAGGCCAAAAGCTTGCTTATTTTGGCCTGCTTCCAATAACAACTCAGCCTCCAATAGATAGAAACGAGCCGCCAGCTTAGGCGCGTTATTACGCAGCCGCTGCAACACGCTTTGAGCCATCGTCAGCTCGCCCATTTTTGCATGAATCATGGCGATATTAGCTTGCGCGTCAATATAACCAGGGGCCTGACCGACCTTCTCAAACCACCTTAACGCCTCTAGATTAGCTTTTTGTTGGTAGCTTATTTGCCCCAAATAAAAAGCAGCTTTAGCTTTATACGCCCCTGCTTTATAAAGCACCTTGAGTGCGTCCTTAGCTTGCTCTTGTTGATTTAACTTTAAGTACACCAGAGCCAGCGAAAACCGAGCATCAGCGTGTGAGGGGGTTTTGTTGAGGGCTAACAACAATTGTTTTTTTGCCTCTTGGTAACGACCTTCTTTAGCCAATAACTGCCCATAAGCTGTAATAAGCTGTGCTGTAGCGAATCGTTTACTTGCTAAACGCAGCACTGTCAAAGAATCTTCAGTTTTATTTTGCTTTTCAAGAACTTGCGCCAAATGAACATGAGGGATTTGCCAGTCAGGATCTAAGTGTAACGCCTGAGCGACACTCCGCTCTGCCGCGCTAAAATCACCTCGATCAGCATAAATTTGCGATTGCACCAAATGCGCACCTGCCTCATCTGGATAGCGCTCAACCAGTCCAGCCATGACAGCCATGACAGCCATAGCAACTTTACCGTCAACCTGCCGGGACACGATACCACCGATAGCCAATAATGCACTACGCAGCGGAGCCTCGCTTTTTTCAACTAGCAGTAGCGCCTGCTGCATGCTTTTATCAACATTATTAGCCTTCAAATAGACCGCCAATGCTAAGCGGTGAGTTTCAAGCGTCGGGCTTGCACCTGCGATTAAAATATCCACCATCGCGCTCGCAACAACAAAATCTTTGGTGTACAGCGCAATTTGAGCAGCCCTGAGAGCCACTTGCGGGTCGCGCGAACGCTCTGCAGCATCTACGTAAAAAGCAGCAGCCAGCTCTACCTCACCACGTTGCCCAGCCAATTCTCCACCTAATAAACTAAACAGCAAGGCCGCGTCCAAAGGTGTCGACTCAACCGCTTGAAAAACCTCCTCCACTGGCAATTGCTTAGGGTCAGTAGCTGGTTTTTTCATGATGATCTTTTTACCAGTACGCCCGCTATCGACATGGGCACAACTGCTTAACGCAGCAACCATAATGGCTATAATTAACAACCTTAAAAACATACGACTCTCTCTTTCAATAGCCTAACACCTAAACAAAATTAGTCTTAAAAACCCATTAACGAAAAATTACACACTAAAACTATAGTGAACATGCCCGTGTTAAAAAGATTATAATAACTCAAATAGACTGATAGTAAACCAAACAAAAGCGCATGTTACTCACGCTCGGACTCAATCATAATACAGCCCCCATCGAGATTCGCGAAAAGCTCGTGTTCTCGCCCGAGCGTATAACTGAGTCCTTACAGTCGTTATCAAGGCTTTCATCCGTTGAAGAAGCGGCTATTTTATCCACCTGCAACCGCACTGAAATCTACTGCGATATATCCTTACAGCAAACTGATCAACTCATCACCTGGTTGGCCGAACAGCACCAACTGAGTGAAGGCACCATTAGAGATTACTTGTACAGCCACACCGAACAGCACTCAATTAAACACATGTCACGTGTTGCCTGCGGGCTTGATTCTTTAGTCTTAGGCGAGCCACAAATACTGGGGCAAATGAAGTCTGCTTACCAACAAGCCCACAATGCTGGTACCTTGGGCAAATACCTTGGACGACTGTTTCAACATACTTTTCAAGTAGCGAAAAAAGTTCGTACCGACACGGCCATTGGCTCTAGCCCTGTCTCCGTCGCCTTCGCTGGGGTTAAGCTCGCAAAACAAATTTTCGGTCAACTCGACCAACAAACCGCACTTTTAATTGGTGCTGGTGAGACCATTGAGCTAGCCGCCCAGCATCTAAAAGAACAAGGCATTGGCCGGCTAATCGTCGCTAATAGGACCTTGGAAAAAGCACACGCCATCGCGTCACAAGGCCAAGGCTATGCAATCGCAATTAAAGACATTCCCGAGCACTTGGCTGAAGCCGACATCATCATTTCATCCACCGCCAGTTCGCTACCCATTTTAGGTAAGGGCAGCGTTGAGTCAGCGATTTTCAAACGCAAACATAAACCGATGTTGATGATAGATCTAGCCGTACCTCACGATATTGAAAGAGAAGTCGGCGCCATGAGTGACGTCTATTTATATTGCGTGGATGACTTAAAAAATATTATTGATGACGGGCTACAGTCTCGCCGTGAGGCCGCCGAACAAGCCGAAGAAATTATTGACATTCAAGTCTCACATTTTCAGACCTGGATCCGTTCGCAAAACGCCTCAACGACCATTCACCAGCTTAGGCAACACGCACAGCAAACGCGAGAACAACAACTACAAAAAGCCTTAGATGCACTCAATAACGGCGCACCGGCTGAACGCGTCATCGAACGTCTAGCTAATGACTTAACCAATAAAATTTTACACGCACCCAGCAGCACGATCAAACAAGCTGCCGCAGATGGCAACACCGTTTTATTGACTGCCGCTCAACAACTATTTAAATTAAAAAATTAACGTGAATACATCGATTCTACAAAAGCTAGACACGCTTTCCGAGCGCTTTGAAGAAATTGCTCAACTACTTGCTGAACCTAGCGTACAGAGTGATCAAAATAAATTCCGCGGCCTAAGTCAAGAGTACGCTCAACTGGATCCTATCGTCTCAAACTACCAACATTATCTGGCAACCATTAGCGATCAAGAAGCCGCTGAAGCCATGCTTAATGACAGCGACCCTGATATTAAGTTGATGGCTAAAGATGAGCTGAAAGATATTCAGGCCACCCTCGAACAACAGCAACAAGACCTTCAAGTTTTATTGCTACCGAAAGACCCTAATGACGGTAAAAACGCCTTTATAGAAATCCGTGCTGGCACCGGTGGCGCCGAAGCGGCCATTTTTTCTGGTGATTTATATCGCATGTATGCACGTTTTGCCGAGAAAAAACGCTGGACCTTCGAAATCATCAATGAAAGCTTGGGCGATCACGGCGGCTACAAAGAAATTGTCGCTCGCATAGAAGGTAAAGACGTGTATTCACAGCTGAAATTCGAGTCCGGCGCCCATCGCGTTCAACGCGTTCCAGAAACCGAGTCTCAGGGACGGGTTCATACCTCTGCATGTACCGTTGCCATTATGCCCGAAGCTGATGAAATGGATGATATCGAGATCAAGTCGGGCGACTTACGCGTAGACACCTTCCGCGCCTCTGGCGCTGGAGGGCAGCACGTTAATAAAACCGATTCTGCCATTCGCTTAACCCATTTACCAACCGGTACCGTTGTCGAATGTCAAGACGAACGCTCACAACACAAAAACCGTGCACGCGCGATGTCATTACTAAAATCTCGCATCTTAACCAGCGCACAAGAAAAAATTGACTCCGAACAAGCTGAGTCTAGGCGCTTACAAGTGGGTAGCGGCGATCGTTCAGAACGCATACGAACCTATAATTACCCACAAGGCCGGGTCACCGATCACCGCGTCAATTTAACCTTGTACAAATTAGATGAAATCATGCAAGGCGCCCTTGATCAAGTAATCGACCCGTTGATTCAAGAATACCAAGCCGATCAGTTAACCCAACTTAGCTCAGACGACTAACCTGCTATTGGCTATGCAAGCAAGCATCAAAACTGCCCTATTAGCTGGCAGCCAAAGACTCATTGACTCAGCAAGCAGTCAATTAGAGTCCGAGGTATTACTCGCACATGTATTGAAAAAAGACCGCAGTTACCTTCGAGCCTGGCCAGAGAAAGTGTTGCCACAAGAAGAGTACAATGCGTTTATACAGTTGATCAATCGACGGTCAAAGGGGCAACCTATTGCCTACCTGCTAGGTGAAAAAGAATTTTGGTCTCGCTCCTTTAGGGTCTCACCAGAGGTTTTAATTCCGCGTCCTGACACCGAACTATTAATAGACATTATTCAACAAACATTCCAACCAGAGCAGTCGCTATCCATCTTGGATCTTGGCACTGGCAGCGGCGCCATTGCCATTACCTTAGCCTGTGAATTTGCCAACGCAGACATTTTTGCGGTTGACCAATCTGCGGCCGCACTTTCTGTTGCACAATCGAATGCTCAACGTCATAACGCCCAGCATATCGAGTTTATTTGTAGCGACTGGTTTGAAAAGCTACCCGCCATCAGCTTCGACTTGATCGTTAGCAACCCACCTTATATTTGCTCCAGCGATCCACACTTACAACAAGGTGACGTCCGATTTGAACCAAGCACTGCACTGATCTCAAAGCAACACGGCCTGCACGACATCAAGCACATCACTTCTAAGTCAGCACGTTTTTTAAAGCCCAACGGCTATTTACTGTTCGAACACGGCTATCAACAAGGCAATGATGTAAAAAACTTGTTAGACTTAGCCGGGTTTAAATTTACCCAGCAGTTCCAAGACCTACAAGGCCACTGTCGAGCGACTATCGGTCAGAAATAATCACCCTAAAGAGCAATAAAATGAAAAAAAAAGAAATCACACTTCCTCGTAAATTGGTCAATGAATTACTACATTGCGCACAAGCTGCGCAAGATGAGGAAGTGTGTGGTTTTGTTAGCAAAAATGCCGAGGGGCAGTTCAGCTGCTACCACATAGATAATATTGCAGAGCAACCGAATAAACGTTTTTTAATGGACCCTGAAAAACAAATTTCTGCGATCAAATGCATGCGCTCCAAACAAGAGGATGTGTTCGCCATTTATCACTCACACCCCACTGCACCTGCTATTCCATCGGCGATGGATATTGAACAGGCGGCATACCCTGACGCCTATTATTTGATTATTTCACTCAATACCAAAGGCGTTTTAGAAATGCGCTGTTTCGAGCTATTGCACGACGAGAACATCGTTGAAGTCAACCTCCGCATGCAAGAAAAATAAAGCCCTCAAGACCCGTTACTTCTTGGCGTCTCGTGCCTCTTTTTCAGTTGTTCCTTCTAAGCCTGCGTAATACATAGCCGAACGAAGCTTGCGTCTAGGCTCTGCTGCAAACTCGCTCAACAGATACGCTTCTCTATAAGCCCAAACCGCATCGTTATACTGCTTAAGGTGCATTTTTGCATCACCAAGCAATAACCAACCTGCAACGTCAGGTTCGGCTTTCATTTTCTCTTCGATACGTTTAATCTGCGCCTCAATAGCGGCATTTTCTGACACCGCTGTGGTTTTTTCCAACGCGGTCGCTGTGTCAGATGATTTTGTTATCAATGGCTGACTACATGCCGCTAGGCCTAACGATATACAGATGCTAACTACTAAATGGTTT
>JAGPVU010000083.1 GCA_018066825.1 Cycloclasticus sp.
CAACTTCAACCACTGGAATATTTTCACCGCCTCTAATCAAGATATCCTTGAGCCTTCCGGTAATACGTATAAAACCATCATCATCCATACGGGCTAAATCACCGGTACTCAACCAGCCATCAGAATCAATTGCTTGATCGGTCAAATCAGCACGTTTAAGGTAGCCACAGCAGTTGTACGCACCGCGAGTTTGGACCTGTCCTTCTTCGCCGCGAGGAAGCTCTTTGTTTTCGGCATCAACAATTCGCACCTGGTTACCTTTTTGAGTAACCCCGTCGGTATTATAAATTTTGTCATCTGAATCACCTGGTCCACAGGCAGTGACCGCTAAATTTTCTGTCATACCGTAGACCCCATAAACCTCGCAGTGCAGTGTCTTCCTGGCTTTTTCGGCAACAATACGTGGTATCGGCGCACCACCGGTGACAAAGGTTTTAAAATGGCGTGTATCAATATTATCTAACGCTGCAGATGCCGTCATATCGGCTAAGAAAGGTGTGGATGCCATGGTGAAATGGACTTGTTCATCTTGAATAAATTGAATGGCCTTATCCGCATCCCAAACATCTTGATAGACCACCTTTGTACCTAAGTACATTGGGATTAAAACGCCCACTAAAAACCCTGTTTGATGGCCTAGCGGAGAACTCATTAAAATGTTATCTGTTCGCTTAAGTCCATATCGCTCTACAAAGTTTTTGGTGCCCGACAATAAACTATTAGAGGTGTGCATCACTGCCTTTGGGTCGCCGGTGGTTCCAGAGGTATACAGCAATTGGGTCACGCTATTAGCGGTCAATCGCCTTGCACTCATCGCGGTATCTTCGGCAAACTCCCCATCAAACTTTGGTGACAGTAATTTTTCTTCAAAAGAGCCGGGGGAAGCTTGTTCACCTATCGCCAAAACATGCTTTAAGTAAGGTAGTTCAGTCTGTACATCTTGCATCATCTGCAAATAATTAAAATTACGAAATGTCGCAGCTACAACCACCACTTTGGCCTCGGCAAAACCCATCATATACGATACTTCACGGTGCCTAAAAATAGGCATCAGTGGGTTAAGCGCTGCACCGATTTTAATACTCGCGAGATAAAGAGCAAGAAACTCCCATCTATTCGGTAGCTGACATGAAATAGCATCACCGGGTTCAACCCCTAATTTAACTAAGCCAAACGCTATGCGGTTGACCTGCTGCGCAAGCTGTTGGTAGGTGAGGACCCTTCTATTGCCTGTGTCGTTACAATAATCCACGACGGCAAGCTGGTCAGGCATTTCACTCACCCGTTGGTCAAAATGATCGAGTAGGGTCATGTTTTCCCAATGACCTAAATCAATCATCTCATCAATACGTTTCTGCGATAAAAAAGGACTAATAGGCATAGGGCACCTTTAAGATTTGAAAAAATAAAACAAGTGTTAGTTAGTCAATAGTAATAACTTATCATACAAATAAATATTTCAGTATCGTTTTAAATAAAATTATTAGACTTTAAAAATCACCCTATTATTTGAATATAAGCAAAATCTGTTAAATAAATTAACCCAGCTTAAATTATTTATATAGAATGGTGGTTATATAGAGTAATGACCTTAATTTTTATATTTTAACAATCAGAACAAGGTGACTATAAATGGCTAGACGACAAGACAGATTAACCGTTGATGATGTAAATGGTGCATGGGCAATTATCCCAACACCGGCAATTGACACAGGTAATGACTGGAGAACCGAAGACAGCGTAGATTATGATGAAGTCGCTCGATCTGTTGAAGGGCTTATAACTGCTGGCGTGGACTCCATCATGTGCCAAGGCACCTTTGGTGAAGGCGCCACCCTAACATGGGAAGAAAAGAAGAAAATGATGGAAGTGATGGTTGAAACGGCCGCTGGTCGCATTCCCATTTTTGTTGGCGTAACCACAATGAATACCCGCGAAACAATCCGTCAATTAAAACATGCACGTGATATTGGTGCTGATGGCACCATGTTAGGACTGCCTATGTGGCAACAAATTGACGTCCCTTCTGCGGTTAGATTTTACCAAGATGTAGCAGAAGCAGTGCCTGAAATGGCTATCTGTATTTATGCTAACCCTGAAGCCTTTAAATTTGATTTCCCAGCACCGTTCTGGGCTCAAGTAGCTAATATTCCACAAGTAATCACGTGTAAGTACATCAACATTGGCCAACTCCACCTGCATACACTGGTCTCGAAAAAACAAATCCGTTTTTTACCCTTAGAAGTAGATCATGCTGATGCTGCTAAAATGGACTCATTCCATACCGCATTTTGGTCACCTTTAGCTTGTGGTGGCCCTGAATTAACCATCCATTGGCGTGACAGCGTTAAACAGGCCGTTAAAACCAATGATTGGAGTGTGCCTGATGCCTTGTACCCAAGAATGGCTCTCGCTTTATCTACTTTATTCCCACCGGGTGGGTTTCCTGAGTTTTCTCGTTATAACATTCAATTAGAGAAAGCGCGGATCAATGCCTCTGGTTGGATGAAAGCAGGACCCTGTCGGCCACCTTATATTTCTGCTCCCGAAGCTTATTTAGAAGGTGCCACTAAATCTGGGATTGCTTGGGCGGAATTAAATAAACTGCTGTTGGCTGGTAAGCTTTAAACGTTTTACCTATTTAGTAGAAAAACAAAAAAGGGCATAAGGTTTTTAATCTTATGCCCTTTTTTCATTACTTATCTCTCTGTGTTTACTGAGTTAACGGCCACGCCTTAGAATAAAAATTACTGATGTTGCTAATATGAATTACTTTGCTTCTATTTTATTAACCGTTTTAATGTTTGGGATGGGACTAGGCTTATCGCTTAGTGACTTTGGCAAGGTATTCTCCCTCCCTAAAGCAGCGCTAATTGGTTTAAGCGGCCAATTAATCCTTTTGCCTGCCCTTGGTTTCACCTTATGCGTTACGCTAGGGTTAGACGGCACGGTCGCTATCGGCATCATGTTGCTAACATTATGTCCTGGTGGTGTCCTCTCCAATATGTTCACCTTATTGGCCCGTGGTGACCTTGCCTTATCGGTGACCATGACCAGCATTTCCAGCCTAATCACCGTTTTCAGCCTGCCTTTTTTCCTTAACATCAGCATGCTTTTTTTTAATGATCAAGGTGTTCATATCGTTTTACCTTTTGTCAAAACAGCCATTCAGATGATGTTGATTACTGTATTACCTGTTAGCTTAGGTATGCTGGTTTTGCACTATGCGCCAGACCTTGCAATGCGATCAAAAAAATGGGTTCGCCTAGGCTGCAGTGTCTTTTTGCCTGTATTAATTGGCGGTATCTTATTGCAAAATAAAGGGGCTTGGTTTGGGCAATTTATTCAATTAGGCGCGCTCACCGTTCTACTTAATATACTGACCATTTTATTAGGTTATGGGCTAGGCCGTTTAGCACAATTAGAATCAAAACAAATTCGAACTTTATCCATTGAAGTAGGTGCGCAAAATGCCATGCTTGGTGTAACCATCGCCATTAGCCCTTTCTTACTCAATGATGCCAATATCGCTGTAATCCCCTCCATTTATGGTATTACAATGGTGGTCATCTTATGGAGCTATGCAATCATAATGAACCATTTTAACAATGAAAGTGCTGTCATTCGCACGTGAGATAACTTGCGTTAAAAACAACCATTTCAACTAAATAGAACTTAAAATCGTTGCTCTTTATAGGCGACCATTTATAACGGCAATTTAACGCATTTAACAAACCCCTCACCATGAACCAGCTTTTACGTAACACCCCTTTATTCGCCATTTCGCAGGCCTTAATGATCAGCGCTATTTCATTAATTGTTACCTGTTCTGCTCTCGTAGGGTTTGAGTTAGCAGTGGATAAATCGTTGGCTACGCTGCCGGCCGCTGTTATGTTTATAGCCACTATGTTAGGTAGCATTCCAGCGGCCTTATTATTAGAAAAAATTGGTCGTAAAACAGGGTTTATGTTGGCAACTTTCATTGGCGTTTTGGCGGGTGTTGTTTGTACCTACGCTATCATTATTCATCAATTTTGGTTGTTCGTTATGGGCATTGCCCTATTTGGTTTTTTTAACAGCGTCGGTAATTATTTTAGATTTGCTGCCGCTGACAACGTTGCTACTGAGTATAAAAGCCGGGCTATTTCTTACGTTATGTTAGGTGGTATTTTTGCAGCATTTATTGGCCCTAATTTGGCTAATTATGCTAAATACTGGATCGATGATGCTATTTTTGCAGGTAGTTTCGCAGCGACAACCGTATTATATATTTTAATGCTGATCAGCTTGAGCTTCTTGTCTCTTGATTCACCCATCAAGGTCAATAAAAAAGACCCGCCCTTGTCTAAGTCCCGTCCGTTACGCGTCATCGCTAAACAACCTAAGTTTATTGTCGCTATCATATGCGCGATGCTTGGGTACGGTGTTATGTCGTTAGTAATGACGGCAACACCTTTGTCGATGTTACAACACCAGCATACCTTTCCCGACACCGCCTTTGTTATTCAATGGCATTTACTCGGCATGTTTGTACCGTCATTTTTTACCGGTTACTTGATACGTTATTTTGGCATTACGCCGATATTGGTCACAGGCGTGCTGATTGGTTTTATTTGTGTCGCTATTAATTTATCGGGGCATGGCCTATCGCATTATTGGGCAGCACTGGTTTTACTTGGTATCTGCTGGAACTTTTTATTTATTGGTGGCACCACCTTATTGACCGAGACCTACCGTCAAGAAGAAAGGTCTAAGGCCCAAGCAATCAACGACTTTATCGTCTTTTCCACCGCTGCGGCTGCCTCTTTATCAGCCGGTTATTTACAATTTAAATTTGGCTGGGAAATGGTGAACATTGGCGTTATACCGGCCTTGTTAATCGTTTTATTCAGCTTACTTTGGATGAAAAAAAGACCGATCGCTATCGTTTCCGTTATTGACTAACGTGTATAAAAAAGGGTCGTCATTAATGACGACCCTTTTAAAATCCTACTTAAAACAAAATGCTTTAAATCAAGAGCTAAGACCTTCGCTCTTTGCAGGTAACTTCCAAGCGGCAATTATAAACACAAACGCAATAACCCCAACAACGACTACTGCGGGTACTGTATCCATTAAACTTGCATACTGTTCTATACCTGTTGTTGCTAGCGTTGCTTTGCCTGCACCTATTTCGTTAAACAAGAACGTTTCAGCTAAGCTGCTATAAGCTAGGGTAAATGCGAGTGCGCCTGCTAAGCCACCAATAACAAAAACCAGCGCATCTTTTCTACCTGCACCAACGCCTACAACACCAGTTCCAGGACAAAAACCAGAGATAGCCCAACCCGTTCCCATAATGGCACCACCAATAACCACACCAACGTAGGCGGTTTTTACACTCAGGTGAGCGCTTTCAATGACGCCTAAGTTCATTAAAACAAATAACATGAAACTACTGAGGCCTAGGCCTAGCAGTATGGCTTTCATTAGATGGAAGTTTTTAAGCCGTAGCATATCAATAATGACTTGTGGGTTAGCCGCCCCGGCTTTTTGTAAAGAAAAACCAAATAATCCACCAATAACAATTGCTAATAAAATCTCCATATTACCGCCCCTTTCTATACATAAATAAAGCAATAGGAACCGCGAATAAAAAAGCCCCTATCGTGAATAAATAACCACTTAATGAGGTTTGCATAATGCCACTCATCATGTGTCCACTGGTACAACCGCCCGCTAAACGAGAACCAAACAGTACCAAAGCACCACCAGTAAACGCAAACAAGTAGCGCTTAGTCATTGATGAACCTAAATTTTCGCACCAAACTGCTGGTAATTCCGGATCATCTTCGTCCGTTGATTTTGTCCGTAACTTAGACCCTAAAAAGCCGCCCAAAAGCATGGCCAATACAAAAATAAAACTGTAATTTATTGGGTTTGCGACGCTTTTAGCGTATTTTCCATCACTTTTATTGAGGTATGCGTTACTGCTTGAATATGCTGTCTCGCCCTTCACGGCTACTTCGCTTGAAAAAACGTCCCAAACCATGCCATCTAAAATAACAAACTGCGTTGAAACGCCAATAGGTTTAACCAGCGCAACTGCCAGTAAAAAAGAAACACCAAGCGCCAAACCACTAACGCTCCAGTGCCATTGTTTCTGATACAAAATATTCTTCATAATCATCTCCTATATAATTTTATTGTATAAGCTAATGCCCAACTAACTATACAACAAAAAAACATATTAAAATAATCTTTTTTAAGCGCCTGCAATGCGCTTAAAAACACCAGGTGATTGTTTATATTAGATAAATTTTATTTAATCACCTAACCAATTTATTTTATACAAATCTCTACGCCTATCTAAATAGTTTCTTACCGAGCCTTCGTTTTGTAATTTATTGAGTTTTTCTAAATCCAAATCAACAATAAGCGTCATTTCTGTATTGGGTGTGGTTTCTGCCATAATCGCATCATGAGGAAAGGAGAAATCCGAAGGCGAGAAAACCGCCGACTGTGCGTATTGGATATCTGCACCGTCCACCTTGGGTAAATTGCCCACGCTGCCGGCAATAACCACATAGCATTCGTTTTCTATCGCCCGAGCATGTGCACAACAACGCACTCTAAGATACGCGTTTTTGGTATCCGTCCAAAACGGTACAAAGAGCATCTGCATGCCTTTTTCTGACTGCAGACGTGCCAATTCTGGAAATTCCACGTCATAACAAATCAAGATACCTATTTTGCCAAAGTCGGTGTCAAAAACACTCAGACCATTACCACCCTGCATGATCCAGGCACGTTTTTCGTGTGGTGTCGGGTGTATTTTATATTGTGACTCTAAGGTACCATCGCGTCGGCAAAAATAAGCCACGTTATATAACACATTGTTTTCTATTACCGGTATCGAACCGGCAATGATGTTGATGTTGTAACTAACGGCTAGTTTTGAAATCGCCTCTATTATTTCCGTGCTAAATTCAGCCAACGCTTTAATTGAGTCAATAGAATTTGTATGCGCTTCGATACCCATTAACGGCGCATTAAAAAACTCTGGAAATAACGCTAAGTCGCATTGGTAGTCTGACAAAGCATCGACAAAAAACTCGACTTGCTGAATCAATTCTTCCACCGATTTAAGCGGTCGCATTTGCCATTGCACACAACCTATACGAGCTGAGGTGCGTTGCGCACCAATCAACGGGGTTTTTTGTGTGTCGTAATAGAGGTTATTCCATTCCAGTAAAGTGGCATAACCTTTGGATTCTTTATCTTCGGGTAAATAGTCGGTCAACACCCGCTTTACTTCAAACTCATTGGATAATTGAAAAGTTAAAATAGGGTCGTATATTTCTTTCTTTTTAACCCGTTCAATATAGCTTTGCGGCGACATTTCATGTGCGTACTTTTCATAGTTTGGAATACGCCCACCAGCAACAATAGACTTAAGGTTTAAGCTTTGACAAAGTTCCTTACGCGCTTCATATAAACGACGACCTAAACGCATCCCGTGGTAACTTGGTGATGCGAACACATCAACGCCATACAAAACATCGCCTTGTGGGTCGTGCGTGGTGAGGTACGCATCACCGGTTATTTCATCATAGGTGTGGTGATCGCCAAATTTATCGTAATCCACAATAACCGAAAAGGCGGCAGCAACCACTTTACCGTGATCCTCAATACAAATTTGTCCTTCAGGAAAGGTTGCTAATTGGGCAATAAATTTCTTTTTTGGCCATGCCCCACCCAGTGCTGGGTACACTAAGTCCATAATGGCCTTAAGGTCAGCCCAGTCTGTTAGTTCAAGGTGACGTAAACTCAACTTGTGCTCAGGTGTATCCACATCGGTTAAATCATTCATACGGTTGATCCTAATTTAATAAAACGGTTAAACGCCTTCCCACGCCTTCATCAATACGTTAGCAGGCACCTCAAAACGCGGCGGACTATAGTCCCTATTGACACGCCGGTAAAGCTATTATTTCAACGCTACGTTAATTTAATTATTCTAGGCCTGTCAACGCCTTAAAGAGACACTTTGGCTAGACCACGCCAATCCGTCGTATAGTGATTTGACTGGTTAATAGGAACCGATTGCCAGAGTTTCTTGTGACCTGTGGCGGCGAATGTTATGCGTTTATCAAACCGTTGATTAATTTGATCCAAGGTTTGCATCAACTTGTCACTGCGCTGTGTTTGGCCCGTCGCGAACAAATCGTATTGTTTAATGGGACTAGCTTGCTTGGTATCAATATCAGCTAAACTAATACCTGCTTGTTGGTATTGGTAGCCCTGTTTATAAATGCTGGCCAGTAAGTTTTTGGCAATTTTAAGTAGTTCCCTGCTATCTTGGCTGGCGGATTTTAGTTTATAGCTCGCTGAATTTGAATAAACCGCTTGCTGCCTATAGGGGCTGGTGCGAATAAACACATTCACTCGCCTCGCCACTCCCTGCTGAGCACGTAGTTTTTCAGCCGCCCTTAGACAAAAGACGCTAATACACTGAGCAAGTTCGTCTTGCTCTGTGATTTTATGCTTAAAACTCCTCGAACAAATAATCTGCTGTTTTGGTTTTCCTTGTTCGGCAAAAGCGATCACCGGGCTGCCCTGTAGCTCTTGCACGGTCTGCGCTAAGGTTATGCTGAAATGTTTTTTTATCGCACCGACTGATTGAGACTGTAGCTCCCAGACACTATAAATACCGAGTTTATTCAAACGATCACTCAGGCGCCGCCCGACGCCCCATACTTCAGCTACGGGTGTTATTTGCATGATTTTTTTGCGCCGTTGTGGGTCATTTATATCAACCACACCGCCGGTTTTGGACCATTTTTTTGCGGCATAATTAGCTAACTTAGCCAATGTTTTGGTTGGCCCAATACCAATACCCACAGGGATTCCCACCCAGCGCGATAGGCTTTTTTTTATCTCTAACCCCATCGCCATTGGGTTTGTATTGTGGTCACCTAAATCGATAAAAGCCTCGTCTACCGAGTACACATCCACGGCATCAGAAAACGCCGTTAAACTGTGCATAACCCGCGCGGACAAATCAGCGTATAAGGGGTAATTTGAAGAAAACACCTGGATTTTATGTTGTTCAATCAATCCTTTAACTTGATACACCGGCACTGCCATTTTTATGCCTAAATTTTTAACTTCTTGACTGCGTGAAATAATGCAGCCGTCATTATTACTGAGTACAGCTACGGGTTTGTGCAATAAATCGGGTCTAAATAAACGCTCGCAGCTAACGTAAAAGTTATTACAATCAACCAGCGCTATATTATTGGGCTGCTTCAAAATTCGGTTTAATTGGGCTACATTAAACGTTGTGGATAACGCTGGTTACGACACCCCAAATAACCATCTCAAGTTCACCTTTTAAGGGGATGTCTGGATAATTAGGATTCTCCGGTGCCAGTACTAGCCGCCCTTCTTTTGAACGCAAACGCTTAACGGTTAGTTCGCCGTCTAGTGCACAGACAACAATTTTTCCAACGCTTGGATGAACCGAACGATCGACCACTAAAATGTCATTGGGATGAATACCCGCACCTAACATTGATTCGCCTTCTGCACGGACAAAAAAAGTAGCGGCTGGTTTGTTAATTAACAACTCATTGAGGTCGAGTCTCTTTTCTATATAATCATCAGCCGGTGACGGGAACCCCGCGGCAACACTGACGCCGTAAAACGGAATCGACGGTACTTCCGTATCTAAATCCAGGCTGTATACATTCGGGTAATCGAGCACATCACCCGCGTGCTGTTTTTTCTTATGCGTCAATAATTGCGACACTGTTGCCACTAAGCTGTCGGGTATTCGCATCGCTTTTGTACTCTCACCATAAACCGATGACCCCTTCTTACGGCCTGCACCCGCACGTACTCCACCTCTATTAGAACCTTCTTTAGTCATGCCTGATCACTCTTTTTTTGCTTGTTTATTTGAATATTGTACACAAATCAACGGCAATAAAAAGAATTAAAAAGTTATCCACGGAATCTGTGGATAACTTTGTGGAAAAAACGGATGGAAAAGAAAAAGCCAAGAGCCACTAACGACTTATAAAAACCGGTCACTTTTTGAACACAAAACCAGTTCAATCCGCGTGATCAATAACGACATGTCGTTGAATGCCTAGCCCCTCTACTTCCGCGACGATTTGGTCGCCCTGCTGTAAAAAAATCGGCGGGGTAAAACCCAGACCCACACCTTCGGGTGTTCCTGTAAAAATCAAATCGCCGGCTTGGAGGCTCATAAATTGGTTAATATAACTGACCAACGTTTTTACTGTGTGGATCATTTTATTGGTATTACTGGATTGCATTTTCTGACCATTAACATCCAGACTCAATGAACAAGACTGGTAGTGAGAAAACTCATCCAAGGTAACCAAGTATGGTCCTATCGGCGCAAACGTATCGGCACTTTTACCTTTTAGCCATTGGCCGCTGCGGTGCTTTTGAAAATAGCGTTCAGAAACGTCTATCCCAGTACAAAAACCTGCAATGTGCGCTTCAACTTGATCTTCAGTGATGTATTTGGCGGTTTTACCGATAATAACCACCAGTTCAATTTCCCAATCAACCTGAGTCGCATTTTTAGGCCGTTCAATCACATCAAACGGCCCACTTAAGGCGCTGACCGCCTTAGTGAATAGTACCGGTTCTTGTTGTTGTGTTGAGCCCGTTTCTTTTATGTGCTCGTCGTAGTTCAAACCGACCGCTATTATTTTACCTGGACCCAGTAGTGGCGCACCCAAGCGTACGGATGGATCAATAATCGGCAAGTCAGCCAGGTTTAGCTTTGATAAGCGTTGCAGGCCATCAGCAGCTAGAAAGGAAGCCGAAATAGGTTCGCACACGCCTTCAAGGGATCGGATAATACCGTCTTTGTCCAGTATGGCCGGCGTTTCATGACCTAGAGCACCAACATTTAAGAGTTTCATAATTAAACACCGTTACGTGAGTTGTTGAAAAAGTATTTTTCTTTACTATAAACCAGCCTCACTATTAACTAAAAGCGTTTATCTTCACAGTTAACCAGTACGGTCGGCCGCCCTTACCGAAAAAGTTTAAGCCCATGCAATTTAAAGTAATGTTATAAGCTATGCATGCCTTATTGACGTTTAAATACGCTTATAATCACCTAAATGACACTACGACGATCTTTATTAATAATTATTCTTTTTTACGCTTGCTCGTTCAGTGTTAGCGCATCATCTAAACCACAACGAATTGTTTCATTAAATTTGTGCGCCGACCAATTACTGATGAGCTTGTTACCCCCGGATCGCCTAGTCGGCATTACCTCGTTAGCGGCAGACCCTGGGGCTTCTTTTTTATACCAGCGTGCCAGTGACTTTCATCAACACAATAACCGGATTGAAGCTCTCATGGCGCTAAACCCCGACTTAATTGTTGCCGGTGAGTTTACCGCCCAACCGACTAATCAATTACTCGAACAACTCGGTTACAAGGTGGTAAAGATTGGACTGCCTGTTACCCTCGATGAGATTTTTGCACAAATCCGTTTTTTAGGAGAGCAGTTGGGTGAACAAGAACGCGCCGAACAATTGATTACATCAATGGACACAACACACCAGCGGTTAACAATGCATCACCAGCAAAAGCCTTTGCGTGCCGTTGTTTATTATGCGAATGGTTATAGCGCCGGTCGGCAAACCATTGTGAATGAAATTTTAGACCTTGCAGGGCTCAATAATATTGCGGCAGAATTAGCGTTAGATTACGTCGCCCCCTTGTCACTTGAATCCCTAATAGGGTCTAATCCCGATATCCTTATACTCGGCCAATTAAACGATAATACCGACTCGTTGGCGCACCAAGTATTACGACACAAAGCAATTCATCGCTATGCATCACTTAAACAGGTACAAAAAATAATGATCCCCGATCGCTACTGGAGCTGTGCTGGCCCTTCAAGTTTAGCCGCCGCCGAGTATTTACAAAATAATTTAACCGCGGTTTCGCACTAATATGGATGCATTAAAGTCTCAGCGGAAAGAAGCATTGGTACTCGTTTTTCTTTTAAGCGCACTGATTTTATTAAGCATTTACTCGCTTGCTTTTGGCGACATTAATATAAGTTTAATCAATAGCTTGAAAAGCATAGTTAATTCTAATCCTACCATAGATTCTATTATTTTTGAGGAGATACGCTTACCCCGAACCCTATTAGCTATATTAATAGGCGCATCACTGGGACTGTCCGGTGCCGCGCTACAAGGCATGGTACGCAACCCATTGGCAGAACCAGGCATTATTGGTGTATCAAGTAGTGCCGCCTTAGGCGCTGTGATTGTTTTCTATTTTGGTTTAGCCTCGGTTTTTCCAATGGCCTTACCCATTGGTGGGATTATTGGGGCCTTATTGGCGGTTATTTTTCTCTACCTACTTACGGGAAAAAACAGCAGCATGCTCACCTTGATTTTAGCCGGTGTGGCGATTAGTAGTTTAGCCGCCGCATTAACTGCATTGGCGCTAAACTTATCACCTAACCCGTATGCGTCATTAGAAATCTTCTTTTGGCTAATGGGCTCCTTGGCTGATAGAAGCTTTACCCATGTTTGGTTGATTTTACCGCCTACGCTATTGGGTTGGTGGCTGATGTTAAGCACACGGCATGATTTAGATGCGCTGTCACTCGGTGAAGAAACCGCCCAATCGCTTGGGGTGCAATTACAGTCATTGAATAAGCGGATCATCTTAGGCGTTGCTTTGGCAGTCGGTTCAGCTGTATCGGTCAGCGGTGGCATTGGATTTATTGGTTTAGTTATCCCCCATTTAATACGGCCTTGGGTGTGCTTTCAACCGGGCCGTTTATTACTTAGTAGCGCATTAGGCGGTGCGGTTTTATTGTTGGCAGCCGACATTGCAGTACGACTTTTACCCACCCAACAAGAGCTTAAAATTGGCGTATTAACCGCCTTATTAGGTGCGCCGTTCTTCTTGCATTTGATCTTAAAGTCAAAAAGGCAGTGGGCAGCATGACCTTACGCACTGCTAACATTACCGTTCAACTGTCAGATAAAACCATTCTGAACAATATTAGTATTGAATTTAAAACGGGCCAGTTAATTGGCTTAATTGGGCCCAATGGCGCGGGCAAATCCACCCTCCTTCGTGTGCTAGCGGGGCTACAAGCTGCTTCCTTAGGCCAAGTGTTATTGGACGAACAACCTATCCAAGACATGGCTCCATTAAACAAAGCAAAAAAAATTGCTTATTTACCCCAAACCCATGAATGCCATTGGCCGTTGAGTGTCGAACGTGTCGTATTACTGGGTCGACACCCGCATAACGATCGGCACCATGTGACAGATGAAAGCCTGCGAGCGGTTAAAGAAGCCATTGCAGAGGCCGATATAGGCCACTTAGTTGGACGACCCGTAAACGAGCTGTCTGGCGGTGAACGCGCAAGAGTCATGCTGGCACGCGCCTTGGCGACGCAAAGTGATATTTTGTTAGCCGACGAACCCATCGTTTCCTTGGATCCGCGGCATCAGATCGACGTGATGGCTTTGCTGCAATCACTAGCGCGTAAAGGAAAAACCGTGATTGTCGTATTACATGAGCTGCATTTGGCGATGCGTTATTGTGAACAGCTTGTTTTGTTGGACGGTGGGGAAAAAGTAACCGAAGGCTCGCCGACTAATGTGTTAACTGAAAAGAACCTACAAGAGGTTTATGGTGTTGATGCAGTGTTTGGTGAGCACCAAGGTGAGCACTGGGTTTTGCCTTGGCAGCATAAATAAAGGGAGAAGGTGTAAGCCTTCTCCCTTTATACTTATTGAAACAGTTAATTACTTTTAATTAGCCGGTTGGTAACTCAATGAGAAAAACACATTGGTACCGTCTGTGTTGTAACCCGCCACGGTTTCGTACTCTTCATTAAATAAATTAGCCACTTTTACTTGCGCTGTTAAGTCTTTATTGATTTTATAAGCACCGACTACGTCAACTGTCGTAAATCCAGCTAAACGCCTAGTATTTGCCGCATTATCAAAACGTCGGCCAGAGGTAAATACTTTACTGGCTAAGCTAAAATCACCAAACGCTTTACTCGCATTCAACGTAAACGTTTGTTCTGCACGTCTTGGTAACACATTACCGTCGTTGCCACCGCCACTTTTATTTTCAGGGTCTATCCAAGAAAATTGACCATCAACATTAATACCAGCAAGTTTAGTAGTCGCTTGGAGTTCAACTCCTTTTATCAGCGCCTGAGATATGTTTTGAGGAACCCAAAAACCATCCAATTCGATCAAGTCTTTAATTTTTGTTCGATAGGCATTTGCAGACCAAGTAATATCGGCGTGTTTCCCCACTAAACCCAACTCAAAAGATTTGGAACGTTCGGGATCAAGATTAGGGTTTGCACCATACGGGTAGTAAAGATCAATAAGTGCCGGTGCAACAAAAGCCGTACCGAAGGACGCATTTAAGCGTAACTTTTCTGATAACGCTGTTCCCCATGCAATATTACCCGTTAGATGGCTGCCAAACTGCTCATCGTCTTCAGTTCTTAGCGCTAACTGGTAATTGTTTGACGCGTACTCACCCAATAATTGGGCAAAAACAGCATTACTATGACGTTGTGCCGTACTGAAACCGCTAGACTCGTCGATTTTATCATCTTCATAATCGTAACCAATAGTCAGCAAATGGCTGTCGCTTAATTGAATATCATTTTGAATGCTGAAATGATCTTGTTGATTATCAGCAAAACTACTGGCAAAGGCTCCCTCGTTATCAGACTCAATCCTACCTTGACTCAACGTGGCCTTAATACGCCATACATCGGTCACATCCATACTTACGTTGGTGCCAAACGTATGTTGTAAAAAATCAGTGGTATTAAAATAGCCATCGTATTCACTTTCGCCTTCGCTATATAAGCTAAAAAATTCTACTTCATAAGTATTAGAAAAACGACGCCCTACTCTTATAGAAGTATTGGTGTTTCTATACGAATCTTTGTCCGGTTCTTGCGCATAACAACCAAAAGTGAAGCCACTATCACAGGTATTAAAGCCATTTGTTTCAGTATAACCGCCACTTAAATTGTACCAAGACGTCGAATCGCCACCTGAAACGCCAAAAGATGTTTCTTTCATATCATGCGTACCAAAGCCAACCGATAAAAACGGTGTGATTTTACCTGCTCCTTTTTTGGTAAAAATCTGAATTGTTCCACCAATAGAGCCTGAGCCATATAAACCTGATTGCGGGCCACGAACTAATTCAATACGTTCAATTTGATTAAGCGGTATATATTCAATTTGAGGCGCACCAAATGCATTTGTCGCCAATTTAGCACCATTCAGTAAAACTTGAGTGTGATTGGATTCTGTTCCTCTTAGAAAGATAGCCGTTTGGTTGCCCAACCCACCTGAGTTAGCAATTGTTACCCCAGATAGGCTACCAATGGCTTCCGCTAGCGTTTTATATTGATACTTATCTATATCTTCTTTCGTGACAACAGATACCGATGCCAATGTTGCATCTGCTGTTTGTGCCGTACGAGTTGCGGTTACAATCATTGCATCGCCTTCAGCCAAAGCGATTGATTGCGTTAAGGATAGCGCAGCAGTAATACTGACGACTAATAAGGTTTTATTCATGAGATTTCCTCGTTATAAGGCGCAGCCCCGCGCCAATTAAAATGACGCCACGAGAAGAAGTATGATGAAGTTGAAATAGGAACGTAATTATCAACGCCAGCAAAGTTGCCCACCCGCAACGTACCGTTGTGCTAATGGCAGGTCTCCGGGCTCATAAGTGACTAATGCTTATTAATCGATGTATCGCCTTCCCATGTTTTGACACAGTGGCTGTTGATACACTTTACTTATATACCGTTGCGGGGGCAGCGTCGGGATCAGCTTGTCAAAAGCAAACCTAACCGACTTCCCATTTCATTGAGTCAGTGACCTAAAGGCCATGTCTTGTCTTAAACCGACGTTTTAAAGGCCTAATTAATACAAAGTCAAACTCAAAACCGAAAGCGTGGGTATTATCGTTGTTTTATATAAAGCTAGTCAAGCGAGTAAAATCAATTGATAATGATAAAAAAAATGAATCATGAATACGCATATTATTAAAGTTTTACTCGTAGACGACCATGAACTCGTTCGTAGTGGTATCGAGTACCTACTAGATGCCGACCCCGACATCGAAGTGATCGCCGTCGCCTCGTCTGGCGAAGAAGCGATTGAGCTGGTCAAAAAACTCATCCCCGATGTCATACTCATGGATTTAAATATGCCTGGCATGGGTGGTTCAGAGGCTATCAAACGCATTTTACGATACACCCCGTCCGCAAAAATCATTGCCTTAAGCGTTTATGACGATGGCCCCATTCCGCACCAATCACTTAAAGCTGGAGCTCGTGGTTATATCAACAAAGGTTGCCCCGTTGATGAAATGATCAAGGCCATTATGGCTGTCTACAAGGGTAAAAACTATCTATCCAACGACGTAGCGACCAACCTGATATTTAGCGCGCAAGAGCCAGAAAAAAACGCCTTTAGCCAATTAAGTGCGCGTGAATTACAAATCACAATCAAGATTGTTGATGGGCACAAAATTGCCGATATCGCTGCAGCCTTGTCGATTAGTCCAAAAACAGTTAATACCCACCGCTACCGAGTACATGAAAAATTAGGCATCGATAACGATATTGAACTGGTCCGACTTGCCGTTGATCATGGCTTATTAGGCAATTTATAATTTTTTTGGAATTTGCACTCGTCTTCGACCCAATCATAGGGTAAAATTCGCGCTCACATGAAGTAGCCAACTTGAATGCCTGGGTGGTGAAATTGGTAGACACAAGGGACTTAAAATCCCTCGACTTAACGGTCGTGCCGGTTCGATTCCGGCCCCAGGCACCATTGGATAACAAGGACTTAGTTCGTTTCGGACTAGGTCTTTTTTATTGGCTGCGATTTCACCTCAAACCAAGCCATTGCTTGTATGTTGTAACCTATTAAGTGCTTGAGCTTATTGACTTATCCTCAACGTATGATACAAAAAGCCATAACGCTTTTTAGGCATCAAGGCTTTTTAAACAAGGTTTACCCTACGTATCGTCGTTAAAAAAACAACCTCCGTCCGTACGCCGACCAACGTTACGTTTTTAATCGATGGCTCCATACTGGGGTTTTTAATCCACTGCAGGTAGGGATAAATAACCAACCAAGTCAATATTTGCATTCGATAGGATAGTTCCATCGTTGACTCGCGACCGTAAATAAAGAAAACTTTATGTTTTAAATTGATCAACCAAGGTCTGTAATTTAACCGCTAATTTAGCCAAATCAGATCCGGCAGAGGAGATTTGTGTTGATGAGTCAACACTTTGATCGGCCAAATGGTTAATATTGACAATATTATCGTTGATATGATCTGCAACGGCATTTTGTTTTTTTGCGGCATCTGAAATATCAGCATTCATCTTATTAATAGTGACGACCGAATGACTGATTTCATTTAGCGCATCACTTGTCTTACTCACCTGTTGAACACCGTTTTCTGCTTGCTGTTGGCCTTGGCTCATTACACCAACAGCATGTTTTGTATTTGTTTGTAAACGTTCAATCATTAAATTAATTTCTTCAGTCGCAACTTGGGTACGAGATGCTAAGGTTCTAACCTCATCCGCCACCACGGCAAAACCACGTCCATGTTCACCGGCACGAGCCGCTTCAATGGCCGCGTTAAGCGCTAATAAGTTCGTTTGTTCAGCAATGCTCCTAATAACATCCAGTACCGTGGCAATTTGATTGCTGTCTGTTTCCAGCTCATGAATGACTTTCGATGCCATTTGCACATCATTAGCCAATAATTGAATAGCTGAACGGGTTTCTTCAACAACGATTAAACCATTACTTGCCTGCTGTTGAGCTTGATTAGCTGATTCCGCCGCATTAGATGCACTCGTTGAGATATCTTGCACCTTTAACACCATGTCATTCATTGCAGAGGCAACACGTTCGATTTCTGATTTTTGATCAGTCATATCTTTCGTTGCGTGTACCGTAGTGACTGACAGCTCCT
>JAGPVU010000086.1 GCA_018066825.1 Cycloclasticus sp.
ACGTACAAAATATTTATTACACCACTCGGCAGGCGTATGGCCGCCAGTTTAATTACCGTCAGTTGTGGAAAACCATCAGCGAACTGGGCGAGATTACCCAGGCCACCGCGTATGCCACCCACCGTGGCGACGATAGCCAGCTGAAATTTCAAGATGCACTACGGCATATCGGTTTTAACGTAAAGCTAAAACCGTTTATTCAACGCAGTGATGGCAGCGCTAAAGGCGACTGGGACGTGGGCATTACGATTGACGTGCTAGACGCTGCAAAAGACGTTGATCGGGTTATTTTGCTGTCGGGCGATGGTGATTTTGATCTATTGTTGGAAAAAATAAACAGGCAATACGGCGTGATCACCGAGGTTTACGGCGTGCCGGCGCTAACGGCTAAATCGTTGATTGATGCGGCCAGCGTTTTCCACCCGATTGATGCTGATTTATTGCTGTAGCTGGGCCAATTCAAATGATGGGCGCATTGTTAACCCGAAACCAGCCGGCGATAGAATAGCGATCGCCTAACGCAGCAAGTACTTCATGCGGGATTTCTTCGCTTAAAAAAACCACCAAGGTCGCTAAACAGGGCGACACCTGAAGACCACCTTGATCTAGGTTTTTTGGGTATAGCACCAATTGGCCTCCGTCGGCCTCATTCCAATTGGGGTTTAAATAGGTGACGAGTGATAACACGCGATTGGTTTCGCCTTTAAACGCATCTTGATGCTTTGTGTAAACATCGCCGATGGCGTAATGCGCAAAGTGGCTTTCAAAAGAAAACAAGCCAAGCAATAAACGTTGGTTTAACGCCATCTGCAAGGATGCTGCCCATGCAAGCCAAGCCTGAGTAACCAAGGTATTACCGCTGATCCAGCTAATATGATCGCCGCGCACCAACGGCTTAAGCCTATGCTGTTGATCGCGCCCAATACCCGCTTTTTTAAAATGGCCTACGGGTAACAGGCGCACCTCGGCCGCTAATAAAGCCGCCAATTCAACCGGTATGGCATTGGTGTGCACGCTATAGCCATCCCGGTATAAATCATTTGCAATCAGGTCAAATAACAGTGGCGCGCTCGCCCCGTCTAACACTGACGTGGGTGTTTGAAGGCTAGACATGGCTTGTGTGCTCAAGAGGGGTGGCTGGTATTATAGTCGGCTTTCGCAGGCAAGGCGCTTATTAACCGATCGGCGGTAAAAATAACTGAGTAGCGGCTTAATAATCGGCAAACAAATCAGTACGCCAAGCGGCATTAAGAGCGGTATTTTTTTCATCATGATGCTGTAGGCATCCATTTCTGAGTGGATAGTGCCGTGAGTATCTTCTATATGCAATTCGCGCAGCGCTTTATATGGGTCGATCCCCCGTTGCCGCAGGGCTTGGTCTTGGCTGGTGATATCAAACCAAATGAATAAGGCCGCCCGTTTACCAGCCAGTCGTTCAAATAGCGCACGGTCTTTGACGCAACTGGGGCAAGATTGGTCGTAATAGACGGTTATTTTTTCTCGGCTGGCACGGAGGTTCACGTATATTAAGGTTTATCGAGCGGTTCAAAATGCATTAAACGCGCTTGTAGTGCCTCGATTTCTTCCAATAAATCAATCGCCAAGGCTACGCCCGATAAATTGATATGCAAGTCTCGCTGTAAACGCATGGCCGTGTGTGCACGTTGTAAGCAACGGGCCGAAAAACGCCAAGCAGTTTGTTGTTGGCCAGACGGTTCGATGACCCCTTCGGCTACCAGTTCAAGCACCCAGTCGGTGCTACCAGCGCAAGCTTGGCACAAGTCATTGAGTGACAGTTCGGCGTTGTCGTCGAGTAAATCACCTTTTAGTATGTCATTGTTCATGTTGTTAAACCCCCAATTTATTGCGTGGGTTATAAGCTAATGTTTGCTCCATTTGCCGATACAGTTGTTTAGCCTCGTCGCTATCGGCTGCGGGCAAGGTAATTTTCGGCACCACGTACAAATCACCTGCTGGGGTACCTGGGATGCCCCGTGCTTTTAAACGCATCCGCCCACCGCCTTGGGTACCAGCGGGAATTTTTAAATCTACTTGCCCATTGGGCGTGGGTACTTTAATGGTCGCACCCAAGGCGGCCTCCCACGGGGTAATCGGCAAATCAAGGTAGACATCGTGACCATCTACCCGATAAACAGGGTCGGCTTTAAATTCGATTTCTAGATACAGATCGCCTTTTTTACCTTGCCCGTAGCCGACCCCACCTTGACCCGCCAAACGGATGCGCTGGCCTTGTTTAACTCCTTTGGGGATTTTGACGTTTAGGGTGCGCTGCTTGGTGACTAGGTGACCGTTCTGATCAAGCTCGGGTGAGCTGAGCGTAATACTACGCGTTGCGCCTTGATAGGCGTCTATTAACTCGATACTGACTTTAGCGTGATGATCTTGCCCGCGTGCGTTAAAGTCTGCTTGGCTGCGGCCTTGCGGCCCCTGCTTAAAATGTTGACCAAACAAGGATTCAAAAAAATCACTGTGGTCTGCCCCACCAGCATGTCCGTTCCCTGCACCACTAAACTCATACCCCTCATCCCAATTGGGTGGCGGGTTAAAGTCTTGTCCGGCTTTCCAATTGGCACCTAGTTGATCATAGGCGGCGCGTTTTTCTGGGTCCTTTAATGCTTCGTAAGCTTCGCCCACCTCTTTAAAGCGTGCTTCGGCGTCGCTTTCTTTATTGATATCGGGGTGATATTTACGGGCTAATTTTCGATACGCGCGTTTTATTTCATCCTGCGTGGCGTCACGTTTAACGCCCATAATGCTGTAATAATCTTTAAAGTCCATTAACTGCCCAACCGATGATTAACCTTCCAGTCTAAAGCCCACTTTTATCGTGACTTGCCAGTGCTTAACGCCACCATTGGCAATGTGCCCGCGGGTTTCGATGACTTCAAACCAATCCATGTTTTTTACTGTTTTTGAGGCCGTGTTAATGGCATTGTTTATTGCGTCGTCGCTGCCAAGCTCAGAGCTGCCGGTGATTTCAATCTTCTTGTAGGTGTGATGACTCATAGTAATCTCCAACTGTTGTAGTCAACTTAAGCATATACGCTTAATGACCGGTCAACAATGCTAGTTTCGTGCCTATTTTCGAATAAACAATTATGAGCCAAACACCCTATTAGGGTAGAATTTGCAGCTGTTGCTTATTACCCGTAAACAAATATACGATTGATTTTATGAATACACTGGAACACTTATTTAAGAAAAATCGCGCCTGGGCCGAGTCTATTAACCAACAAGACCCAGAGTTTTTTACTCGATTATCTAAGCTACAAGCGCCTGAATACCTATGGATTGGCTGTTCCGATAGCCGCGTGCCATCCAATGAGTTGATTGACCTTGCACCCGGTGAAGTATTTGTACATCGAAATATTGCCAATATGGTGGTGCATACCGATTTGAATTGCTTATCGGTTATTCAATACGCCGTTGATGTGCTGAAGGTTAAGCATATTATCGTTTGCGGTCATTACGGCTGCGGTGGCATTAAGGCTGCACTGGATGGTCAAGACCACGGGTTAATTGATAACTGGCTGGGGCATATTAAAGATGTGGGACGCTTAAACGAAAGCGCGTTACAGGGTCTAAATCCTAGTGAAAAATTAGACCGCTTATGCGAACTGAATATCATTGAGCAAGTGGCTAACGTTTGTAAAAGCAGTATCGTTAAAAATGCATGGCAACGCGGCGCTGAACTATCGGTTCACGGTTGGATTTATAATATTGAAAACGGCATTTTAAACGACATTATAAAAACACCTATTTCTGGGCTAGGGCAAACTTAAAGGTCGATATCTTCAAGGTCAATATTTAAGGCATTGCCGGATATTTTTAGCTCATAAAGCGACAAACCCAATGACGACAGCATTAACATTAAGCTCACGATAAAGCTTAATTGCCCGAGTAGTGACGACTCTAAAAATAAGAAAAACATTGCCAGCACACAAAAACTGATACTTAAAACCCCCATTATTTGCATCCAAATAATCAACTTTATGCGTAAACGCAAACTGATGATTTGACGCGCAATCAGGGTTTTATTCGTGTCGTTAATTTGATGGTGTAAACCCCGAATAACCGCCGCTAAGCCCAAAAAACGGTTGGTATAGGCGAGTAACAATAAAGAAATGGCAGGAAACAATAAAGCAGGGGTCGATAATTCCACGGTTAAACTCGTTAAACATTAAGCGGGTTTATTCTACCCATTTTTTATTGTCTGGCGAATTAAAATTCGTACTCCATTAATAAGCGATAGTTGTTGTCAGGGACTTTGTAACCAAGGCCGAAGATCGATCCGACTTCCCAGTGCACTTTTCCCCCTTGCCCGAGACGAATATCACCCATCAGCACTGGGCCTAAAGCTTGGCCTGACTCCCTGCTATAAAACTCAATGCCAGGTTCAAAAAAAGAGCCATAGCGGTATTTAGCTTGTAACGCTAACAGGGACTCTATCCCGTTGTTAATGTCTTGTCCCCATTCATAGGCCACACTAACATTAGCGGTTCCAACCCACTGACCCTGGGCTTTTCCATCAACAAGCCGACCGAACAATTGTCTTAACAAACCAATTTATCGCCACTGGCAAGGGAGCGCACCCCCTTCTTTCCAAATAGCTTAGTATGCTAATATGGCTGCAGGTTTAGACACGCATATCATAACTAAAGCTCGTTTCATTTTATTTTTTGACAGCCAAATCTTAACTATTTACTGAACACAAAAAAACACAGGAGATGTGAATGCGAGAAGTGTGGAACGAATATACGCCGGGCGAGTTCTATGATGAACTAATGTCTACACAGCAACAGCCTCACCTATTCAGCTTTAAGCTAGTTGAACACCTTCAGTCGATGAAAAAAAAGACTTTCGCGCGGCGAGTGAGGGAGTCTGAAATCGAAATGCGCGAACGTGGTATTACCTTTACTGTCTATAGTGATGCCGGCAATATTGATCGCGCTTGGCCGTTTGATATTATTCCGCGAGTTATTCCAAAATCAGAGTGGGATTCAATTGAAATGGGGCTTAAGCAGCGAAATATTGCGCTGAATAAATTTATTCAAGATATTTATAATGACGGGCAAATTATCAAGGACGGCATTATCCCTGAAGAGGTGGTAATGCAGTCTAAAGGCTACCGCACTGCCTGCAAAGGCATTACACCCGCACATGGTGTGTGGGCAAACATTTGCGGCTCGGACTTGGTTCGTGATGATAATGGCGTCATGTATGTTTTGGAAGACAACCTTCGCGTCCCTTCTGGCGTGGCGTATATGTTGGAAAACCGTAAGACAACCAAGCGCGTTTTACCTGAAATATTTGCCTTACATAATGTAAGGCCAGTCAGTGACTACCCTGCTCATTTAGAAAGAATGCTGGCTTCATTGCGCCCTGACCTTGATAATCCAACGATTGTTTTGCTTACCCCCGGTGTCTATAACTCGGCCTATTACGAACATGCTTTTTTAGCCCAACAAGCAGGCTTTGTGCTGTTGGAGGGCCAAGACCTTGTTGTTGGCAAGGATGATTTTGTCTACATGAAAACCATCCATGGGCTTGAGAGGGTCGACGTGATTTACCGCCGGATTGATGACGATTTTATTGACCCAGAGGTGTTTAGAGAAGACTCAACCCTTGGTGTTCCGGGCATTATGCGTGCCTGGAAAGCCGGCAAGGTTGCCATTGCTAACGCGCCAGGGTGTGGGGTAGCGGATGATAAAGTCATCTACGCCTATGTACCTGAGATGATCCGTTATTACCTCAATGAAGAGCCGATATTACCTAATGTACCCACCCGACTTTGTCGTAACAAAAATGAGTTGGAGTATGTACTTGAACATTTGGCAGAGCTTGTTGTAAAACCAGCAAATGAGTCGGGGGGTTACGGTATGTTGGTTGGCCCTCATGCTAGCACTGAACAACTCGAAGCGTTTCGCAACGTCTTATTGGCAAACCCAACTAATTATATTGCCCAGCCGACATTAAAGTTGTCGGTCACGCCGACAAACTGTGATCAGGACGGAATAGCAGCACGGCATGTTGATTTACGACCATTTATTCTGAGTGGTAGTAAAACCTATGTTACACCGGGTGGTTTAACACGTGTTGCCTTAGTTAAAGGCTCTCTGGTGGTTAATTCTTCACAGGGTGGTGGTAGTAAAGACACCTGGATTGTTGATGATGTAACCGGTAATGAAGGGGACGCATAATGTTATCACGAGTAGGCGAACGTATATATTGGATGGCCCGTTACCTCGAACGCGTAGAAGATATAGCGCGCTTAATAAATGTTCACACGGTTCTGTTGATGGACTTGCCAGAACAAGATGAAATTAACTGGTTTACTTTGATCAAAATATTTAATAATGAGGCAGCCTATCTAGAACAATTTGAACATGTTGATGAAAAAAACATCATGTCTTTTCTAGTGGCCGACCTCACTAATCCGTCTTCTTTAATCAATGTGTTAAGCCAAGCGCGGGAAAATGCTCGAACCTCTTTGGATGTACTACCTGAAGAAGCGTGGGAGCAAATCAATGAATTGAGCTTAATGGTAAAAGCCTCACTATCGGCTATTGGAAATCGTCGCCGCCGACAAAATATGCTTTTGAAGATCATGGAGCGCTGTCAATGTATTAGCGGGATTATCGACAACCACATGAGCCGAAATTTTGCTTATGATTTTACCCAAATCGGCAAACATATTGAACGCGCCGATATGACAAGCCGCATATTAGAAATGACATCACTTTTAGCTTCTGATACTAGGGGCGAACAGGTGCGGCTACACGAAGGTATCTTGTGGGCAAATTTACTCAAAGCACTCAGCGCACAACAAATGTATTTATATGAAAAACGCACCTCAGTAAGCGCCGACAAAGCGCTTGATTTCTTAATTACTGATCGATCATTTCCTCGTTCTTTATGTTTTTCATTGGCTATTATAAGCAACTATTTTAACTATTTACCTGACCCATCTGAACCGATCGCTCTGCAGGAACAAATACTTAAAAACCTCAGCGCTTATAACCCGTCAATTATACCTGCCGCAGATGCTCATATTTTTATGGATGCCTTTCAGGTAAGGCTGGCTGAGTTGCACCAAATAGTCAGCGACAAGTGGTTTCACCCTGATTTTGCTACTATATGAAACGTTATTATTGCCAGTGCGGACAAGAGACTTTTTTTAATAATACCTATTGCAATATATGTAATGCCCCTTTAGGTTTTGATCCTGCCAAACAAGCGCTGCTTAGTTTGTACCAAACTGATCAGCAAGAAGAACCTATCTGGCTTAGTTTCGATTTACAAGGAAACCAGTACCGTTTTTGCCAACACCGTGAACATGAGATTCAATGTAACTGGTTAATTGATGCACAGAGTGATCAAGTACAGTGCTTGTCCTGTCGATTAACACGGACCATTCCTATGTTAGATAAGCCTGAAAACATTCGTCGCTGGGCTCTTATGGAATCGTCTAAACGTAGAATGATCTATGGTTTACTCGATATGGGTCTATCGGTTACACCCTATACAACAGACCCTGACAAGGGGTTAACATTTGACTTTCTTGAAGATCAACGTAGTAACGCTGCCATTGAGCAAGAATATGTCTACAGTGGGCACGCCCAAGGCGTAATCACAATGAATGTAGCTGAAGCAGATAGCAGCTATAGAGAAGCCACACGCGAAGCAATGAACGAGTCATTTCGTTCATTATTAGGCCACTTCCGCCACGAGATAGGCCACTATTATTGGCAACGATTAGTTCACGAATCAACATACTACGAGCAATTTCATCAGCTTTTTGGCGATGAACGGACGGACTATCGCTTAGCTCTAGACAGCTATTATGCAAATGGGCCTGTAGATAACTGGCAGGAACACTTTATTTCTGCCTACGCCACCATGCACCCTTTAGAAGACTGGGCAGAAACATGGGCACATTACATGTTAATGCGTGAAACGATCGAAACGGCCTTCAATTTACAGATTTTGCCAACATTAACGCCCTACAGTAATTTTGACACCTGGATGGATGAGTGGATGCAATTGGTTGTTGTGCTGAACGCCTTGAATAGAAGTATTGGCAATGCCGATGCCTATCCGTTTATTATCTCGAACACTGTCCGTACCAAGCTTAAATTCATCCATCAGCTTGTCAATGGCTAAGGGCTAAAGTACTGCTTAATTAGGGATGCGAGGCATCGCATCAAATGCCTCGTTAAGCTTAATACCCCATTGATTCCGAATCTCAAGAAGATACGGATTTTCGGCTTCAAATTGATGGAGGTTACTTAAGCTGTAACTGTCATTTTTATACATAAGGACTTCAATCGGCGGCCCAACCCCTGCATTACTTTTCATCGTTGAATCCATTGAAATGAGCGCACATGTGGCGGCATCTATCAAACTGGTTTGGCGTGTTAAAAAGCGATCCAATACTGGCTTACCGTACTTACACTCTCCAATTTGTAGATAGGGCGTATGGTCAGAGGTTGTAATATGATTGCCTTGAGGGTAAATCATAAAAGCTTGCGAGCGTTGGCCTTGAATCTGTCCAGCGAATAACAAGCTTGCTTCAGGAGAAAAGCCAGATTGCTCTTTCTCAGAGTAGCGACGAATGCGGCTACTTAATACATCACCGAGATAATCTGCAATATCCGACATGTATTTGAATGAATTGATATTTTCATCATGCCCCTCGCGAATATCTCGCTGAACTTGCTCAATAACACACTGTGTAGTCGCTAGGTTGCCAGCACTCATAATAACGATACTTCGATCCGGCATGGTTTCGTACCGAAACATTTTGCTATAGGTGCTAACTTGGTCGATACCCGCGTTAGTACGAGAATCGGAGGTTAAAACCAACCCGTCACTTAAAGAAATTGCAACACAATATGTCATATCAACACCAAAAGCTAATGAGCGCATAAGGTAGAGGATTTCTAACTGTAGAGCAATAGCCTTTGGTCTGAATTATTTAATAGCACCTGGCTTTTTAAAATCAAAAGTAACACCCTAAAATTATTCGTTGTTTTTGAGGAGGCGTTAGGGACAAACAATAAGACAAGTGTAGCTATTGCAAGCGAGAAACTTTTAATAAATTCTCTGAGCACAAAAAAACCAACTAAAAAGTTGGTTTTTGCGTAAGGATGGTGGGTCGTGCGCGATTCGAACGCGCGACCATCGCATTAAAAGTGCGGTGCTCTACCGGCTGAGCTAACGACCCTCCAAGAGCGGGGAATGATACCGGATTGACGCTAAAAGGCAAGTCGAATATGCCCTTTAGGCTGGGTTTTTGATTAAAAAAATATCTCGTTATGATCGGTAACGCGTTGGGTCAATTAAATTGGCGTTTTCAAACCCTTGTTTTCGCAAACGACAGGACTCACATTCACCGCAGGCTTCGCCTTTAAGATTCGCTTGATAACACGACACAGTTGCACTGTAGTCGACATTAAGCGCGTGGCCTTGTTGAATGATTTGCCCCTTGGTTAGGTCGATAAGTGGTGCGTGTATTTTAAAGCCGCCTTTTTCAACGCCCACCTGAGTGGCTAAGTTTGACAGTTGTTCAAAGGCTTGAATAAAGGCCGGACGACAATCCGGGTAACCCGAATAATCCACCGCGTTAACGCCAATAAATATATCCATGGCGCCTAGCACTTCGGCCCAGCCTAAAGCAAGCGACAGAAAGACTGTATTGCGTGCGGGCACGTAAGTAACAGGGATGCCTTTACCTTCTTTGATGGGCACGTCGATATGATCATCAGTTAGTGCAGAACCACCGAATTCACCCATCCCTAATTTGATTATTTTGTGGTCTTTAGCGTTATAAATTTTTGCTAAGTTGCTGGCTGCTACAAGTTCAGATCGATGCCGTTGTCCATAGTCAAAACTGAGTGCATAACAGGCATAACCTTGTTGTTTAGCGATGGCCAAAATAGTGGCTGAGTCTAAGCCACCTGATACCAATACGACTGCTTTTTTTTCTTTCATTGTAAATACTGTTAACGGGTTATTTGCCGGGCTGGTCGCCCCATAGGTGTTTATGTAGTTGGATTTGAAAGCGAACGGGCAATTTATCGCGCAATACCCAATCGGCTAAATCTTTTGCCGCTAGCTGCCCTTGCACAGGGGAAAATAACACCTCACATTGATCGTTCAATTGGTGTTGTAGCATATGCTCTTTTGACCACTCAAAATCGGCTTGGTCGCATATCACATATTTGACTTGATCGTTTTTCGATAGATGCGGGTAGTTTGCCTGTAAGTTTTTTGCCATTTCGCCCGAACCGGGTGTTTTGACGTCCAGCACTTTCACGACCCGAGGGTCTACTTGCGACACATCCAGTGCACCGCTGGTTTCTAGCGATACATAATACCCTTCGTCGCACAAAGTTTGCATCAATCTGTGCACCCGTTTTTGCGCTAAGGGTTCACCACCGGTGACGTTAATATAACGCGCACCTAAGTTAGCAACTTGTTCGATAATAGCGTCTATGCTGAGCGTTTCACCGCCATAAAATGCATACTCGGTGTCGCAATAACCACAACGCAGTGGGCAACCCGTCAGGCGAATAAAGGTTGTCGGTATACCAACGGTTTTACCTTCACCTTGTAAGGAATAAAAGATTTCACTAATCCGCAGACTATCTTTTGACATGGGCTTAAGACGGGGGTTTTAAAATTACGGTTTTTCTAAACGCATTTTTTCGAGACGTTGCTCGGCTAAACGCGCAACCGTTGTTCCTGGGTAGGATTTTACAACGTTAGTTAGGGTCTGTTGTGCTTGTTTAACTTGTTTGTTCTCGTGTTGGATAAAGCCTATTTTTAACATCGCGTCTTTGGCTTTTGAGTGACTAGGAAATTGCACTAGCACTTGATTAAACTCGTGTTCGGCACGTTTAAAATCACGATTGACATAACTGGCTTCGCCTAACCAATACAAGGCATTCGGTAAATAACTACTCGTAGGGTAATCACTAGCAAATTGCGTAAAGTGATTAATGGCCTGTTGATATTGACCCGATTTCAAGCTGCTAAAGGCGGCTTCATAGGCTTGTTTATCTTGTCCACCAGCTGGCGAAGCTGGCCGCTTACTTTGCACGACCTGGTTGTTTGTCGCCGACAAGGGTGATGGCGGCGCGCTGGACGATGAGATCGGCCTACCTGTTTCTAGTTCTTGTAAGCGCCTATCGGTGTCTAAATATAGATCACGCTGACGTTTCTTTAGGTTGTCGATGAGATACGTTTGCTCTTCTACTTGGCCACGTAATTGTTGCACTTCGTTTTGCAGTTGTTCAAGGCGATTATAAAGCCCCATCATACTGGATGCTGGAGCAGCAGGTGCGGCAACAGCCGAACTTGTGACCTGACCTGTGCCGTCGACAACTGGTGGTAGGGCTGCCGAAGCAGCCCCACTCAGTAACACTATGGCAACGAACTGCCCCGTTATCTTTCTTGCGATCAATGCGCTGGGTAAATCAGTTCGACGCGACGATTTAAATGCCAAGCACTTTCATCATGACCAGCTGCCGCAGGTTTTTCTTCACCCATTGCGACGACTTCAGTCTGGTTTGATGACGCGCCTTGAAGCGATAATAAGTTTTGCACAGTTTTAGCGCGTCGTTCACTTAAGGCAATATTATATTCACGGGTACCGCGTTCGTCTGCGTGACCTTCAACAATAATTGAAACGCCAGCATTAGCCGCTAAGTAAGCACCGTGGGCCGCCAAAACGGCTTCGTATTGCGCTTCAACGGCACTGCTATCAAACGCAAAGTAAATAACTTTGGTTGATAACGGGCTCGCTGGGTTATCCAACGGGTGACCAGTGTAATTGCTACCATCCATCATACCCGAGGTTGATGCACCGTCATGCATGCCAGACATTGCGTCATCAGTCGCTTGCTCATCGCCGCCAAACATACTACAGCCGGCTAGCGTTGTAGAAAGTAAAAGTCCCATCAATAATTTTTTGTACATATTAATTTTTCCTGTTGTTATTTAAAAGGTGACCAAGCCGGTTCTCGAACCTCTCCACCTTGGAGGCGAAGTTTTTGACGTACTTTTCCATCAGATGATACCGCAGCTAGAATAGATTTAAAACTATCATTTGTTGAATAAAGGATCATACTGCCATTAGGTGCATAGCTTGGTGACTCGTCTAGCTGTCCGTCACTCAAAATATTGGTGAAACCGGTTTTTAATTCTAAGGTCGCTACTCGGTATTGACCATTTACTCGATGCACCATAACAATATTTTTTCCGTCCGGTGAATGGCTTGCACGTGCATTATAGTCACCTTCAAAGGTCACCCTCGTAGCCTGCCCACCACTGGCAGCAATACGATAAATTTGCGGTTTGCCACCACGATCGGAAGTGAAAATAATAGTCCTGCCATCAGGCGCCCAATTCGGCTCGGTATCAATCGCGTAACTGAATGTTAAACGTCGAAACGACCGACTGATAACGTTATAAACATAAATATCTGCACTGCCGTCTTTAGACAGCGTTAACGCCATTTGACTACCATCAGGCGACCAAGCCGGTGCGCCATTAATGCCTTTAAACGATTGTAATTTTTCACGCGCGCCGGTTCTTAATGTTTGCGTGTAAATCGATGATCGCCCGGCTTCAAAAGAAACATAAGAAATCTTGTCTCCTCTAGGTGACCACGCCGGCGACATGAGCGGTTCTGACGAGGTGACGATGGTTTTAGCCCCGTAGCCATCGGCGTCGGCTACTTGAATTTTATATTCATGCTTACCATTTGGACTTTTTGTTGATGTGACGTAGGCCATTCTTGTGCTGAAAGCGCCTTTTTGACCGGTAAGCTTTTCATAAATCAAGTCACTAATTCGATGGGCTGCACTGCGCAATCCGGCTTTATTTGCCGGTAAGCTAAAGCCCATTAATTGCTCACCTTTGTAAACGTCAAATAGCTGAAACTGCACCTCTAACATGCCGTTGGCCTGTTCCGTTATCTCGCCGATAACTAAATTATCCTGCCCCAGGGCTTGCCAGTTTCGAAAATTGACCTGCTCAGATGTGAACGGCTTATCGAGCATGTCGAAACGGGATAAGGACTTAAATCGTCCACTACGTACCAGATCATCACTGATGATTTGCGCCACGTCAACGGCAACACCTGTAACCACTTGCGTGCTCGAAAAAGGCACAATCGCTATCGGTTGGGCCGATGATATACCTTGGGTGATTTCTATTTTAAGCGCCTCACTCCACGCTGCCGAGGCATGCACTAGGGCATACATCAACACTACCTTAATCGTTGTTTTCATTACTTGTTAGCCTCCAGGCCTAAAATAAAAATCGAGCGTTCTAAAATAATTAAACATCGCAGGGTCATTCGGCAAAGGTAAGGGCGACGCCTTCCTTGTCGCCAATTCCACCGAACGATCAAAATACGTATTGCCGCTTGATTTGATAACTTGAACATCTATCACATCACCACCCGGTATTAAACGAACCCGTACCGTACAGGAAAGTCCGGTAATATCGCCCGGCGGCTGCAACCAATTTCGTTCGACTTTTTGCCTGATGAGGCCACTGTAGCTAGCCACTGCTTCTTGTGCACGCATTTCTTGTTCTTCTTGTTCAGCCAACTGGTTCAGTGCACGTTCTCTTGCTGCCTGTTCCTTTGCCGCTAATGCTTTAGCCGCCTTCTCTTTAGCAGCCTTTTCCTTGGCTAGTTTTTCTTTAGCTGCTTTTTCTTTTATCGCCTGTGCTTTGGCTCGATTTTCTTCAGCCGCCTTCTCTTTGATCGCTTTTTCCTTGGCTGCTTTTTCTTTGGCTATTAGTAGTTGCTTGGTAGCGTCAGCTTTTTTCTTTTCATCGATGGCTTGCTGTTTTTTTAGCTTAGCGGCCGATGCCGCTTGCTCAGCCTTATGTTGTTCAAGTTTTTGCTGCTCTAATGCCTGCTCTTTCTTTAGTTCCGCTAGCTTATTTTCTTCCGCTAAACGTTTGTTTTTTAAATCGTCTAAGCGTTTCTTTTCTTGCTGCTTTTTTTCAAGCGCTTGATTTTTTAACTTTTCAGCTTCTGCTTTAATTTTTGAATCATCAATTACCGTCGCTTTAACAATGGGTACTGGTGGCACTATTGAACTCCCTGGCTCATTAAAACTGGTACTAAATATAAAAAAACCAATTAAAATTAGGTGTAAAACAAGCGACAACAGACTGGCTAACGGGTGTTTTTTTACTAGATCAATCATCGAAAAAACCTAATTATCTGGATCAGTCAACAGGCCCACACTTGGCACGCCCGCTGCTTGGAGTGTGGTCATCGCACGTACGACTTCACCGTAAGCGACACCTTGGTCACCACGAATCATCACCGCTGTGGTTGGTTGGTTACGCAAAACCGC
>JAGPVU010000104.1 GCA_018066825.1 Cycloclasticus sp.
AAGAGATGCGTATTATAGGGACATAATATCGGGGGTCAACCTCTATTTAGTGATTTTATATCTTTTCTTTTTAACTTATTGATATGTCTGCAAACTTTCTTTTTCCTACTTGAATAATGCAGCGCGTACCTTGCTTCAATTGTAAGTTTTTATCGTTTATCTTTTCACCATCTAGTTTTACCGCACCTTGTTTTATCATGCGATACGCATCAGAGGTACTGCTCGTTAACCCCGCGTCCTTTATTGCATTGGCAATTGGATATGATTCTGCGGCACTTAGATGCACTACGGGGATGTCACTTGGTAGTTCTCCTCGTTTAAATCTTGAGTCGAACGACTCTTTGGCCTTTAACGCTTCTTCCTTATTATGAAAACGCTCAACTATTTCCATCGCCAATGCAATTTTAATGTTTTTCGGGTTTTCCTCGCCTTGTTCACAGCACTTTTTCCATTCCCTTATCTCATCAAGCTCACGGAAACTCAATAATTCGTAATACCGCCACATTAAACTATCGGATATGGACATCAGCTTGCCAAACATATCATCAGGCGCTTCGTTTATACCTATATAGTTAGCCAATGATTTTGACATTTTCTGCACACCGTCCAAGCCTTCGAGTATTGGCATAGTCATAACGACCTGCGGTTCTTGTCCATAGATTTCTTGTAATTGGCGGCCCACTAGCAAATTAAATTTCTGATCCGTCCCGCCTAACTCAACATCTGACTTTAAGGCAACTGAATCGTAGCCTTGAATCAACGGGTATAAAAACTCATGTATAGCGATTGACTTACCACTGGTATAACGTTTATTAAAGTCATCGCGCTCAAGCATTCTTGCTACGGTATGTTTTGCTGCCAACTGTATCAAATCAGACGCATCAAATGCCGACATCCAAGTTGAGTTGAAAACCACCTCTGTTTTCTTTGGATCCAATATCTTGAATATTTGCTGCTGATAGGTTTTAGCATTTTCTATGACATCGTCCTTTGTCAACGGTGGCCGGGTCGTCGATTTACCTGTTGGGTCGCCAATCATTCCCGTGAAATCGCCAATTAAGAACAATACATGGTGCCCTGCATCTTGAAATTGTTTAAGTTTATTAATGAGGACCGTATGGCCTAGGTGCAAATCCGGCGCTGTAGGGTCAAACCCGGCTTTAATTCTTAATTTCCTACCTGACGCGATCTTTTTTTCGAACTCCGCTTCAACCAGCACTTCATCCGCGCCGCGTTTTAATCGAATTAACTGTGCTTTTATTGAGTCATTCACCGAAATATTACCCTTTATATATAGTAGGTGGAGAACGATACTGTATCTCAAAGAAAAATCAACTCTTAAGCCAATCCTTTATTAATGCACCCATAGGCAGTGCAATTGTTTTCAACTATACTGAAGAGATACACCAATTAAACTTTGGATCACACTGGGTCTTTAAATCGCATATCAACTTAGGGTAACCACCTTTAACTGCATTAACTTATGAAAAAGCCGAGCTTAATTAATCGTGACTATAAACACTCTCTGAGTACGGTGAAAACTCGGCAACGACCACTCGTTCCTTTGCTGTTGGTCGGTACGTTTGTCTTACTCGCCACGGTGTTTTACTTTAAAAACACCACGTCTAACGCTCAGACCAATAAAACAGCACTTCAAATCGTTCCCATAAATCTGCCTAGTGATGGACAAGATACGAGCGAGCATACGTTTAAAACACCGCAAAAGACAGTCATAGAATCAACCGCTTCGACACCACAAGGCCTAAGTTGGAAGCAGCATACCATCAAATCTGGCGATAGCTTAGCTAGCATTTTTAAGCGCTTTAATCTTTCGGCAACGACGTTGCACAACATTATCCAGTCTGATGACAGCGCCAAACTACTCAAGAACATCAAACCAGGACAAACCCTTCGCTTTGCACAAAATTCAGACAATACCTGTGTTGCACTTGATTACGCCATCAACAATATAAAAACCCTTCAGGTCCGCGCCACAGCCACTGGCTTTCAATCATCCATTAATGAGAAACCTGTTGAAACCTCTCACAGCTTGGCCACTGCGGTGATTCAAAACTCATTATTTTATGACGCAAAACAAGCGGGCGTATCCGATAAGACCATCATGGAGCTGGCTAATATTTTTGGCTGGGATATCGATTTTTCACAGGGCTTACGCCCAGGCGATTCCTTCTCCCTTCTATACGAGTCTAAACACATCAACGGAGAACGCATTGAAAACGGCCATATTTTAGCCGCCGAGTTCAATAATCGTGGCGATAAGTATCAAGCCGTTCGTTTTATTGATAAAGATGGCCACGCTGAATACTTTGCTGCAGATGGCAAGAGTATGCGTAAGACTTTTTTGCGCAACCCGATCGACTTTGCCCGTGTTAGCTCACATTTCAATTTACGCAGAAAACACCCCGTACTGAATAGAATTCGCGCGCACAAAGGCGTCGACTACGCAGCTTCAAGCGGAACGCCTATCAAAGCAACAGGGGATGGACGGATTATATTTAGGGGCGTAAAAGGTGGTTATGGGCGCGTCGTTATCGTTCAACACGGCCAACAATACAGCTCATTGTATGCCCATATGTCTAAATACGGTCGTTATAAAAACGGCAGCTACGTTAAACAAGGACAAACTATCGGTTATGTTGGGAAGTCTGGTCTAGCAACCGGCCCTCATCTTCATTATGAGTTTAGAGTTAATGGCGTTCACAGAAACCCCCTTACCACCAAATTTCCTGCCGCCTCACCGATCAAAAAGCACTTATTGGCTGAATTTAAGCAGCAAACAGCCCCTTTACTAGGGCAACTCGCGCATGCCAAACAAACACAGCTGGCGCTTAACCAACCCTAATACAATATGACCCAGCTCTATATAGGCCTTATGTCAGGCACGAGCTTAGATGGTGTAGACATTGCTATTGTTGACTTTAATCAACCCAAGCCTCACCTCATCTCAAGTCACTGCTTAAACTATCCCGATAGACTTTTGCAGAATATTAAACGTCTCTGCCGAAACACTAGCATAAGTTTTGATGACTTTGGCCAGCTCGACGCACAACTTGGTGAATTCTACGGACAAAGCATAATCCAATGTTTAACTAAAGCTAATGTGCACGCCCGTGACATTGTCGCCATCGGCAGCCATGGTCAAACTGTTCAGCACAGCCCCAGCACCGAGCCTGCTTACACTGTACAAATTGGCGACCCTAACCGTATTGCTGAAGTAACCGGCATCTCAGTGGTCGCTGACTTTAGGCGTCGCGACATAGCAGCTGGCGGGCAAGGCGCTCCCTTAGCCCCTGCGTTTCATCAAGCATTATTTCAAAATAGCCATGATAAGCTAGCCGTTATCAACATTGGGGGGATTGCTAACCTGACCTTTCTCAGCACCGATATAGCGACCCCCATCATAGGCTTTGATTGCGGTCCTGGTAACACACTAATGGACCAATGGTGTCAGCTGCACTTTAATTGTGCATTCGATAACAGCGGCTTGCTTGCCGGCAGCGGCACAGTGAACCACTCATTACTTAACAGCATGTTAACTGACCCGTACTTTACCTCACCGTATCCAAAAACCACGGGGCCTGAGCATTTCAACATAACCTGGTTAACGGCACACTTAACCAAACATCCCGCCACGAACCAAGACACACTTAGTACCTTATGCGAACTAACCGCCGCGTCCATATACGCTGGTTTATCGCAACTGCCTGCAGTCAATAAAGCTCTAATCTGTGGTGGGGGCTGGCACAATGACCAACTTATCCGTCGGCTTAATACTTTACTCAACTGCCCAGTAGAGTCCACCGAAGCACATGGTGTCCACCCTGATTGGGTCGAGGCAGTAGCATTTGCTTGGCTGGCCCAACAGACGATGCAGGGTAAGCCGGGCAATATTCCGTCAGTAACGGGAGCAAAAAAATCCGTTGTATTAGGCGCGATTTATCAAGGCATCCCGAGTTAGGCGAAGAGTCGACTAATGCGCCCTGACGGACGGTCCGAATAAGTTTATATTAGCGGCTTGTGCCTTTATGCAGCAAATGAGGAACCGCAACCACAGGTAGTTGTTGCATTGGGGTTACGGATGACAAATTGTGATCCCTGCAAGTCTTCTTTATAATCGACTTCTGCCTTTTCGAGGTATTGATAGCTCATTGGATCGATCACCACGGAAACGCCATTTTTCTCAATACCAAAATCATCGTCTGCAATAGTTTCATCGAAAGTAAAGCCGTATTGGAACCCTGAGCACCCACCGCCTGAAATATAGACTCGAAGCTTCAACTCGTTATTGCCTTCCTCTTTTATCAGCGCAGCTACTTTGGTAGCAGCACTATCAGTAAAATTAATATCAGCTATCGCAGCAAATTTAGGCATCATATACTCTCATTTTGAATGTTATTGTATCCCTTAGTCTATTTTCAACTAAGAAAGTTCTTCTTGTGACGATTCCAACAAAGAAACTGGCGACCTATCATTCCGCGCGCCCTGTTGTCTTAGTAATTGTCCATTAACCTCAGCGCCGACTTCCATTTCAATCAAATTATACTCGACATTGCCGGTAATCCGAGAATTAGAAATCAACTGCACCCGTTCCGATGCGCTCACATCGCCTTGAACTTCTCCATCAATGACCACCGTTGGCACATCCACGTTACCATGAATTGAACCGAGCTTGCTCAATGTTAGCGTAGTAGATGAACCCTGCTCAGCCGACACATTACCCACTACTTTGCCGTCAATGTGCAAGCCACCAACGTACACAATATCACCGTGTATAACCGTTCCTTCACCAATGATAGTAGACACATTAGTTGTGTTAATTTCTTTTAGTTTTTTATTGTCTGACGAAAACATGACTTCCTTCCCCCATCTTAGGTAATTTGACCACACAGTCTAGCCCAGAATTAATTTATATCCTAGCCCTAGTCAGTTTCGCTTTAAAACCTCTTGCCACATCCATCGCCGCTCGACCGGCTTAGAGTTTTTAAAAGACGGCTGAATAATCACATTAACCTGTTGTGGTTTAAACTTCTGAGGCAATTTAATTTTCCCCGTTAATATTTCATAGTAACGAAATGAGAACCCTTTCGTCTTAAACAGTTTTTTCGTTAACTGCTCGAAGGCTAAGCTCGTTTCAACCCCACTCAGCTGACCTTCGATTGAGAGCGAATAGCGCCCTTTTATCGCCCTTTTTTGACTGGCCCCTTGAGCAATAATTAACTCATATTGGTACTCTCCAGTTTCATTGATAGCGCTTATTTCAAAGCTACTAACGTGCAACCCTTTAATAATTGTTTCTGGCGCTACCACCCGTTGATAAAACGCTAGCTGCTCTTTTGTATCGCTCAATTCGTCGTGTAACTGCGACAAGGCCAGCCTCGATTCTTTTTCCGCATAAGCATTTATTTTTTTTGCGGCTTCTACAAAATCCTGCTTTTTGTTCCACTCTTTATGCGTTTCACTTAACTGTTTGACGGCCTGCCGCAGGTGGTCATTTTCAAGCTGATACGCTTCCACACTGTTTACCGAAAATCGCCCAGCTATAAATGACAAGGCTAAGCCAAGTAATACGAACAGCAGCGCACCTCGCTCTATATAACGTCGTCGTTTAGTAAGGTGGTAAGGGTGCGGGCATCGGTGCATCTGGCAAGTTATCCGCTAGGGGTACATACCAACCTGATGTAAACCGGCACGCTCATCTAACGCAAACATGATATTCATATTTTGTATCGCCTGCCCTGACGCGCCTTTTACTAAGTTATCAATCACTGAAAGAACCGTTACCATACGACCTCCTTGCGGACGATGAACGGCCAACTGACAACGATTTGTACCACGCACGTCACCGGTATCAGGATGAGCACCCACCGGCAATACGTCCACAAAAGGCTCATCGGCGTAAAAACTTTCAAAGAGCGCTTGTAGGTCTAGATCAGTATCTTGCAAGGGTGCATACAAGGTGGCGTGTATCCCCCTGATCATTGGCACTAGATGCGGCGTAAACGTTAACGATACCGGCGCATTTGAAACGCACTCAAGTTGCTGCATGATTTCTGGCAGGTGACGGTGACCATCTGCACCGTAAGCTTTAAAGCTTTCCCCTGTCTCGCTCATCAAGCCGGTAACGCTGGCTGAACGTCCAGCACCACTGACGCCCGATTTTGCATCTGCGATCAACATCGACAGATCAATCGCGTTTGCGTTTATCAGCGGTAAGAAACCCAATTGAGTTGCCGTTGGGTAACAACCGGGGTTGGCGACTAGGTTGGCTGTTTTTATCGCTTCGCGGTTCGTCTCGGGTAAGCCGTAAACAGCTTGCGCTAACAAATCTGGGCACGCGTGCTCGGCCCCATACCATTGTTGCCACGTCGCCACATCACGCAACCTAAAGTCTGCAGACAAGTCGATTATTTTCACTCCCGCTTGCAATAAATCGCCTGCCATATGCATGGCCGTCGCATTCGGGGTAGCAAAAAACACCACATCGCACGAAAGCAAATGATCAATCCTTGGTTCCACAAAACACAAATCATTAAAGCCGCGCAAATTCGGGTAGACCGAATCGACTCGTAAGCCCTTTTCGGCTCGTGACGTTACCGCTTTAACAACCACGTCAGGATGCAGAGCGAGCAGCCTTAATAGTTCGACACCGGTATAACCCGTACCACCGACAACACCAACATTAATCATGCTCTAACCTCGTTTATTCAACTTTAATATACGCAATATTTTACACCAGCACCGTCTGTTATACTTCATCTAATGTTAACACCCGAAAAACAAACGCTCTGGTCATCAATTTCCGCATGGAAAACCCACCTTGTTTTCTGGTTGGGTGCCATTTTTGTCGGCCTTGCAACAGTCGCTTTAACCCTTGGTAGCGAGCAAGCGAGCGCACTTTTCAAACAATTTCACCGTGATTATTTGCTATACAGTTTTATCTTTACCCCACTTAGTTTAACGCTACTGGCTTGGATTACTTTAAGGTTTTTCCCCGGCTCAGAACGCAGCGGTGTACCACAAGTTAAAGCCGCACTGCACCTATCTATTAAACAAACCGATAAACCGCTGATAGGCGTACGTGTCATTTTTGGCAAACTGCTTCTCAGTATGGGTGGCATTTTATCTGGCGCATCGGTTGGCCTAGGTGGTCCGGCGATACATATTGGCGCTTCATTAATGGCTTATTTCGGTCGTTTTGCCAATTTTGCACCCCACTACCTTGAAAAAGGCTTAATTCTCGCCGGTAGCTCCGCTGGATTTGCCGCTATTTTTAGCGCTCCGCTGGCTGGAATCGTTTTCGCCATTGAAGAGATGGGACGCTCACTTGAAGAAAAAACCAGTGGCCTTATTTTAACAGCCGTTATTTTTGCAGGGGCAACAGCACTTATCATTCAAGGCCAATATGTCTATTTTTCTAGTGACTCAGCATCCCTTCCTTGGGGAGCTGCTTGGTTAATCATCCCCATTTGCGGCGTGCTCACCGGATTTATAGGTGGCCTTTTTAGCTTGATTTTATTAAAAGGCGGGCGAATTTTAGAATCCATATCGCTCCTCTCACCGTTAAAAATTGCCTTTATTGGCGGCATGATCATCGCCTTACTTAATTATTTCACGGGCGGAAGCACTGCGGGCACAGGCTACGAAGAAACCAAAGCATATCTAATGGATCCGGGCAGTATGCCTATGGAATACCCTTTTATGCGTATTCTCGCTAACCTAGCGACTTTTTTTGTGGGTATCCCAGCGGGCATTTTTGTCCCCTCTCTCTCTGTGGGCGCTGGCCTCGGTGCAAATTTAGCCGAAGTGTTGCCTTTAGCACCGGTATCTGTAGTCATTCTTTTAGGCATGACCGGCTACTTTGCTGGCATGCTTCAGTCGCCACTCACTTCTTTTGTCATTATTATGGAAATGACGAACTCACATGATTTATTATTACCCATGATGGCAACCGCGTTTATAGCCAACGGCACGTCTAAACTTATTTGTCCAACCGCTCTATATCAAGGGTTGACTCAACCGTATTTAAAAAATAATTTGAATGAACAAAAATAAAACTTACACATTTGTATTGTTTGCGCTGCTTATTACAGGCGGGGCATGGCTACTGCTGAGCAATAACTTTGTCAATCAAGCGCCCGATATCAGCCTCAACACTATCAACGGTGAGCGCATCGCATTAAATCAGTTGCAAGGGAAGCCCGTCCTTCTCACTTTTTGGGCCACCGACTGCCCCGGCTGTATTAAAGAAATCCCCCACCTTAAGGCGCTGCATCGTGACTATTCAACTGAAGGCGTTAACATTATTGCTGTCGCTATGTATTACGACCGCCCAGACAATGTAATTGCCATGAGTAAGGAAAAAAATCTGCCGTATAAAATTGCGTTAGACCCACTAGCTGAAGCCTCCAAAGCTTTTGGCAATGTAAGATTAACACCCACTACCTTTTTGATCGCTCCAAATGGGCATATCGTGATGCAAAAAATCGGTGAGTTTGACGAACAAAGCATGCGTGAGCGCCTCAATCAATTATTACAGGCCAGCTAATGTGGCTTAAAGCACTGCATTTAATTTTTATGGTGACTTGGTTTGCCGGGTTATTTTATCTGCCTCGCCTGTTTGTCTATCATGCGATGAGTAATGATAAAACCAGTCATGAGCGTTTCATAGTGATGGAACGCAAGCTGTATTTTGGCATTATGACGCCCGGCCTTATTTTAACTTTGGGGTTTGGCTTTTGGATGCTAAAAGATTACGCTTGGGTTGTTTTTGGCCAATCCACGTGGCTACACCTTAAATTACTATTGATTGGCTTGTTATGTGTCTATCACGTGTACTGCGGCAAATGGCTGCTGGACTTTAAGCATAACCGTAACGCCCACAGCCACGTCTTTTTCCGCTGGATGAATGAACTGCCTGTCGCTTTCCTTGTCGCGATTATTATTTTGGCAACGGTTAAGCCTTTTTGAGCACAAGCTAGTATAATTTTGATCCTTTCACTCCTACACAGAGATTTTTATGACTAATATGGTTCAATGCGTTGTTCTTAAAACTGAAGCTGAAGCACTCGACACAGCCCCCCACCCAGGCGAATTAGGGGAACGCATTTTGGCAAACGTGTCTAAACAAGGCTGGAGTCAATGGCTGGAACGTTTATCCATGATTATTAATGAAAATGGGCTCAGTACGGCTGACGTAGCCAGCATTCAATTGATTGAAGATCATATGAAAGGTTTTTTCTTTAATGAGGGCAGCCTAGGCCAAGTACCCAGTGGATTTAACGCAGCACCTAAAAAGAAATAATGCTATACACGATGCACCTTTATCGTTGCTGCTGTCACTATCTTTAGACAATCGTGCGCTGATCTAAGCGCCTGTTCAACTTGGCTTTGATTGGGTGCTTTAGCAAAAATAAACCCTAAGTAGCTCGATCCTTCGGGCAACGGCACCAATTCATAGCCTTCACGCACGCTAATACCTATGCTGGTAATACCTTCGATTTTTTTTGCCCGTTCGATACCTTCCACACGGCGCAAAATTCCTTGCCTTGGTATGGGTATCATCATAACGCCCACGCTATGCTTCATTACCGGGATATTGACCGGTTGACCCAACGCTTGCAGCAGGACCAGCTCCTCTAAACTCACGTTTAAACCAAATTTAAGCACGTCGCCGCAATCACCTCCAATCGTTCTGGATGCCATTTCGATCAAATAAGCCTGGTTTTCGTTCAATCTTAGCTCAGCGTGGACAGGTCCTTCGCGAAGACCATACGCCGCACAGGCCTCGCTAACGTGTTGCTGGATAAGCTGCTGTTGCTCAGTCGAATGACGCGTCGGGCTGATATAAAAGCTTTCTTCAAAAAAAGGGCCGTCCATCGGCTCAGGTTTATCAAAAATAGTTAACTGCTTTAATTCCCCTCTATGCAACAAACCTTCGAAAGCAACTTCTTCGCCTGCAATAAAAGCTTCGATTAATACCGATTGTTGTTCTTCAAGGCTGGGCAGTTCTTGTAATAAAGGTCTAATCCGATTAATCGCAGCCACGCATTGCTGCTGATTGTTAGCCCTGATCACTCCGCGACTACCGGACATTGAAACCGGTTTAACGACGATTGGATACTCTAAGCCGAGCAACTGCCCAACTATCGCCACGGACAGATCAATGACTCTAAAGTCAGGGACTGGTAAGCGATGCTCTTGCAAGCGGCGTCTCGCTAAATCTTTACGTTGGGTTAGTATCGCAGAATCGGGGGCATTCGCTGATAAGCCTAGCGCCTCAGCGACTATCGCAGCTAAGGCAACCGCAGCGTCATCCGTCGCAATAACTGCTTTAAACTGGTGCTGTTGATGCGCGATCTCGATTTTGCGTAGGCTTAACGCAGCATCTGTAAAATCAATTTGAATACCCTTGGCTACTGCACTAACCAAGGAGTACCTGCTTTGTGAAGCGATAATTAGCTCAACACCTAGATGCTGAGCTGCTTCCAAATAGGCATGAATCCGATAACTATTATGCGGCGCTACAAGTAAAACGCTGCACATCGGATGGATTAACTACCGCAACCACCACTTGACGAACCACAGGTACCACAGCCACCTGATCCGCCCGTTGCTGCAAATACGTTATTAAAAACAAAACTGGCCTCACCCATACCGCGGTCGACAAAGTCAATTTCCACGCCGCGCATATAGTTAAGCGCAACGGTGTCAACATACAACTTATAGTCACCCGAATCTAAGACACTGTCGAATGGTGATTTTTCGTCTGAAAAAGTCATCCCGTACGACATACCACCGCAACCTCCGCCAGAGACATAAATTCTTATCGCCTCCATTTCATCACCCACGTCAGTGAACAATTCCTTCATTTTTTCACCCGCGGCTTCGCTAATATTGATGTCGGCTGCCGTTAAAACGGTATTAAATGTTTGCGCTGTTCCCATAAGAAACTCCTAAAAGTAAAAACAGGAAAATTATACCTGAATAAAAAAATTATTTTACGGTTGTAAATGCAAATGATAATGATTATCATTACGTTAGTCATTAAGACCGTATCAAATTTAATTTTAATAAAGGCTAGATTATGTTTAAAACAAAAGTTTACCCGCTTGTTTCGATTTTTATCGTTACCCTCGCGACCAGCACACCCAGTTATTCGCTAACCCTTGAAGAGCTCGCAAGCAGGCTCGACCGGCTTGAAAAACAAAACCAAACCTTGCAACAAGAAAATCACGAGTTGCGCAGCTTGATCAAACAAACCGACCAAAAGGCCGAGGCCGCAGTCGTCGCGACTGAAACCATCGCAGACAGCACCAGCGGTATTCAAAAATTAGCGAATTTTGCAGACAAAACAAGCATCGGCGGTTATGGCGAACTGCACTACAACAACCTATCCGGCAAAGGTGGCGCCAGCGACAAAGACGAAATTGACTTTCATCGGTTTGTTTTGTTTTTTGGCCACGAGTTTACCGACGATATCCGGTTTTTTTCTGAACTCGAACTGGAGCACAGCATCGCGGGCGATGGACAAGATGGTGAAGTTGAACTTGAGCAAGCCTTTATCGACTTTGATTTAAACGAGCAGCATACGGCTCGTGCAGGCTTGTTTTTATTACCCGTGGGTATCATTAATGAGACCCACGAACCGCCGACCTTTTACGGCACAGAACGCAACCCTATTGAGAAAAACATTATTCCTGCTACTTGGTGGGCTGCAGGTGCGGGTGCACACGGTCAACTCGGCGCTGGTTTTAGTTACGACGCATATGTACACTCTGGCCTTGCCGTTGATGATGACTTTAGCGTTCGTAGCGGCCGACAAAAGGTTAGTAAAGCGAAAGCGAATGATTTGGCTGCTACTGCTCGGCTTAAATATACCGGTACCGCCGGCTTAGAATTAGCCGTTTCGGTACAGCATCAACAGGATATGGGACAAGGCTTAGTGCCTGGCCTTGAAAGCGGGAACTTAGTTGAAACCCACGCTATTTGGTCAACCGGTCCGTTTACATTAAAAGCCCTCTACGCACTTTGGGATATAGACGGTTCCGCGGTAAAAGCCAGCGGCGCAGACAAACAAGAAGGGTTTTATATTGAACCGTCTTATCGACTGTCTGATAAATTTGGATTATTCGCACGCTATAACCAATGGGATAATCTAGCTGGCAGTAACTCTGGCGACGCACAGGACTCTGAGAAGCAGCAGTGGGATATTGGTGTTAATTACTGGCCACACGAAGACGTTGTTATTAAGGCAGACTACCAATACCAAAGCAACGACAACGGTGAAGAACAAAACGGACTTAACCTGGGTGTTGGCTATCAATTTTAATTGGTTATTCAAAGGGGTGGATCATCTCACCCCTTTTTTAAACCTTACGTATTAATCTGATGAACAAAAAAATCGTCGCCTTATCCTTAATGCTCTTTTTGCACACGGCAGAAGCCAAAGTGTTTGAGGTGTCTAACCAATCATTTCTTGCCAAGGTCTTCGACAAGCAGCCACTAAAGCCAAAGGTCATTTGGCTTGATCAAGAAAAAAAGCACGTGATTGAATCCATCCTGCAGCACCGGGCGCCCTATATTCGCGTCAAGTATTGGCAAAAAGGCACAAAAACTGCTTGGATATTAAACGAAATTGGTAAAGAAAAACCGATCACTGTCGGTGTTGTCATTGAACAGTCTAAAATCAAACAGCTATCCGTGCTCGCCTTTAGGGAGTCACGCGGCTGGGAAGTGAAACACGATTTTTTTACCCGCCAGTTTAACGACGTTACAATAAGCGACGAGCTACAACTTAACCAAACCATTGATGGCATTTCCGGTGCCACCTTATCAGTCCGTGCGTTAACAAAAATTGCTAGAATCGCGCTATACCTAGAACAACACACCCAACCATGAATCAACGCCGCAATAAACGCAACAAAACCAAATCCCTGTATATATGGCACCGCTACAGTGGTTTATTTGCCGCCTTGTTTGTCATCTTTATCACCGCAAGCGGCATTGCACTCAACCATACCGACGGTTTATCACTCAAAAGCCACCACCTAAACGTGGGGGTGTTACTGGATCAATATCAAGTGCAGCAGCCAACTGCCATTCGCCTTTTCAGTAACCAAGGTCGCTCTATTTCACAGGCTGATGATTTATTATTTGTCGATGCTAATAAGGGCATGCCTATCAATAGTACGCTAGTCGGTTTGGCGCATTTAAATGACTGGTTGGTGATTGCTTTGAATGATCGGCTGTTAATCGTTAATTCAGATTCTCAATTGATCGAAACCTTGGGTGTCGACGATGGGGTCCCCAGTAATCTCGTTAAAATTGGTGTCGATCAAAACGCTCGTGTTATGTTATTTGCTAACGAGCAGTCGTACCATTTGACGGCAGATTTGCGTCTACGCCAAACCGGACATGACACGAAAATAAACTGGTCTATAGCAGAACCGATGTCAGCTGCACTCAATGCTGACATTAGCCACCGCTACCGTACTAATATTATTACGCTAGAACAATTTGTATTAGACATTCACAGCGGTCGTTTTTTTGGTGCTTACGGTGCCTTGTTTTTTGATACCGTAGGGATCATATTATTATTTTTATCGGTCACGGGTGTGGTCATTTGGTTTAAACAGCGCGGAAAACAACAGGACAACACATGAGCGAAAAGGAGCAACTCGCGTTTTATTACCGCTTGTTACGCCAACACGGGCTGAACGATTCACACAGTGGGAACGGCTCGATGCGCATTAAAAATGGTTACTTAGTAACCAAAACGGGTGCTTGCGCCGACACCATTGAAGCCAACGAATTAATTGAGTGCACGCTCAACCAAACACCGACCGCAGGCGCTTCGTTAGACGCCAGCATTCACCAGCGTATCTATCAACAATTAGGCGACCGACATGCCGTTTTACACGCCCACAATCCCTACACCATTGCATTGACACTAAAAGGCGGAAACTTTAGTCCCGTTGATTTTGAAGGGCAGCATTATTTTTCTAATTTAAAGGTTATCGAATGTGATGCCAAACAGTATCTAGACGTCATGCCAGAAAGAATTACTGACTCCTTGGCAAAGCAGCCTGTCGCCATCGTTAGGTCTCATGGCGTCTATGCAGCAGCGCATAATCTAGATCTTGCCTATAAGTGGCTATCGTCTTTAGAACAATCGGCAAAAATAAAGTGGTTAGCGCACCAAATTTAAATTTGGTGATGCACGCGAAGGTCATACAGGTGCTTTTCTGCATCAATTAGATGCTTACCCCAGTGTAGAAAAAAGCCATCCCGCCATAAACTCAAAGCCGCTGGCAAATTTTCCTGCCCTTGGTAAATTAAGTCCAAGCCACGCTTGATTTCAAAATATAGATCCGCGAGGTCATCCGACAAACTACCATACAGCTCATTGTCGATCAGCTCATCGCCTATTTCGTAGCCATCTTTGTCACCTAAGGTCTTTTTTAAATGGCAAAATAATTCAAACCGTTCTTCAATATCGGCAATAGCAAACAAACATTCGCCCCTGTTAGAGCTATCTATTAAACCAATAACGGCGTGTATTCGTGGTAGGATCAGGCTAATTTCGCCCAACCATTCTGAGTGATCAAATTCGTGTATGTTTTCTATTAAGAAACAGAACCGTTTTGCATTTCCCTGCAAGTCGTGAATTTGTTTTGATGTTTTATTTCTATTTTCTTTAAGCACACAGTAAGCTTAGCCAAGTTTAAAAAAAATGTTGATATATACCCCGCAAATGCAAACAAAAAGTCGACCAGAAACGCGCTTATTTTTCACAACCCTATTAGCATCAAGGTGTGTCGGCGAATTTAATTATTCTAAGCTGTATTTAAGCAATGCGCCTAAACATGATCTCTTTCACACTTTTTAAGAACACACCGCCGATGATCTTATTCTTTTGCGAACAGAAAACCATCCGGACTTAAAAAATGATCCGTTTTCTATTGCTCATTGGCATTGTTCTTGGCGCACTCTATTTGATCCGCTGGTTCTTAACTACCCCAGCCGAGGATGTTGCGTCTAAAATTCGCAAGTCTCTCTGGCTGCTACTTGGTTTAGGGTTGATATTTTTAGCCGTTAGCGGTCGCCTGAATATTATTTTTGCATTTATTGGTTCTGCTATACCCCTTATTGCAAAACAATTACCCCTCTTGTTACGCCTTTTTGGCTTTGTAAAAACGATACGCCACAATAAGCAAGAAAATAAACCCCCTGAGTCACCGCGGGCAAGCAAAATGAATCATAAAGAAGCCTTAGCGGTACTCGGTCTCGCTGAAAACCCGTCCAAGCAACACGTGATAGAAGCGCATAAACGGCTAATGCAAAAACTACACCCCGATAAGGGCGGTTCTGCCCATTTAGCCAGTCAATTAAACGAAGCAAAAACAACCTTACTGAAAAACTATGAGTAATGAACAGTATCTAATTTTCACCATCTTATCCATTACCCTATTATTGTTTGCCTGGGGGAGATGGCGCTACGACGTGGTCGCCCTGTGTGCTATGACCGCCGTCTTGTTATTTGACTTAGTCAGTCCGACTCAAGCTTTCGCCGGTTTTGGCCATACCGCCGTCATTACCGTAGCTGCTGTTTTGGTGATAAGCCAGGCTTTAAAAAATGCTGGTGTGGTCGATGTTGTTGCGGCGTACCTATCGCCACTTACCTCTAACGCCATAGCGCACATTGCCTTGCTAACGACCGTGGTGACTTTTTTTTCTGCCTTTATGAATAATGTTGGCGCACTCGCCCTATTACTACCCGTTGCCATTGCCACAGCAAAGGAACACAATCGCTCACCTGCAATGGTTCTTATGCCCGTCGCTTTTGGTAGTATTTTAGGCGGTATGAGCACCATGATTGGCACCCCGCCCAATATCATCATTGCGAATTATCGCGCAGACATCACCGGCACCCCTTTCTACATGTTTGATTTCTCACCGATTGGCTCAGTTATAGCGGTCGTTGGTGTTATTTTTATTGCCCTTATCGGTTGGCGACTGATTCCTAAGCAACGTTTCGATGGCAACACGCCTGAGCAACTATTTGAAGTTAGCAACTACCTAACTGAAGTTAAAGTCATGCCGAACAGTCCACTCATTGATGTGGCGGTTAATGAGATCGAAAGCATTCAAAATGAAGACATCGGCATTGTAGGCGTTACCCGTGGCAGCCGCTTGTCGCTTAACACCAACCCGAATTACGCCGTCAAAGAAAATGATATTTTAATTTTGCGCGGTGATCCAGTGAGCCTACAAAGCAAGTTTGCAGACGCCAACCTCGAGTTTCAAACCGCCACAGGGAAAACCTTTGAGGATTTAACTGCAGGAGACTTCGCATTAACTGAAGCGGTTATCACCAGCACCTCACCTCTAGTTGGTCGCGATGTGTCATACCTTCGCCGGCGTACCGCAAACTCAGTAGCTATTATAGGCCTAGCTCACGAAGGGCAGATGCTAAGAAAGCGCCTACGCAACCATATTTTTAAAGCCGGGGATGTATTGCTTTTACAATGTGAAACAGCCTATGTAGGCGACATGCTCAGCGAGCTCAATTTATTACCGCTTGCTGAACGCGGCATTCAAATAGGCCAACAACGGCGTGTTGTTATCGCCTTAAGCATCTTTATCGCCGCCATTATGCTTGGCGCTATGCATATCTTGCCGATGGCTGGGGCCTTTATTTTAGCTATTTTGGTGTACACCCTCATGGGGTTTTTACCCGCAAAAAACGTCTATCAAGATATTGATTGGCCGATCATCGTACTATTAGGGGCGATGATACCTGTGGGCAAAGCGCTCGAAAGCACCGGTGCAACTGGGCTGGTTGCTAGCAGCATTGTTAACGTCACCGCCGGCCTACCGATTTATATCGTATTAACTCTGATTTTAGTCGTGACCATGTTCTTATCAGACATTATTAATAATGCCGCCACTGCCTTAGTTATGGCGCCCATTTCAGTTGGCATTGCTAATCAATTAGGGGTCAATATTGACCCATTTTTGATGGCCGTAGCGATTGGTGCCTCTTGCGCTTTTTTAACCCCCATAGGTCATCAGTCAAACACGCTAGTGATGGGGCCGGGCGGTTATCAATTTGGCGATTATTGGCGTATGGGCCTGCCATTGGAAATTATTATCGTGATAATTTCAGTACCACTTATTTTAATTGTCTGGCCGCTATAGATTACAGCGGCCAGACAAACACTAGTTTGAAACCGGCAATAGAACGTCGGCTAAATCAATTACATCCAGTACGGTGCCGTTACCTTCCATAACGCGAACTACTTTATCGCCAATCCGTCGTACTTCAGTACCGTCCCTTAACACCGGTAGTCGACGAACCAAGTCATTCGGCAAACGTTCTGAATGACGTAATAATTCAGCATCAAGCACTTCGCCTTTAGCCACTTTGGTTTGCCAGCCAGGGGGCAACTGTCCACCGCGTTCTAGTTTTTTCTGTAAACCATAGGGTAGGTTCTTTTGCTTATCTTTTTTGCCGTTACCTTTATGCTTTACTTGGTTTTCTTCACGGTAATAGCCTCGAATACTGTCACGTTCTGAGCCACTAAAGCTTGCTTTTTTGTCTGCTTTAGCCTGTTTTTTACCCTTATCTTTTGCCTTATCTTTTTCTTTATGAAGCTGTTTGTTTTTTGGTTCAGATTTCCTGTCAAGCTCATCCATTGTTTGCTGATCACGACCAAACCATCGTTGCCAAAATGACTCACTGTGCTCGACTTGGTTTTGTTTGCCCCCTTGCTCAGTTTTAGCAGCTTGTGCTATCGCACTATTCAGCAACACGAACACCGCAATTAATAACGTGATTTTGCTTCGTTTTGTCAACATCGTTCTCTCCTTAGTTAATTGATCCTGCTAATGCTACGGTCCATTCAATGAACCAAATGTGAACTACTCCTTATTTAACTCCTTTATGTATTGAAATAGTTTGCGCGAAGCCGCTGGCGGTTTTTGTGCGGTTAATTCTTGCTGCGCCTTGCGTTGCTGCTGTCGGACATATTGTCGGTCTGTGGTAGGAAAATGCTGAATAAATTCAGCTAAGGCCTCGTCGCCTCCGGCGACTAATTTGTCTCGCCAATTTTCAAACAGGTGCAATCGTGCCGATGCCGCTTGGTCCTTGTCTAATTGCCTGTCTAATGCTTGTGACAAACTTTCATCTCCATTTTCTCGAATTTGCTTGGCGATATACTTAAACTGTCGTTTTATCGCGCCGCCTTTAGTCATCCGTCTAACGTCTAATAAGCTAGCTCTTAAGCCTTCGCTCAACGGCATACTGTCGAATTGATCGGTAGATAAAGCAGCAATTTTTTTTGCCAGCACGACCAATGCGTCGGCGTCGCGTTTTATTTGCGACTTACTGATTGGTTCTTCTTCAAGCTCAGCTTCTTCGTTCATTGCATTTAATTCCATAGTTGATAAGCGATATACTAACAAATTTAACATTCGTCAAGCGTATTGATTTAAGCCATCATTAGAGACCGCGACTTTGTTACACTGCTCTTTTTACTTACCTCAAAACCATGTCTAAGAAGCCTGATATTTTACTGATTAGCCCGTACGACCTAGGTCGCCAACCGTTTGCTCTAGCGCATAACCACCGCTGGCTAAGTGATCATGGTTTTAACGTTAAGTGCCTTGATCTGTCGATTCAAAAACTTGACCTCGACGAATTACAACAAGCGGACCTAATCGGTCTTTATTTAGGCATGCACACGGCCACACGCATCGCCTTAAAAGCACTTCCAAAAATCAACCAATTCGCACCTAAGGCAACGCTTTTCGCTTTCGGCCTTTATGCCCCCTTGAATCAAGACGTTTTAAGCCAGCACCAGGTGCAATATTGTTTTGGTGGCGAGAGCGAGCCCGATATTTTAACACTCGCCCAACGACTTACTGACCCCATCGATTCAAGTCCACAATCAAACGCCATTAGCCATAAAAAAATTGCCTTTAAAGTCCCCTACAGAGATGATTTACCGCCTTTATCGCGTTACGCAAAACTTATCTTAGCAGACGCCACACAAAAAACCGTTGGATTTATTGAGGCCTCTCGCGGTTGCAAATACCTTTGTCGTCACTGCCCGGTAACACCCATTTACGAAGGTAAATTTCGTATTGTCGCTGTGGATATTGTAATCCAAGATATTGCCCAGCAAGTCGCCATGGGTGCTCAGCACATTTCATTTGGCGACCCTGATTTTTTCAACGGCCCAACACACGCAAAAAAGGTTTTGCAAGCCATGCACACAGCGTTTCCGCAATTAAGTTTTGACTGTACGATTAAAATTGAGCACGTGCTAAAACACGCCGATTTATTGCCGATATTAAAAAGTACGGGCTGCCTGTTTATTACTTGTGCAGTAGAGTCATTTAACGATGATATTTTGCTGAAATTAGATAAAGGCCATAGCCGTGCCGATACTTTTCAGGCAGTTGCCTTGCTGAAACAACAGGGGTTAACTATTTCGCCTACTTTTGTACCCTTTTCACCCTGGACCAGCTTAGACGATTACCGTGAGTTACTTCAAGACGTTGTCAGCTTAGAGCTCATCAACGAAGTCGCACCGATACAACTCGCTATTCGCCTGCTAATACCTAACGGCTCGTACCTTTTAAAACTGCCCGATTTTAGCAGCCTCATCGACGACTTTGACCCAATCACCCTCGGTTACCCCTGGCGGCACCAGCAAGCTGGGGTTGACGAACTGCAGCTAACGGTAATGTCGATCGTTGAAGCCGCCGATCAAAATCAGCAAGATCGTTTTGATACCTTCAAAGCCATTTGGCACGCCACCCACCAGGCACTCAACATGAGTTCGCCCACCTTAGCTGCGCACGAAATCAAACAAGTTCCACATTTATCGGAGGCTTGGTACTGCTGCGCCGAACCCACCAACGAGCAAATCAATAGTTTTTAAAGCGTCATCGTCAAGAAAATCACGAACAAAATAACCGCCGCTATCGGCAGCAGTATACCCGGCCAGTCCTTCTCTGCTTGCTCACTTTTTTGGAGGGCGGCCTTAATCCCTGGTCGAAACCAAAAAATAACCAATAAAGCGACCGCGCCTAAAGCCAACTGTTCCCAAAGTGCCATTTCCATTATTTATCCTTTACGTTATCAATATCATGCTCTTTTTCACAAAACCAACAATGCGTGAATTGGCCTTCACTTTGCTCACCGCAAAACGCACATTTCCACGCTGCTAAATTTTGTTCGCCTAAGGGGTCACTCAGAAGGTGTTTTTTTGCGACAGCTTCATCACGATCATCTTCAATCCACAGCTCTGGCCAACACTCAATCGGTGGCAACTCACCCGCCGCACCACCAATAAATTCATTTTTTATTTGGCACGCTATACCTTGTTGTTCAAGATAATTTTTCCAAAAAGCCACTTCAATGAAGTCCTGCGCCGAAAAAACCTTTATCATCACGTCAACTTCCCCCTATTACACTTACACGCCGGTCATGACACAAACACAATACATCAATACTTCTGAACAACTCACTACTTTTTGCTCGTCTATACAACAAGCACCGTGGTTAGCCATTGACACCGAGTTTCAACGTGAAAAGACCTATCGTTCAATTCTAGCACTGATTCAAATCGCCACCCCTGAGGTCGTTGCTATTATCGACCCACTCGCTTGCGATATAGACCCCCTATTAGACGTTTTATATGACGAAAAAATTCTAAAGATTTTTCACGCTGCCCGACAAGACCAAGAAATATTTTATGATTTACGCGGTAAGCCGTTATCACCGGTGTTTGATACCCAGCTGGCGGCCCCTATTTTAGGCCACCCCGAGCAAGCAGGTTACGGGCGTTTAGTCGAAGACATTCTTGGCGTATCACTCAGCAAAGCCCATTCACGAACTGACTGGATACGTCGCCCCCTTAGCGAAGATCAAATCAGCTATGCAGCGGATGACGTTATTTACCTAGCTCAGCTTTACCCCTTACTGGAAAAACAGCTATTGCAAAAAGACCGCCGTAACTGGCTAGCCGCCGCCTTTGCCGACTTATCTAAAAGCAGCCTGTATGCCAACCCACCTGAACTGGCATGGAAACGGATCCGTGCTGCAAAGCGTTTAAAAGGGGCCTCACTGTCTATCCTACAAACATTAGCAAAGTGGCGCGAAGCCTTAGCACAAGAAAAAAACATCCCGCGTGGCTGGTTGATAAAAGACGAGATGTTAATCGAAATAGCCAAGTTAAAACCTAAAAACATTGAGGTTTTATCAAGCATTCGCGGCGTTTCTGACAAATTTATAGAAAAATACGGTGCGACAGTACTAAACTTCATTAGCGAATCCATTTCGCAAGCGCCTAGCGCCTTAGATAAACCACTAAAAAGCAAAAAGATCACTGAAAAAGAAGAGGCTTTAACCGACTTATTAATGGCGCACGTTCGTTTAAACGCAGCCGCCACTGGTGTTAATCCAAGCTCGGTAACCACGCGCAAAGAGCTACTCCAGCTTATCCGTGGCGAACGTGACGTAGACTTACTTAACGATTGGAGAAAGGACCTCGTGGGCAGTGACCTAGTAGCGACACTGGAAGGAAAAAATAGTTTTAAAGTAGTGTCTGCCGAGTTGGTTATAGAACCCTCAACGGTCTAATACACCCTTATTTCTTAGGCTTGATTTTTGGCAACACCAATCGTGTTCCTGCGCTCACACGGTTCAAATTTACCTCGGTATTGTATTGCCTGAGCAACCACATTGGCACACCGTTTTGTTGCGCTAACAACCAAACTGACTCCCCTTTAGCGAGCTTTCGGTGTGCCGTGCTAACCACGCTGTAACGGCTAAAAAAATCATCCTGTATTTTTTGGTGGTGGGCCAGCCGTTTATTTTCAAAGCCAGCAATTTTTTGTTTTAAGAAATCAAGTTGCAACCGTTGCCCAATAATTAAATTGGCTGTTGCTGACATGTCGTTAATTTTTTTTAGTCTAGCCACCGGCAAGTTCAACCAATCAGCCAATAGGCCTAATGATTCGTTACTTTGCACAGTAATGGAGCGATCTTTAGCGACTAAATAATTGCTTGGGTCCGCACGCAAAATACTTTCATCGTCTTGTGGTTTGACTTTTTTTACTGCGTTTTTTGCCGAAAATATTTCTTCACTGGCCGCCAACGACAGTATTTGCGGATCCTGCCTTAATCGCAGGGTTTGCCCAACCATCAAATGATTTTTATTTTTTATTTTATTCAACACCAGTAAATCTGACTCGGCGACACCCGACTTACTCGCGATAACCGATAAGTGGTCACCCTTTTTCACATGGTAGAAAATAGCATTTGCTGGCGTCTGGTGCGCCCCTTTGAGTTGTTTTTTTGCACTACTCGGTAACTTTAATCGCTGACCGACGTATATGTGATGCCGACTTCTTAATCCATTGAGCGCCGTTAAATCAGATACCCGTAACTTATAGTGCTGCGCTATTTTAGATAAGGAGTCACCCCGTTTAACCCGATACGATACATCAGGCTTTTGTTGCGAAGCGGTGTCATCGACTGGAATCTGGGCAATTAACTTTTTTGTATGATCCGCCGTATGCTCTAGGGGTACGCGCAGCCGGTAACCTTTGGGTACGTATTTATTATTTGACCATATGCTCGCTTGTAAGGCTGGGTTGAGCGATTTGAAGATATTATTTTTAACCCCAAAGGCAGTCATCAAACTATCCGCCGTGTAATATGAAGGCAGCTCTATTTCTTGAATTAAGACAGGCTGCTCACGTTGTATTTTGCCAAAATAGTTGGCTGGAGATTGATCGATATCGTGTGCCGCTAAAAAAGCATTATAAAAGTTGCGCGAAGCAAAACCAAACGTCCGACCTTTATACTCTCGTACTATTTTGTCAATATCTGTACTACCCACCGCCTCAACTGCTCGACGCATTCCGGCGGCGCCGTGGTTATAAGCCGTTAAGGCTAATGGCCAAGTGCTAGTGATTTCATAATTATCTTTTAATAACAACGCTGCCGCCCTGGTGGCTAGAAATGGGTCTAAACGCTCATCTACCTCCTGATCAATGCGCATAAAACGACGCCCCGTGGAACGCGTAAACTGCCATAATCCAGCAGCGCCGGCATGCGACTTTGCATCCGATTGGAACGACGATTCTACGTGTGGCAAAGCGGCTAACTCTTGCGGTAAGTCCTGTTGTTTGAGCTCTTGTTTAATATAGGGTAACCAACGACCAGAACGAACCAAACCTTGTTTAAACCGGTCAGCCTGGCCTAATTGAAACCTTAACCGTTGAGCAGCCCGGCGAAACTCATCCCCCTCTGTGCCCGCCGGCCAAGTCGCTTTCACCCGCCTATGTCGAGCTGAAGCGAGCCGTCCATCTGGGTTTACAGCCAAATCTAACAATATACGTTCAAAATATTCTTTTTTATTTTTAATGATTTCTTGGCGCTCTTTATTACTGGTCCCAGGGCTAAACGACACCCGCTCATACACGACATTTAAAAATTGATTATCGTGAATAAACCCTTCGCTCGTGCTCACTTCTGTATACACTCGGGTCCAAAATCGAACATCCGCTTGTAAACCAGTAGGGAAAGGAAATGCTTGGCTATCACGCGCGACCGCCGTACCAAACGAAACGGTTATCAAGGCCCCAACAAAGAGCTTAAACGCCACCCTGTTTAGAAAGGCCAAATTGACCAGCCTGAGTCTAGCTGAGATTCACACGTTTTTAATTGCTTTGAGTACCTGGCAGCTTGATTAGCCACTTTTTTGGCGACCTTCCCTAGCCATGGTTTAGCCAAATACGTACCTCGACTATAGCCACCATGCCCTTCGTGATAAGCGAGGTATTGTTTTTCAGCATCCCACTTAGAAATACCCAACTTCCGTTGCGTCACATTGGTATACCAACCGATAAAATCCACCACATCGGTAAAATCATCTCGATCAGCCCCACTATTATCTGTTGATTTTTTATACCAGGCCCACGTCGAGTCTTGAGCCTGACCATAACCATAAGCCGACGACGATCTAGCTAAGGGAATAAGGCCCAAAAACCAGTCACGCGGTGGCCTGACGTTCGATTCAAAACGTGACTCTTGATGGATAATCGCCATTTGTACCGCGATCGGAGTGCCCCATTTTTTTTGTGCCGTTAAGGCATCGGCATACCAGTCTTCTTTTTCATAAAATATAGCACACAGATCGCTATGATTTTTAGGCGGTGTGGTCGCGCAAGCGCTGAGCAGTAAGCTCAATAAGACGATAAAAAACTTAGCCATGCCTCGCTTTTTCCCATGTGTCTAAGGCGATAACAAATGTTTTCGCCGCTTGTTCCAATAACGCTAAAAACTGAACATGCTGACTATTTTTCATGGCTTCCCATGCACGATCAAGCGTTTCATCTGTAACTTTGCTTATCTCAGCTGTTTTAACCAACTGATAGGCTCTATTCAAAGACTCAATCATTGGCGCCAATTCAGCCTTATCGACATTGGCTTCGGTCAACACCATCATGCACGCCGCCTCGGGCGCTTTGTGCAACGAAGCTTCGCTAGACATCGCGTTGAGTATGGCCCAATCGGCGATGTAACAATCCTTTAAATAACTGACCACATGCATCAAGCACAGCATGCTCGCCATATCCTGAAATAATTTGGGATCACCTCGGCTTGCAGCCAACTCAGCCGATACTTTTAGCGAGGGCGCTATCAACATTTGATATTCCTCAGGGCTTAGCCAATCGGGTTGATTTTCATCTGAATAAGGCATGGTTTGTACGGGTTAATTAAAGTTTCAATTGTATAACAAGCCACTCTATTCAGCTTGTATTAACGTTAACGACCTCATTATAATGCAAGGTCAGTTACGCTTTAAGGATAATGACCGACTCCATTAATAAAATAACCCAGGGGACAGCATGAAATATTCAACACTCGTTTTATCTACACTATTAGTAAGCACCGTATTTTTAACCGGCTGTGAAGAAGCAGAAAAAGCCAGCAATGCCGTCAAAGAGTCAACGTCTAACGCTATCGACTCAGCAAAAGTGATGGCTAATGACGCCGCTGAGGCAACGTCTAATGCTGCTGAGTCTACAACTGAAGCCGCGTCATCTGCGATGGACGCAACCGTTGATACCACATCAAACATGGTGGATTCAGCCGTACAAGTCACCACTGAGACAGCAAACTCTGTGGGCGAAGCCAGTACAGAAATGGCAGGATCTGCGATGGAAAAGCTTGAAGCCGGTGCGGAAATAGTGGTTCAAAAGACGACTGATGCCGTAGACAGCGTTAAAGCAATGGCAGCAGAAGCCACGACAGATTCAAGCAGTACTGAAACAGCGATAGATGCAGCCGCTAAAAAAGCCAGCGAAAGCGCCGCAGAAGAAAAAACCACGTCAGCTGTTGAAGACGCCAAAGGCGCGTTAAACAGCTTAATGCAATAACGTTTATTTAAGTCATAAAAAAAGCCCCTTTTAGGGGCTTTTTTTGTTTTCGATGATTATTTAAAACGGAATATCATCATCAAAATCATCCATCGCTGCTGATGGTTGCGCGGGCGCCCCTTTAAAATTATCGTTTGTCCCTTGTGATGAAGACGGCGAAAATTCAGTAGAGCCACCACCTCGGCTGTCTAGCATTTGCATTTCATTGGCTACGATCTCGGTTTTATACCGATCATTGCCCGTTTCTTTATCTTGCCATTTACTGGTTTTTAACGAGCCTTCGATATACACCTTCGAGCCTTTCTTTAGATACTGGCCGGCTATTTCAGCCAACTTTCTATAAAAAACCACGTTGTGCCATTCGGTTTTTTCTACTGGCTGACCGGTTGATTTATCTTTCCAGCTGTCTGATGTTGCTACGGTTATACTCGTCACCGCTGCGCCATTAGGCATATAACGAACGTCAGGGTCTTTACCCAAGTT
>JAGPVU010000112.1 GCA_018066825.1 Cycloclasticus sp.
CAACCTCGCGTGAATGAGCCAGTTTTGCAGTGATTATTTGTTTGACTATGTATAATGTTGCTTGTTCGTCTCCAAACAAATTGCGTTGCTTTTGCCAAAAGTTCAATTGCGATAACGTGGGCGATCCTGACTGTAATGAACCAATGTATTTACCGCCCGAACGTGAATAATGAAGCTTGATGTTGTGTTCAAGCACTGCTTTTTGTGCAGGGTATGTCAGATAATGTTGGCCAAATAATAGTATCTGCTGCACTTGCCCGATAGGGCTTTCGGCTATGAGCTGTTCGTCCCTTTCCACGATGATGTGGTTTTGTTGAATTTTTATTAAACAAGAGCTCCCGCTAATTATTAGACTTTGCCCTATGGCTGTTTGTTCACCTATATAGCTAAGGCTGGGCCGTTCTTTTATTTGTGGCGCATCATCTTCTTCTTTAGTCGGTTGCGTGGTTTTTTGGTTGTACCTGACCTTGTTTTTGCGGGGTGTATCTAGCGCCATATCATTAACAAATGTATAGCCGAGGAATTGAAACCCATCTGCCGCACTTCGTATACTGGTTTTTTTTGAGTTAAGCGTTATCTTGTGTTCAGCCAATGAGTTTTTGGCAGCTTGTTGCGCTTTTTGCGCTTTTTTTTCACTGTCCGTTATAACAACAAAATCATCTGCAAACCGTATACAGTTAAGCCCTGCGTGCTGCATATCGTTATCAAAATCATCAAGAATTAAATTGGCTACTATTGGGCTTATGGGGGAACCTTGCGGCAATCCTTTGTTTTCTAATGATGATGTGGCACCTTGAACTGGAGCAGCCATCCAATTCATTATTAAGTCGATAATGGGGTCATCCTGGTATAACATTTCAAGTCTTTCTCTTGCGACTTGATGGGATATTTCATCAAAAAAACTATTAATGTCTGAACGAAAAACCCATGCTTGCTTACCTTTTCGCTTCAGCTCTCGTATTTTGCTGGTGATATGCTCTTTTGCATTTAACCGAGATAACCCTAGTCGATAACCGAAACTTTGGTCGTGCTGAAGACTTTCGAATGACTTGTACAGTTGCTGCTGAACCGCCCTTTGTATACTTCTATCGTCTAGAGGTGCTATCTTTAATAATCTGGTTTTTCCATCTTTATGTCGCTCAACCGGTGTTAACGGCGGAACTATATATTGATGTTGTCGAATATTTTTTAATTGTTTTACTAGTATTTCCTTTATATAAGGAATATGTGAGTGGTCTTTAGGACGCCTACATGTATGCTCTATTGCTTTATTGATGTTGGTATAAGTAAGTGCCCTATCTAACTGGCTTGTTGCAGGTAGCGGTTTGTAATAAATTGCTGCACTACCTTGTTGCGTTAACAACTCTATTAAATAACGGCCTTGACCTTCATTGATGTTACCACCTAGCCCAAGATATTGACCTAATATCAGTATTTTATGCCAAATATTATTTTGACTAACAGGTAGCGCATCGAGGTTGAGTTTACCTAAGAGCCCATCAATGCGTTTATTCGGTTTTTTTGGGCCATATGGAATGTCAAACCAAACAAGGTGTCCACTTTGAGGGTGGTAATCGGGTATTTGATGTTGCTCACTCAGCTTGCTGACTGAAAACTCTTTTTGTTGCTCTGCGGGGAGCGTTCGCCACTGAGATTCTAGCAACCGCTTTAATAGATTATGCTGCTTAACATCGTTAAAGTCGCGGCAGTAATTTTTACCACTTTTATTTGTAAGCAAGCATGCAGATTGAAATTTTAAGGCATATTGCGTTGTATTGGCTAACAATGATGCATCTTCGTCAAGTGAGCTTGCCGTATATTTTTCAAGCTCGGTGTGGCTATCGATTCTTTTCCCACTTAATCCATCGTGTTGGGCAATGAGTGTATAACCACCTTGAAATAATGGTTTGCCTTGGTTGGACTTTACGCTTTTTTTGGATGCTTCATACAGTGATTTTGTGATCTGAAACAAGATGTCTGTATCACCAGATAAGCTAAAAACCCGAAAATGGTAATGATCGCCTTTATTGTAATGAACCTGCCCAGACTCTAAAGCTTCTATACGCAGTTTTTCTTTAAGTGTTACCGGATCAATTTTATGTATGGTACGAATAAATGCGGTTAAGCTGGTTTCGTGAAAAAAGCGAAAAGTAACCGGTTGATTAAATGCTAATGTGTAGGTTACCGCTTGTATTGGAAGCAGTTGCTCTAATGTTTTTTCTACAACGGTTAATGACATAGTATTTTGTATTTGAGCTGTATTCTAAAATTTCACTAACATAATTGGTTTATATCGACTATCGCAACCATGTTTTAGTTTTAATCTTGATGCCGGCTGTAACTCTCAACAAAGCCATACTAAAAATGCAAACCATTTAAAGATACCTAGATAAGATATTAATTATAACTTTACAGGGTATCCTTTCCCCGCCTTAGATAATGATCAAAACTATACACATGCTCTCTTGGTGAGTTATCACATAGCCCGACTAGCCGATTTGAATATGAGCCTTTAGCATTATGAATTCTTACCAGGCCACCGCATTTAGGGCATTTGGCGGTATACCTAACGAGCTTAATAACATTAGGTGACTCAGGTTGGTTTCTTGCAAAAACTAATAACCAGTCATCATGTGACGACCAAGGTTGTAGCCACCAGGGTGCCACTTCAACTCGGTTATCGATTAACCGA
>JAGPVU010000114.1 GCA_018066825.1 Cycloclasticus sp.
ACCATTATTGAACGAATTTATCATATCGACCGTGGTTATGAATGTATCGAAGAAAAGCTGGCCTTATTGGGTGGAAAAATACGCCGAGTACCGAGTTAATAGCATGCTTACGATTGCCATATCAAAAGGAAGAATTTTAAAAGATACGTTGCCCTTATTGGCGGAAGCGGGGATTGAGCCGGCTGAAGATTTAAGTGTTACGCGTAAACTCATTGTGCCTAGTGTCTGTGGTGAGGTTAATTTAATCATTATCAGGGCAACTGATGTCCCCACTTTTGTCGAATATGGTGCGGCTGATGTAGGCATTGCAGGTAAAGACGTGCTGGTCGAGCATAATAGTGACAACCTTTACGAACCATTGGATTTAAATATAGCCCGTTGTCGTCTAATGACGGCGATTGTTACTGGAAAAAAATTACCCGCAGGTAAAATTCGTGTGGCATCAAAGTATATATCATTAACTGAACAGTACTTTGCAAAACAAGGTCGCCAAGTGGAAATTATTAAACTGTATGGCTCTATGGAGCTAGCGCCCATTGTTGGTTTGGCGGATTGTATTGTCGACTTGGTGGATACAGGTAACACGCTTAAAGCAAATGGCATGGAACCGCTAGACTTGATTATGGATATCAGTTCTAGGTTGGTGATTAATAAGGCCTCGATGAAAATGAAGCATGAAAAGATCAAAACCTTAATAAAGCAACTGGAAGCTGCGGTGGAACGTAGGCGATAAGGCAATGAAAATTAAAACCTTAATTGCCACGGACACGGGATTTAAAGAAGCTTTAAGTGACATACTGAGTTGGGATGCCGAGGATGATGCCTCAATCGCTCAGCGGGTGGCTCAAATCATTAAAGATATTCGTCAAAATGGTGACGAAGCATTATTATCGTATACTCAGCAGTTTGATCAATGGGAAGCCAATAGCACTAATATAGCTGTTCGTCATGAACAGCTAGAAGGTGCGTGGAATGGCCTAGCTGCCGAGCAGCAAGCCGCCTTGCAATGTGCTGCAGATCGGATAAAAGCGTACGCTGAGAGACAGAAATTACAGTCTTGGGACTTCATCGATGAATACGGTAACACCCTGGGGCAAGCTATTAAGCCGCTGCAACGTGTGGGGGTCTATGTACCTGGTGGCAAGGCGGCATATCCATCATCCGTGTTAATGAACGTTATTCCAGCAAAGGTAGCAGGGGTTGCAGAAATTGTCATGGTAACGCCTACGCCAAAAGGTGAGGTTAATAAATTAGTGCTAGCGGCTGCCTTTTTGGCGGGGGTCGACAAGGTATTTAGAATTGGCGGCGCGCAAGCAGTGGCCGCCTTGGCGTACGGCACAAAAAAACTACCTGCAGTCGATAAAATTGTCGGACCCGGTAATATTTATGTAGCGACAGCCAAAAAACAAGTGTTTGGTCAGGTGGGTATTGATATGGTGGCCGGGCCCTCAGAAATTTTGATTATTTGTGATGGCGAAACAAATCCGGATTGGATCGCGATGGACTTGTTTTCGCAGGCAGAGCATGACGAAAAAGCGCAATCTATTTTAATTTCTTTAGACTTAGGTTTTATCGATAAGGTCAAGAAAAGTATGGCAAAACTACTGCCAACAATGGATCGTGCGACGGTTATTCAGACCTCATTAGAAACCCGTGGGGCCTTTATTTACGCTGAAAGTAAGCAATTAGCGATCAATATTGCTAACACTATCGCCCCCGAGCATTTAGAGCTGTCAGTTGATGAGCCGTCGCAATGGTTGGATGACATTCATCACGCGGGGGCTATATTTATGGGCCGTTATACACCTGAAGCACTCGGTGACTATTGTGCTGGACCTAACCACGTTTTGCCGACATCGGGCACCGCTCGGTTTTCATCCCCCTTAGGTGTGTATGACTTTCAAAAACGCTCTAGTGTGATTAACTGCAGTCAAAGTGGGGCGTCAGCCTTGTCTGACACAGCGTCGGTGTTGGCGCGCGGAGAGTCGTTAACGGCACACGCACAATCTGCAGAATTTCGTAAACTACCGTCTTAAAATCACTTGCAACAAAAACATAAAAAAATACAGCAATTAATTCGTCCAGAAATCCAGCAAATGCAGGCGTATCATGTGCCTGCATCCAGTGGTTTAGTGAAGTTGGACGCGATGGAAAATCCATTTCGTTGGCCTGAAGATATGCAAAAAAAATGGCTGGAATTATTGTCGCAAGTCGAGCCGAATCGTTATCCGGATCCGTCGGCCCAAAAGATGGTGTTGGCCTTGCGGGAATGTTTTAAAGTAGAGCCGCAGTTAGGTGTGTTGTTAGGTAATGGGTCAGATGAATTAATTCAGCTGATTTTAATGGCGATGAAAGCCGGTAGCCGAGTATTAGCGCCTGCGCCTAGTTTTGTTATGTACCAACAAATTGCCCAAGCGCTTGGTATGCCATTTATCGGTGTGCCCTTAGCAAAGGATTTTGAACTGGATGTCCCAGCGATGTTGGCAGCGATAAAATCACATGATCCGGCGGTTGTCTTTTTAGCTTACCCAAATAACCCCACGGCAAATTTGTTTAACGACGAGGACTTGTTAGCCATTATTGAGGCTTCCAATGGCCTTGTCGTTATCGACGAGGCGTATCAGCCGTTTGCTAAAAAGACCTTTTTGAATAGAGTAAAGGACCTCCCTAATGTTGTGGTTATGCGAACTGTTTCAAAACTCGGTTTGGCTGGACTGCGGTTGGGTTTTCTGGTGGGGGACCAAGCTTTAATCGAGCAGTTGGATAAAATCAGGCTGCCCTACAATATTAATGTGTTAACGCAAGTTACCGCACGCTTTGCTTTTGAGCATATTGACGTGCTTGATGCGCAAGCCGAAGAAATTTGCCAACAACGGGAGCTATTGCTTACCAGTTTAAACCAGTTTGCACAGGTACAGGTGTTTCCTAGTGCTGCCAATTTTATTTTGTTTGCTTTACGTAATGACTCTGCGGCACGGGTTTTTGAAGCACTAAAGGCAGCGGGTTTATTGATTAAAAAAATGGCACCTACCGCCGGCTTGCCAGAAAACTGCTTACGTGTAACGGTCGGTTTAAGTGAAGAAAATCAACTTTTCATTACACAGTTAGGTTCGATACTCGGTCCAGAGTAACAGGCGGATAGTCGGCATAAAACAGTCGACGCTAAAATAAGTCATTTTATGCGCAGGCTGTGTCCCCAACAAATTAAGATAATATGCTAAAATTCCGCTTATTAAGTGCCATACAAAATTTAGATGAGAAATAGACGATGATTTTCTGGAGAGTTAAATGAGCGAACAGGTAGTAGATAAGCGCAGACGCCTTTTTTTGACGGCCGCAGCGACTGCAGTAACGGGAGTAGGCGCTGCGTACGTAGCAGTACCTTTTTTAGCATCAATGAACCCCAGTGCGCGAGCAAAAGCAGCTGGTGCGCCTGTTGAGGCCGACATCGCCAAGTTAGAGATAGGTCAGTTGATTCGTGTCGAATGGCGTGGAAAACCGGTTTGGATTCTAAAGCGCTCTGAGCAAGTGCTGCAAGATATTGCCAAAATGACTGACAAGTTAAGGGACCCTGAATCGGATGAGTCAGAGCAACCCGTTTCATGTAAAAATATTAATCGCTCGTTAAAACCAGAAGTCTTTTTAGCGGTTGGCATTTGTACCCATTTGGGGTGTTCACCTACCTTTAGGCCTGAAGTAGCGCCCGAAGACTTGGGCCCAGATTGGAAGGGTGGGTTTTTCTGTCCATGCCATGGCTCAGCGTTTGACTTGGCGGGTCGAGTTTTTTCTGGTGTTCCAGCACCTTTGAATCTTGTTATTCCACCGCACAAATATTTAACAGATAGCCGAATACTAATCGGTTCAGACGGAGGGCGAGGCTAATGAGTGGTGTCTTAAAAAATGCGTTAAATTGGGTCGATGACCGTTTTCCACTGAGCAAAGTTTGGAATGAACACTTGGCCGAGTACTACGCGCCTAAAAATTTCAATTGGATGTATTATTTTGGCTCATTGGCCATTTTAGTGCTGATTAATCAGATCATTACTGGTATTTTCTTAACCATTAACTACAAACCAGATGCGCAGTTGGCATTTGATTCTGTGGAATACATTATGCGTGATGTCGAATGGGGTTGGTTGATCCGATACATGCATTCAACGGGCGCTTCGGCCTTTTTCATTGTCGTATACCTGCATATGTTCAGAGGCTTGGTGTATGGCTCATTTAAAAAGCCACGTGAGTTAGTGTGGACGTTCGGTATGATTATCTATGTCGCTTTAATGGCTGAAGCCTTTATGGGTTACCTATTACCTTGGGGACAAATGTCCTACTGGGGTGCGCAAGTTATCGTGTCATTATTTGGCGCTATTCCATACGTCGGCGAAGATTTAGCGTTATGGTTAAGGGGTGATTACGTTATTTCTGATGCAACGTTAAACCGCTTTTTTGCATTCCATGTGATTGCTATTCCATTAGTACTCGTTATCTTGGTGTTTATGCATATTGTTGCATTACACGCGGTGGGTTCAAATAACCCAGAAGGGATCGAGATTAAAAAACACAAAGATGAAAATGGCGTTCCTTTAGACGGCATTCCGTTCCACCCTTATTATTCGGTCAAGGATTTAGTGGGTGTCGCGGTGTTCTTGTTTATATTTGCCCTGATTATTTTTTATGTGCCAGAGATGGGTGGTTATTTCTTAGAACACGCCAACTTTGTACCAGCAGACCCATTAAAAACGCCTGACCATATTGCGCCTGTTTGGTACTTTACGCCGTTTTATGCGGTTCTAAGGGCGGTACCAGATAAATTCTTAGGTGTGGTAGCGATGGGGGGTGCGATTGTCGTGCTATTTTTACTACCGTGGCTTGATCGTGGAATCAATAAATCTATTCGTTATAGAGGTCCAATTTTTAAAGCTGCTATCGTTGCGTTCGTGATTAGCTTTATCGGGCTGGGCTATTTTGGTATGCAACCGGTAACAACGGTTG
>JAGPVU010000126.1 GCA_018066825.1 Cycloclasticus sp.
TGTTATGCTCCGATTTTTATTAGGCCCTATGGGCTCGTTTTATGATGAGGGAATAATAGCATCCAGTGCTTGTTGGTCCAATAGCTCAGTATCTACTTTTAAATAAGCCGTTGAGTCGTCGACCGAAACGCCCACATCAAGCACCCCCCGTACAGCTAATAGCTTATCAGTAATTTCTTTTGCTTGCGCAGTAGTTTCAAGCTCTATGTGTTTTAGTAAACTCGTCATATGTCGTGGCGCTTTCATGCTAAATGCAACCAGCAACCAAAGCACTAGCACCAAGGCACAAAACAAGAACACCTCGGATAAACCAAACGCATCCCAAATTAAACCACCGCATAAGCCGCCACAAAAGGCACCAAAAAATTGCGCGCTTGAGTACACGCCCATTGCCGTTCCCTTGCCACCAGCAAAAGCAATTTTAGAAATTAACGACGGCAAACTGGCTTCCAGTAAATTAAATGCGGTAAAAAAAACAAACAACGCCGCTACCAGCCCCCACAAAGTGTCAGCAAATAAGTACAAGCCAAAACAAGCCATGGATAAGGTCGCGACTGCGCCGACAAAAACCTTTTTCATTTGTCGTTTTTTTTCAGCCAAAATGATGAAAGGTATCATTGCCATAACCGACAAAACCAACACAGGTAAATACACCAGCCAATGATCTTCCGCGGCTATCGCCAGTTTGCCACGCATGAATAGGGGCAAAACCACGAACATCGCCGTCATCACTAGGTGCAAACAGAAGATACCAAAATCTAAGCGTAATAACTGACCATCCTTTAGTACTTTACCCATTAAGGCGGGCACCGGTTCTGCGTCTTTGTGCACCGACACCGTGGTAGGTTGCGGCACCACCTTATACAGAATAACAATACCCATAAGCGCCAAACCGGCAGTAAACCAAAAAATACCCTGTAGCCCAACAACGGACGCCAATAATGGCCCTATCACCATAGCAATACCGAATGAAATACCGATGCTTATGCCGATTGAAGCCATGATTTTTGTGCGGTTTTGTTCCGACGTGAGATCGGCAGCCAAGGCCATTACCGCGGCGGCCACCGCACCACTTCCTTGTAAGGCCCGACCTATAATAATGCCGACAATAGTCGTCGACATAGCGGCGACGACACTGCCTAATACAAACAGCAGTAGGCCAATCGTAATAATTTTTTTACGCCCAAAACGATCCGACAGTAAACCAAAAGGAATTTGCAATAATGCCTGAGTCAGGCCGTACACGCTGATCGCCAAGCCTAACAATAACGGGGTCACACCATCGAAGTTTTCGGCATACAGCGACATCACCGGCAAAATCATAAACAAGCCTAGCATTCGCATCGAGAAAATACCGGCTAAACCTAAGCTTGCCTTTTTCTCTCGATCGCTCATCAATGATTGGCTAGAAGAATCAGCCATAATTACTTTGCCCAGCCTGTGAAAAGGGGGGTATATTAACAGGTTTAGCGAGCAAATTAGACAGTTAGATGGATAGCATTCAAATTCGTGGGGCCAGAACCCACAACTTAAAAGATATTGACCTGGATTTACCCCGTGACAAGCTGATTGTCATCACCGGTTTATCCGGCTCAGGCAAGTCATCATTAGCCTTTGACACCATCTACGCCGAGGGTCAGCGCCGTTATGTTGAGTCTTTATCGGCCTATGCGCGACAATTTTTATCGGTGATGGAAAAGCCCGATGTCGACCACATCGAAGGCTTATCACCTGCCATTTCTATCGAACAAAAATCCACCTCGCACAACCCGCGCTCGACGGTAGGAACGATCACCGAAATTTACGATTACCTACGGCTGTTATTTGCTCGCACAGGTATTCCGCAATGTCCCGATCACGGCACCTCATTAGAAGCACAAACCATTAGCCAAATGGTCGATTCTGTACTTGCGCTCAACCCAGACAAACGCTGGATGCTTTTAGCACCCGTCGTTCAAGAACGCAAAGGCGAACACTTTAATATTTTAAACGACCTGCGTAATCAGGGTTTTATTCGCGCTCGTATTGATGGCAACGTCGTCGAGTTAGACGACGCCCCGGTATTAGAACTAAAAAAGAAACACACCATCGAAGTGGTCGTCGACCGTTTTAAAATTAACGACGAACTCGCGGTACGCTTAGCAGAGTCTTTTGAAACAGCGTTAAAGTTGGCTGAAGGCATCGCCGTTATCAGCAGTATTGACGATGATGAAGAAATTCTTTTTTCTGCCCGCTTTGCCTGCCCACAATGCGGCTATAGCATCAGCGAGCTTGAGCCTCGCAGCTTCTCATTCAATAGCCCCAAAGGGGCTTGCGCAGGCTGCGATGGTCTTGGAATAAAACAATACATCGACCCTACACAAGTTATCCATAGCCCCTCCATTAGTCTTGCCGGTGGTGCTGTACGCGGATGGGATAAGCGCAATATGTATTATTACCAAATGATCATGTCGCTTGCTAAGCACTATAAATTTGACCCTGAAGCGGCATTCGATTCCTATTCCGAGCCTATTCAGCAAGCCATTTTATTTGGCAGCGGTGAGGAAGACATTCGTTTTGCTACGCTTAATAGCCGTGGCGAAACAAGCCACAGAACCCACCCGTTTGAAGGCATTATCCACAGCATGGAGCGCCGTTATCGTGAAACCGATTCCAGCACAGTACGCGACGAATTGGCCAAGTATTTATCCACCAAAGCGTGCCCGGATTGTCAGGGCCAACGCCTTAACCTGGCTGCGCGTCACGTGTTTGTTGATAGCCACAATTTGCCGCAAATTACCGGCTTATCTATTCGCAAAGCCAGCGCTTTGTTCGCCACATTAAAACTCGCGGGCCACCGTGGAGAGATCGCCAAAAAGGTGATTAAAGAAATAAAAGCCCGGCTCGATTTTTTAATCAACGTAGGCTTGGATTACTTATCACTCGACCGCAGTGCTGACACCCTATCTGGCGGAGAGGCACAACGTATTCGCCTCGCTAGCCAAATTGGCGCAGGCCTGGTCGGGGTTATGTACGTCCTAGACGAGCCCTCCATCGGCCTGCACCAACGCGACAATCAACGCCTTATTAACACGCTGTTCCATTTACGCGATATCGGTAATACGGTGATCGTCGTAGAGCACGATGAAGATGCTATTTTGGCTGCCGACCACGTTGTTGACATTGGACCGCAAGCGGGTATTCACGGTGGACAAATCATCGCCCAAGGTACTCCTCAAGATATTCTCAACAACCCTGCATCAACCACCGGACAATACCTCTCGGGCAAGCAACGTATCGACTTACCTACCGTGCGTCAGCCTGTCGATCCGGCAAAACTACTACGCATTAATAACGCTAGCGGAAACAACCTAAAAAACATCACCGTCGAAATCCCTATTGGCTTATTCACCTGTGTCACGGGTGTATCGGGGTCTGGGAAATCTACGCTGATTAACGAAACCTTATACCCGGCTGTCGCCAAAACATTGAATAACTCGTCACGACCTATTGCAGCAAACGATGGCGTAGACGGCCTAGAGCATATTGATAAAGTCGTGGACATTGACCAAAGCCCTATCGGCAGAACGCCGCGCTCAAACCCAGCGACTTACACGGGATTATTTACCCCGATCAGAGAGTTATTTGCCGCTACCCCCGAGGCACGCTCTCGCGGCTATACCCCGGGGCGATTTAGCTTTAATGTCAAAGGCGGTCGTTGCGAAACCTGTAAGGGTGATGGCGTTATTAAAGTAGAAATGCACTTTCTCGCCGACGTTTACGTGCATTGTGAAAGCTGCAAAGGCCAGCGTTATAATCGTGAGACATTAGAAGTTCGCTATAAAGGTAAAACCATTCATCAAATTCTGTCGATGACCGTAGAAGATGCCGCCGAATTCTTTTCCGCAGTTCCCGTTATTTCCAGAAAACTACAAACCTTGATGGAAGTTGGTTTAGGCTATATTACGCTCGGGCAAAACGCCGTCACCTTATCAGGCGGTGAGGCACAACGCGTCAAACTGTCGCGTGAATTATCTAAGCGCGATACCGGCAAAACGCTTTATATCCTTGACGAACCAACCACCGGCTTGCACTTCGCAGACATTAAACAGCTTCTTAGTGTGCTGCATAAACTAAGAGATCACGGCAACACCTTGGTCATCATCGAGCACAACCTAGACGTGATTAAAACCGCCGATTGGGTTATTGATATTGGGCCTGAAGGCGGCGATGGCGGCGGCCAAGTGATCGCCCAAGGCGATCCTGAAACTGTATCCAGCTATGCCGATTCCTATACCGGCCACTATTTAAAAGATTTTTTAACCAAGGCCTCCGTTAGTCAAACGGGTTAACAAAGCGTTAGATGATGAACTTAGCCACCAAACTTTTCCCACTGTGGGCAATTTTACTATCGGCTTTAGCCTATGGTTTCCCCGCCCTGTTTACGCCACTTAAACCCAGCTTGTTTTTTTTACTTGGCTTGGTGATGTTTGGTATGGGGATCAGTTTAAAGGCCAACGATTTTCTTGCCATTTTAAAGTCACCAAAACCCATTTTTCTCGGTCTTTTAATACAATTCTTATGCATGCCTTTTTTTGCTTGGGCTCTCTCGTCTTATTTGCAATTACCCCTGATGCTCGCAACCGGCATGGTCCTCGTCGGCGCCAGCCCCGGCGGCACGGCCTCTAATGTTATCTGCTATCTGGCTAAAGCCAATGTCGCCCTGTCGATCACCATCACCACCTTTTCCACCCTATTGGCGGTGGTGATGACGCCGCTACTAAGCCTGTTATACCTCGGCAAGCAGATTGACGTGCCGGCGATGAAGATGCTACTGGATATCGTTAAAATCATTATCTTGCCGGTCACTGCCGGGCTTATCATCAATCATTTCTTTAGTGCTTACCTCGGGCGAATAAAACAAGTTTTTCCTTTGATTTCCGTTTTTTCAATCGTTTTAATTATTGCCATTATCGTTGCGCTCAACCAGCCACAACTTGGTTCGATTGGCATACTGCTTGTGGTTGCCGTGGCCTTACATAACGCCTTGGGCTTAATCGTTGGCTATTGGATTCCATGTATGTTGGGGATGGATAAGCGCACCTGCAAAACCTTAGCAATCGAAGTCGGCATGCAAAACTCAGGCTTAGCCGTTGCCTTGGCGGTTAAGTATTTTGCACCTGCCGCGGCCTTAGCCGGCGCGCTATTTTCCTTATGGCATAACTTAAGCGGCTCCTTATTGGCTGCCATTTGGTCACGCGCCAAATAAGACCGCCCATAAAAGCCTGCTTATCCTCTAGCAGGCTTTTTGATCGTTAACTTATTGCGCGTCGGGATAAAATAATTGCTGCCCACCTTTTTTAAAACCCGCAATAATCGCCTGCCCTTCAGCGCTAGTAACAAAACGGATGTATTTAGTCGCTAGGTCATAATTAACGCCTGCATGTTTAACCGGGTTAACCGCCATCACGTGATACGGGTTAAACAAAGTCTTATCGCCCTGAAACAGCACCTCGAGTGATAATTTATCCACCATCGCAATTTGCGTTCCGCGGTCGCTTAATGCGTACGCCTGCTTTTCATTGGCGATGGTCAGCACTGTGCCCATCCCTTGACCCGCCTCGGCATACCATGTGCCAGAAGGACTTATGTTCGCCGCTTTCCAAAGCAGTTTTTCTTTTTTATGCGTGCCTGAATCATCACCCCTTGAAACAAATCTCGCTTGTGCGTGTGCTATTTTTTGTAGCGCCTGTGATGCTGTCGTAGCAGACGCGATTGCCGCAGGATCGCTCGCCGGTCCAACAATAACAAAGTCATTATGCATCACCGCAGCGCGGTCAATAAAATCCCCCGATGCGACATAGGCCAACTCGGCAGCGGGTGCGTGTACAAACACCACATCCACATCACCTTGGCTGCCAATCTTTAACGCCTTGCCCGTTCCGACTGCGATAAC
>JAGPVU010000134.1 GCA_018066825.1 Cycloclasticus sp.
CATTAAATAATGGCAATGTTTTTTCTAAGTTAATAATATGAATCTTGCCACGCTCACCATAGATGTAAGGGGCCATTTTAGGATTCCAGTATCTCGTTTGGTGACCAAAATGAACACCTGCTTCGAGCATTTCACGCATTGTAATATTAGACATTTATACTTCCTTCATTGTTATAGCCTTCCAGATAAACTGGCATGACTCGGGTTGATAACTACCACGCATCCTAAACGGTAACCTGATTTTTTCAAGCACCCTACCGAATGTGTTAATGCATGTGATCGTTGTTGCCAAAAGTGGCGACGCTTTATACCATATTTAGCCCATAACGACAATCTAAACCAGTTATAATCACCACTCTATCGTCGATATTACACTGTTAAACACATTATGAGCATCAGCCTAAAAAGTCCTGAAGAAATTGAAAAAATGCGTATTGCCGGTCGATTAGCTGCCGATGTACTGGAAATGATCGCCGAATACGTGGCACCCGGCGTTAGCACGGAAGAGCTTGACCAACGTTGCCATGACTATATGGTCAATCATCAACACACGATACCTGCACCGCTCAACTACCACGGTTTCCCAAAGTCTATTTGCACCTCGGTAAATCATACAGTATGCCACGGTATACCCAGTCATAAAGTGTTAAAGAAAGGGGATATCGTTAACATTGATATCACCGTTATCAAAGACGAATTCCATGGCGACACCAGTGAAATGTTTGTGGTCGGAGAGCCGAGCATCCTAGCTAAGCGCCTGATTGAAACAACACAAAAAGCCTTATATCTCGGCATCAGCCTAGTAAAACCCGGTGTCAAATTAGGTGATATCGGTCACGCCATTCAACGTTATGTCGAGGGCAAGCGCTATTCAGTCGTTAGAGAGTATTGCGGCCACGGTATCGGGCGTGTTTTTCATGAGGAACCCCAAGTACTACATTATGGCAAACCTGATACCGGCATCACACTGGAAGAAGGCATGACGTTCACCATCGAACCGATGATCAACGCCGGCAAGCGCCACGTAAAATTATTGCCCGATGATTGGACCGTTGTCACCAAAGACAGGAGCCTATCCGCACAGTTTGAACATACCCTGGCTGTGACCGCCACGGGTTTTGAAATATTCACACTCCGTTCATCCGAAACGATAGAGCCCACACATATCCCAGCTGAGGCTTACAATCCATGAGCAGTAAAAACGGGCTCGAAAACAACCCCTCACGCAACATTAAAGACGTTAAAAAAGCCATTCAGCAGTTTAATGAACAGCTAATCCAGCGCTCAAAAGAAGAAACGCCCATCGAAGTGCTGCTGGAGGCACGCAGCGATTTTATTGATCAATTATTAAGCAGTGCTTGGAACGATTTTCTCGGCGCCTATGCAGGCGAGTTATCACTCATTGCAACCGGTGGTTATGGCCGCGCCGAATTGCACCCCTTTTCAGATATCGATCTACTAATCATCTTTGATGAAGAAAAACTTGCCGAGTACCAAACAAGCATTGAATCCTTTAGCACCTTTTTATGGGATATCGGACTCAAGCCCGGTCTTAGCGTACGCACATTAGAAGACTGTAATGAGCAGTCGCAATTAGACGTTACCGTGATTACCAACCTTATGGAATCTAGGCTTATTATTGGCTCCGCTGAGCTATTTAATCAGATGATCAAAGAAATCAGCCCTGATCAACTTTGGTCGCCGATCGAGTTTTTCCAACACAAAGTCGATGAACAACAAAAAAGGCACCTAAAATTTGGTGATACTGCCTACAATCTTGAACCTGATATTAAAGATGGCCCCGGCGGCTTAAGGGACATTCAAACCATCCAATGGATAACGCAACGCTATTTTGGCTCAAACTCCCTAGGTGAGTTAGTCAATAACGCGTTTTTAACTAAGCGTGAATACCGAAAACTGATTAAAGGACAACGGTTTCTCTGGCAAGTGCGTTTTGAGCTACACCTATTAGCAAACCGCCCAGAAAATCGCTTGTTATTCGATTATCAAAAAAGCCTTGCACTCGCCTTTGGCTATGAGGATGGGGACAATAACCTAGCCGTTGAAAGCTTTATGCAGCAGTATTACCGAACGGTGATGGATCTTGAACGAATTAACGAGCTCGTGCTTCAGGTTTTTACAGAAGCCATGCAAAACAAAACGCTCGACGTTCATCCCATTAATGAATCATTTCGCGTACTTAATGGCTACATTGAGGTCACCCACCCTAATACGTTTACTGAACACCCCACGGCCTTATTAGACATATTTTTCCAACTACAAAAACACCCCGATATTAAGGGCGTTAGGTCTGCGACCATTCGCTTGATTAAAGAAAACCTACATTTAATTAACGATGAGTTTAGAGCCAACCCAAAAGCACAACATATTTTTCTAGACATCATTCGTCAACCACACGGCATTACCCGCCAATTTAGACGAATGAATCGTTATGGCGTATTAGGCGCTTACATTCCCGCCTTTAATGACATTGTCGGACGCATGCAATACGACCTATTTCACGCCTATACAGTCGATCAGCACACCTTATTTATCGTACGGAACATGCGCCGTTTTGCATTAAAAAAACACCAGGATGAACTGCCCCATTGTTATGAGGTGTTTAAAAACATCGCAAAACCTGAATTACTTTATTTGGCTGGCTTATTTCATGATATAGCCAAAGGTCGGGGCGGCAATCACGCAGACCTTGGCATGGTTGACGCCATCGAGTTTTGCAAAAAACACCACTACAATGACTACGACAGCAACTTAGTTGGTTGGGTTGTTAAAAACCACCTGATTATGTCAATGACAGCTCAACGCAAAGACATTAATGACCCTAAGATCATCCATCAATTTGCTTCAAAGATTGGCAGCCTAGAGTATCTCGACTACTTATACCTTTTGACCGTAGCTGATATCAGAGCCACCAACCCAACTTTATGGAACGACTGGAAAGGCTCGTTGCTGAAGGAACTCTATTACAATACACAAAAAGTGTTGCGTCGCGGGCTACAAACACCCAGTAACGACGATGATGTATTTTCTGACCTGCAGTATCAAGCGCGCCTAGGCTTACATGCTCGCGGTCTAGATGACGACAAGATTAACACTGTCTGGCGAAGCATCAGTAAAGACTATTTCTCACGCTTTTCCGTTGAAGACAGCATCTGGCACACCCTCGCCATCGCCTCGTGTCCAACAGATCAACTCCCCTTAGTCCTACTACGGCCGCAGACCAATCGCGGTGGTGCTGAAGTCTTTATTTATATCGATGATCGACACGGTACCTTTGCCTTGTGCACCGCTACCTTAGATCAATTGGCCTTAAATATCCTAGACGCTAGAATTATCACCACACACGAGGGTATTTCACTGATCAGCTTCCATATCTTAGAAGCCGATGGCACCCCTATTGGCGATTTGGAACGCGAGCACTCAATTGCCAATGTATTACGGCATAATTTAGTACACCCCGAACAGGCACAGTTATCGGTTAAGCGACATAAAACGCGCCAATCTAAACACTTCAACACTGAAACAACCGTAACGTTTAGCGATGATCACCTCGATCGTTATACCGTATTAGAAATTAACACTCACGACGAACCTGGCGTGCTCTCACGCATTGGGCAATGTTTTAGTGAATGTAAAATTAACGTACGCAACGCCAAAATCGCCACCTTGGGTAGCAAAGCCGAGGACATCTTTTACATCACCGATGGCAACGATAAAATGATTACAGACCTTGCAGTGTTGGAACGCCTAAAACAACTACTATTAACTAAGCTAGCGCCAAAAGAAAACGCCGAACAAGCTATTTAATGGTCACGATTGGCGTACTTTTTTGCTAATGCAGCAGGGTCAGCATTAAAAAAGTACGCCAACCTACAGCACCACATCAACAATACTGTACGCAATATGCCCTGCTGTTTCCATCGGCGGCTTGACGTAAGTACCGTACTTTTTAAACAAACCGGTTTCGCGTATTTTTTAAGTCGTTTGCTGATCGCTATATCTTCCATCAAAGCGATAGACGGAAACCCTTGTACGCGTTCAAACAAGGCTTTACTCACAAACATCACCTGATCACCCGTGACCATGCCAGTTAGACAAGAACGCCAATTCATCATGTGCTCGATCAGCCTAAACGCCCACTGCGGACCATCCAAGCGCACATTAAAACGGCCCCAATACACCGAATCACTGGGTATACCGTTTAGTAACTGGTAAGCATCGTCAGGCAATTGCGTATCAGCGTGTAAAAACACCAATAGATCAGCTGTCGCGAGGCTCGCCCCTTGATTCATTTGATGCGCCCGCCCCGCTGTCGATTCTATGCAGTGGTCGACTAAGCCTTGTGCTGCTTCACGTGTTTTATCAACACTACCCCCATCAACCACTATCAACTCAACGCCGTGCTGGCGTAATGGCTGCAACAACAATAAAGTTGTCGGCAACACCTTGGCCTCATTTAAAGTGGGGATAATAATAGCGATTTTTTTCTGCATTAAGACAGCCGGCCTAGATTAATTCAACAACATGAACCGCCCGAATTTACCTGACTGTGTTGCGAGCCCTTAGTTTCACTCGCAGGACGAAGCGTGCCAGACGGCGCGCACCAAGCCTGCCCTTCAGATAACTTGGCTGGACTTATGCCAATAAAATCATCTGCGTAGGGACTGTTAATTATAAAGTTGTAGCTGCGCTCACACACCGCCATCCGTTTGCCACGGTAATACACATGGCCCTCGTCGTCGCTGATTTCTGCGTAAGGGCCTTTGTAAATCACCGCGTGTCCTTTGTCGATACAGGCTACTGATTGCCCCTTAACCGCAGTAAGTGTCACTGAACGAAACTCAATACCTTCGACTACTTTCCAAGGTTTTGCGTCCCACTTATCGTATTTAACCGCTAAAAAGCCCGCTTGTTTAAAGCTCTCTAAAAATTCGTCCTCAAGGAACGAACCTGAAATACAACCCGACCAGAGTTCCGGATCTGCTTTTAAATGGGCAGGAATCACTTCGTCTGCCACGATATCAGAAATGGCAATACGCCCGCCCGGTTTAACGACGCGAAATATTTCTTCGACCAATTGTTTTTTATCGCTATCATTCACGAGGTTTAGCACGCAGTTAGACAGCACTAGATCCACCGAATTATCAGCGATCATCGGCTGTTCGTTATTCTGTTGATCGAGATTGGTCTTTAAATCTTGAATCTGCCCTTTGACAAAACTCACCTTATCGCCGCCCAGTTTTTGCGCCATCTCCGCTTGGTACTTTCTTGCTAAGGCGAGCATGTCATCGTTCATATCCACGCCAATAACACGGCCTGAATCACCCACTAATTGCGCCGCCATATAACAAATTTTTCCAGACCCTGAACCCAAATCCAATACCACATCACCTGCTTGCACATAACGTGATGGGTCGCCACAACCGTAGTCTTTTTCTATCACTTCCTTCGGCAGCAAGGCCAATAAAGTG